>JBIIQM010000034.1:0-31376 GCA_044342075.1 Pirellulales bacterium
GCGTGCCCGGCGTGTTGTCGCTGGCCTACATGGCCAAGGCCGGTCAAAAGCTGATCGTGCCGACCGGGAACGAAAAGGAAGCCGCCCTGATCCTGGCCAAGCCGGGGCACGAAGGCTGCGGCGTGTATCCGGTGAGCCTGCTCTCGGAGGTGACGGAGTTTTTTGCCGGCCGTCGCACGCTCGAAAACGCGCTCAAGCAGCGGATCGTGTTTGAAAGCGTGGTCGAGCGGTCGGTCGATTTCGGGAAGATCCGCGGCCAGGAGACTGCCAAGGAGGCCGCACTGTTGGCGGCGGCCGGCGGCCACAACCTCCTGCTGATCGGACCGCCCGGCGAAGGGAAGTCGCTGCTCGCCAGCGCCATGCCGGGAATCCTGCCGCGGCTCAATGACGCCGAGAAGGTGCAGCTGACACGGATCTACTCGGCCTCGGGCGCCCTCGAGAAAGATGGCCAGGCCGTGACGCGGCGGCCGATGCGGTCGATCCATCACACGGCGTCGAAGCAATCGATCGTGGGGGGCGGGACGGGAGTGCCGCGGCCGGGCGAGATCACGATGGCCCATTTGGGCGTGCTCTTTCTCGACGAGATCGCGGAATTCGCGTCGTCGACGCTCGAGGCGATGCGGCAACCGCTGGAATCGGGCGAAATCACCGTGACGCGGGTGGGCGGCAGCTTCACGTATCCCTGCCGGTTCACGCTCGTGGCCGCGATGAACCCCTGCCCGTGCGGCTTCTTCGGCACCGACCGCTGCCGCTGCAAGCCCGCCGACGTGAAGAAATACCAAGCGAAGATCAGCGGCCCGATCTCCGACCGCATCGATCTGCAGGTGACCCTCAAGCCGCTCACGACCGATGAACGGTTTGCACCGACGGAGGACGAAGTGTCGCCGAAGCTGCGGGCACGGGTGGAGGCGGCCCGAACGCGACAGCGGGAGCGGTTTCAGGGCACGGAGATCGCATTCAACGCCGCGATCCCTGGCGGATCAGTGATCGACTATTGCCGGCTCTCGCCCGCGGCGCTTGCGCACTACAAGGCCACGATCGACGCCAACACGCTCTCCACGCGGTCGATGGACCGGCTGGCGAAGGTGGCCCGTACGGCGGCCGACCTGGCCGAGAGTGAAACGACCGAGCCCGAGCATATCGATGCCGCCGCGAGGTTCGTGATCGGCGGCACGCTGCGTGAGAACTTTTGAAAAAGGGGACGCAGCTCTTTCCGAAGACGCGGATCGCGATCGCGGGGGCTTGACGCGGGAGGGTACGCATGTACACTCCTTTGAGTGACGGCCCGCCCGCAGACTGCCGAACCAAACCGTGCCCCAACTCTTCGAAGAAATCCGCCGGCTTGTGGCTGAGGGCCACTACCTGATCGGCGACCATGCTTGGGAGCGGCTTTTGGAACGCGGTATCATGGAGTGGCAGGTCATCGCTGGGATGGCAGAGGCACGGCTGATCACGGAACGGCGGCTCGCCCGTCCAAACCCAATCGTCGAAATGCGGTTACCGCTGCCCAACGGGGATGATTGCAAGGTCGTCTGGGCCCTGCTGCGACGCGAGGGCGTAGCCAAGCTTGTAACGGCACATCTCCTCGGTGACGAAGACTTTTTCGAAGAAGGCTGACCAATGCGTATAGCGGGACAACGCGTGAAGCGCACAAGGCTCGTGCAGACGGACCGACTGATCGTGGCGGTCGAAGTGGAGATGGTGATCCCCGAGTCTGATCCGAGCGAACCATGCCTCGAGTCGGAGACGGTCGAACTACTCCGCGAAGTGCATGAACACGCTGTCGAAGGCGATATCGCCTGGCTCAAGACCAAGGGCAAGGTCTACCAGCTCGTCGATGCCGCGTGAGGAAGGCGACGGCCATGACCCCGTTTCAGCCAAGCGCCTTTCTCGACCTGATCCCCGCGATGCTCCAGGCCCCGCATCGTTCGATGCACTGCACGTATGACGAACCCGCGGACGTGATGTATGTCAACTTCCAGCCGGGCGCCGAGGCAACCGACAGCGAGCTCGGGCCCGATGACATCATCGTGCGCTACCGGGGTGACGAGGTGATCGGGCTGACCATCCTCCACGCCAGCCACCGCGCCCGCGTGAACGGGCAATAGAAATTCCCTTCAGATCCAAACATGAGCGGCTTGTCACCTGAAAACGAACAGTTTCTCGTCCAGGCCATCTCCAGTGGCCTGTATCACGATCGAACCGAAGCCCTCGACGATGCGGTCAGCCTGCTGCGGCGTCGCGAAAAGCTCATCGAGGACGTGAACCACGGCATCGAGCAGATCAGTCGTGGCGAAACCGTGCCATTCGATCTCAGCGAGATGAAAGCAGCGATCCAGCGTAATCTTGACGAGTAAAAGGACGAGTAAAAGGGGACGCGGCTCTTTTCAAACACGCAGAAGGCCATCGACGAGGTGAACCAATGGCGAAAGTCGACCGATACCTGAAAGTTGTCGCGTGGTCGGACGAAGACAAGTGCTTCATCGGCACCTGTCCGCAGTTGATGTACGGCGGATCCTATGGTGACGACGCCCAGCAGGTGTTCGCCGAGCTTTGCGAACTCGTTGAAGAGGCGATCGAGACACTGGAGGAAGCAGGCAAGCCGTTGCCGCAACCGCTGTCGCTGCAAGAACTCGAAAACGTGTTGCGGCGGAGCGCGTGAGGGCTGATCACACCGCGGCCGGACAATACAACGCGCAACCGTCAGCCCCAAGCCAAACCCATTGCCATGAGCATCGTCGTCAACCTGCCGGACGAACTGGAACGCACAATCGCCGCCGAGGCGGCCAAGGCGGGCATGACAGTGTCTGACTACGTTGCCGACCGGCTCGCCAAGGCCACTGCGGGCACGGCGACTGGCGAGACCAAAGTCCGCCTGACCGGTGCCGCACTCGTGCAGCGATGGAGTGACCTCGGCCTGATCGGCTACCGGTCCGACATCACAGACCCCGATGCCCACTCCCGCCGGCTGCGCGAAGAGGCCTATCGACCGCATTCCGGAGATTGAGTGATGAGCCAGAAACTCCCAAAGTGCTATCAGTGCGGCGGTGCGTTTACGAGACGAATAGCCCCTCCGCACCATCGGAAGTTGCGGTATGAGGGCACCGCGTATGACGTGCTTGTGACTGACATGCCGGAGTGGCACTGTGCGGCTTGCGATTTGTCTGTGACGGACGAGGAGGGCGATGAACCGCTTCAGGCAGCGCTGCGAAAGCACATTGGGCTTCTGACGCCGCAGCAAATCAAGGCTGGAATCAAGGAACTGGGCATCACCCAGGAGAAGTTCGCAGAAAGGATTCGTTGCGCACCCGAGAGCATCTCGCGGTGGCTCAACGGGGCTGTTTTGCAGTCGCGGGTATACGACTGCCTGATGCGGATTTATTTCGAGTTTCCGCAGGTGCGCAACGCCCTAGATGAGTTTTCACCAGGAGTGACGTTCGGAGAGACGGTTGCGCATGCTCGTGATGCCGACGTGACGGGATGCCCAGCGGCATGAAACTCACCTATTACTCCGATACCGACTCGCTCTATGTGGAGTTCACGGAACGCCCAAGCGTGGAGAGCGTCGAAATCGCGGCCGGTGTCATCGTGGACTTCGATGGGCAAGGCCGGGTCGTCGGGATCGATATCGACAACGCCCGCAACAAAATGGACCTGGACCGTGTCGTTATCAGCAACGTGCCGGCGATGATCGAGGTCGATCGCCGGATCGACAGGATCGATAACGGACTCCCCGAGCCGCTACCTGCGAACGTCACCTTGCCCGTGCCCCGCGAGCACCTCGAGATTCTAATGGCCCGGCGGGAGTCACCCGCCACTTGGCTCGATTGGGAGGAAGTGAAGGCGTCGCTTCTAAGATCTGAGGCGGCCATACGGGGCGAGCTTCCATGGCTGCTCGACCGAGCAAAGGCCCGCGACGCGGCTGCATCGGAAGACACGGTCAGCGGGCGGCTGCGGAGTGCCGTGACCGCGTTGAGGCAGCCCTACGAACAGTTCTCTCTGGCGACGGGCATCCCATTTCAGGACCTGGCCGATTTCATGGCCGGAGGCCAGTTGCCATCCGACGCCCTCGACCGGCTGGCGACAGCAGCGCACTGTGAACTCGTGGCACGGGGTTCTGCGACTTAACTACCTTGTGGATCGAACGATGCGAATTCCCGGACGACGAGTGACGCGCAAGCGGTTGATCCAGACTGATCGTTTGATCGTGGCCGTCGAGGTCGAGATGGTGATCCCAGAATCTGACCCGAGCGAACCGTGCCTCGAGTCGGAGACGGTGGCACTGCTCCGGCAAGTCCACCATCATGCGGTCGAGGGCGACATCGCCTGGCTCACAACCAAGGGCAAGGTCTACCAGCTCGTTGATACGGATTAAGGCACGTGAACATGGCAACGGCGGGTGAACGAATCGTGAAGGTGTCGTGCACGCAAGACTCCGTTTGCGCTGCACTGGCCGACGGCCGCACGATCTGCGCTCCACTAGCATGGTTTCCCCGGCTCTTGCACGCCACACCCGAACAACTGAGTCGCTTCCAGATCGCCGGAGCGGGATACGGAATCCACTGGCCGGAGATCGACGAAGACGTGAGTGTCGAGGGCCTGCTTCGCGGAGCTCCGGCGTCGAGGCGTTCGGCCATCAGCGCCCAAGCACGCCCGTCCCCATGAGCATCATCAATAGGCGGGAGGCGACAGGCCGTGTCGTCACCAAGGAGATGCCGGGTTGACTAAAAATGTACGGGCGTATACTTTTTGAATCATGGAGACTTCAACACATGAGCACCGGCACTCAGCCCAACCCCGCTCGCGACGAACTTCTCGCCAGAGTGCTGGCGTTGCCGGCGTCTGACCGCGAATTCATCGCGGAAAGAATCGATGAGACGATCGATCATGACGCGGGCTTCGCCAGTGCGGAGGTTGCGAAGGCGTGGGCCGACGAAGTGGCTCGAAGGATCGAGATGATCGACAAGGGACTCGTGAAGCCGCTTCCCGCCGACATCGCTCTGCGTCAGGCTCGCGAGCACCTTGAACGCCGTCGGGCCGAGCGAGCCGCATCGTGAATCTGCAGGTCGAACCTGCTGCCCTTCTTGAACTCTGTGAAGCGGCAGCCTGGTACGACGATGCGAGGGACGGCTTCGGTGCGGAGTTCATCGATCGCATTCGTTCTTAAAAGCTAATGAGCGAGGGCCCCGTACACGCGGGCATGGCGGGCTACACTCGGAACCCATGGACACGATCCGCCTCCTGCTCTTCACGACGCTCTGGACCGCCATCTGGGCGGCGCCGCTGCCGAAGCTTTCCCGTCGCGTGGAACTCGTCGCCGGGCTGATCCCGTTTGCGGCGTTCGGCCTGCGGGTGTTCGCGTCTTGCTTCATCGGCGTGCCGGCTGACGATCCCGTGCGAATGACCGTCGCGCCGCTCGTCGACTGGGTGAATGGCGGCTCAGGCGCGGTGCCGTTTCAGTGGGTGCTCGACGTCACGGTCGCAATCGGGCTCGTGTGGCTCGCCTCGATCGGCAACATCTCGCGACACTGGCGGCTGGCCACGATCTGGGTCATGCCGGCGGTGGCCCTCGCGAGCCTCGTGATCAAGAGTTACTTTACCGCTACTTGACGTAAAAATGTACGGGCGTATACTTCCTGCATTGAGTTGAGCAAAGGGAGTTCGACGGGCCATGACCACTGTTCAGATCACATTGCCTGATGACCTCGCGCGGAAGGCGACCGACGCTGGGCTGTTATCAACTGATGCGATTCAGGAAATGCTCCACGAGCAACTGCGGCGTCGCGCGGGCGAAACGCTTCGCGATGCATGGAAGCACATGCCGCCCGAAGAACTGACGCCCGAAATCGAGCAGGAAATCGTCGACGCGGTGCGGGCGTACCGGGCCCAACAGCGTTCCAGGCGCGTCGGCTGATGTCATCGACGGCACTGTGCCGTCTTGACCGGCGGGCCGACCGAAGACGTTCTTCAGAGCCGCTGGCGGTTGATCAGGCGAAGGCCGGCGATCAGGACGATGGCACCGACCGTGGCCGTCACGAGACTGCCGAGCGGGCCGGTCGCGGAGAGACCGAGCAGGCCGAACAGAAATCCGCCGAGAATGGCGCCGATCACGCCCATGATGAGGTCGGTCACGAGCCCCGAGCCGCCGCCCTTCATGATCTGACTAGCGAGCCAGCCCGCGGCGATCCCGATCAAAAGAAACCACACGATATCCATGGCTACCTTCTTTCTAGTACCCCCGACAGGGATTCAACAAACGCAGTCTACCCTGGAGATCACCTGAAAAGGGGAAGTCACCCGGTGCAAAATCGGGAACCACGAAACGGGAGGCCGCCGGCCGGAAGGGAGGTGCAAGACTGCCTCTCGCGCTGCCCGTACGAGGCGACCGTATACTTGGGCATGTCCATATGATGTATCCCGGAGGCTTGCAGCCCATGAGCAACCCTGACAAGCACGTTCATATTCAAGCGACGGTCGGAGCACGCGGCTCCGTCGTTCTTGAGCAGTTGCCATACGAACCTGGCCAACGGGTTGAAGTAACGGTCAGTCCAGTCGTTTCTACAAATGCCGAAGGCGGGTCGCGTTATCCGCTGAGCGGGATGAAGGTGGAGTACCAAGGGCCGTTCGAGAGCGTTGCCGAAGGCGACTGGGAATCAACGCGGTGATCATCCTCGACACGCATGTCTGGGTCTGGTGGGTACACCAGGATGATCGGCTTTCGACGAAGGCGAAGGCGTTCATCGCACAGCACGAAACGCGGCACATAGGCGTTAGCGCAATCTCCTGCTGGGAAGTTGCGAAACTTGTCGAGCGCGGGCGTCTTCGACTGCCCATGGCGACTGAGCAATGGCTTCATGCTGCACTCGGATATCCGGGTGTAAAGCTCCTTGAACTCACTCCGGACATCGCTGCCGATGCGTGTAGCCTGCCGGGACAGTTTCACGCTGACCCCGCTGATCAGATCATTGTCGCCACAGCAAGGCACTTCAGCAGCGATCTGGTCACGATGGATCAGCGGATTCTTTCCTATCCCCACGTTCCACTGGCGCAGATGGGATAGGCCAAGGCCGGCTTCACGACGCCCGCGAACAATCGCTGGACGTCGTGAGGGACGCAGAAACTCAGTACCCCCGACAGGGATCGAACCTGTGACCTACGGTTTAGGAAACCGTCGCTCTATCCACTGAGCTACGGGGGCGCGGTGGAGACAGTCTACCACCGGCTGCAAGCCGATGGTGCCGCAGGCAGGCGCGGGGGATTGTCGTACTGAGAGGCATGGCAGCCTGAAGGCTACCCCACAGGGAGGCAGCCTGAAGGCTACCCTACTTTGCGTCAGGCGGCTGCGGCGGTGCCCTTCGCCTTGTAGAGATACGGATTCATCGTCGGGTCGTTGTACATCTTCATCTGCCGGAAGACACGCAGCGGCCGCTGGCCCGCAAAGATCTCTCCCATCAGCCGGCCGAGCGCTTCCATCAGGTGCGCCCGCTGCATGTCGAGCACCACCATCCGCGCTGCTGCCTTCTCGCGGTGCTCGGTCGTGGCGTCACGGCGATCGATCTGCTCGCGCATGTGGAAGCGACGCAGCTCGAGGATCGAGAGCCGGTCGATCGCGGCGCCGGGCGTCTCGGTGGCCGCCGGCGCGTCGGGGCCGGCCGCGATGCCGCGGCGGGCGAGCTCCTCGATCAGGAAGTCGTCGACCTTCTCGATCGAGTCGTTGCGGGCCTGGTTGTATTTGTCGATCGCCCGCTTCACCTGCGCGATCCGCGCGTCGGTGACGTCGGGCGAACGGGCGATGTCTTCCTCGTGCCAGAGGAGGAAGTTGAACCGATGCAGGTCGCAGATCCTGCCGCGCAGGCCCTCTTCCGCGTGGGCCGGCTCGACCACGTGCCAATGGGCGACCAGGTGCTCGAGGAGCCCGTCGATCTCAGCGACGGTGAGCGGGGCGGCATGGGTCGTGGGCATGGCTGCTTTCTCCAGGGAAAAAATGAAACGGTTCGTTCAGGCGGCCGCGCGAATCACCAGACAGAGATTCGAGCCGCCAAATCCAAAGGAATTGCTCGCCGCCACCCGCACGCGGGCCGCGCGGGCGACGTGGCGCACGTGGTCGAGCGGACAGGCTTCGTCGACGTGATCGAGATTCAAGGTCGGCGGCACCGCTTGTCGGTGGATCGCCGCGAGGCAGGCCACGGCCTCAAACGCCGCGGCGCCGCTCACGAGATGCCCCGACATGCTCTTCGTGGAGCTCACGGGCACGCGGTCGCTCGCGGCCCCGAGCGCGAGCCGGATCGCGCCGGCTTCCGCGACGTCGCCGACGGGCGTGCCGGCGGCATGGGCGTTGACATAGTCGATCTCCTCAGGCGCGACGGCCGCATCGGCCATCGCCATCGTGATCGCACGGGCCGCCTCGGTGGGATCGGTGCAGGGCGTCACCATGTGGGCCGCATCGCTCGACATGCCGATGCCCGCGAGCTCACCGTGAATCCGCGCGGCTCGCCGGCGAGCGGTGGCCGCACGCTCGATCACGAAAAACGCGCCCCCTTCGCCCATCACGAAGCCATCGCGATCGCGATCGAAGGGCCGCGACGCCTTCGCAGGATCGTCGCTGCGGCGCGAGAGCGCCCGCAGATTGTAGAAGGCGGCGATCGCCGTGGGGCTCAAGATGTCGCAGCCGCCGACGACGCAGGCATCGACCCAGCCCGATTGGATCCACCGGCGGCCAAGCGCCATCGCATAGCCGCTCGAGGCACAGGCCGCGGCGACCGTCACGGCCGGGCCGTCGATCTCGACGATCCGCGCGAGCCGCTCCACGAGCGTCGCCTCGCGCTGCGGCGCAAACACGCTGCCGCCACCGCCGAGAAAATCGAGCTCCCAATGCTTCAAGTGCTCCGCGCCCATGCCGAGCACGAGGCCGAGCCGCAGGCCGCCACGGTCGCGGGCCAGGCCTGCATCGCAGATCGCATGCACAAGCGGGCTCACGACGAGCTGCTCGAGCCGGCCGAGCCCGGCAAACTCGCCGGCGGCAAGACGGCAGCTGCCGGCTGGCGGCTCGGGGATTGCATCGACGGGCGCGGCGAACTGGCGGCTCTCCCGCGAAAACTCACCGGGATCGACCGACCGCACGCCGGAACGGCCCGCCAGCAGGCTATCGGCGACAGCGTCAAACGCATGGCCAAGCGGCGACACGATTCCCAGGCCGCTGATCACGACGGCATCGTCGCGCGTGGAATGGCTGGCGGCGGCGGTCATCATGCGGCTTCCCGGAGGAGGGCGGGCACCGCGGGCTGCGCGGACTCGCGGGCCACGACGCGGATCTCCGCGCCCCAGGGACAGGCATGCGACCAGGAGGCGAGCACCCCGCCGGCGGCGCACATCGCAAGCGCCCGCGCAAACGCGGCCAGCGACTGCGCCTCCTGCCCGAGGCCTGCCTCGATCTCGACATCGCGGCGCAAGTGCAGCGTGAGCGCGGCGGTGGCATGGCCCGCCGGCACGAGCGCTAGCGCCAGCGCCCGACAGAGCGGATCATCGAGCGGCTTGCCGGCCGGATCGAGCCGCGGCTCCTCGTCCCACTCGGTGACGACGAGCCAGATCCCATCACACGTGGCATCCTGCAAAAACGAAAACGCCGTGAAGAGCCCCTCGGAGAGCGCATGCGGTCCACCGCTTGCGCCGATCGTGGGGCCGTGCATGCCGAGCGCCACGCTCACGGCGCTCGCCGGCGCATGCAGCGAACACTGCGGCACGATATGGGGCGAGACGACGACCGCGCCGCCCGTCTTGAGCTGGGAGAGCGTCTGAGCGGCCGCGATCCGGCCGGCCGCGCACGACGAGCCGATCACGCCATAACGATCAAACGCCGGCCGCGGCGCGGGATGCCGGGCGATCGCCTCGAGGACGGCCCGCATGCCCACCACCGTCTGTTCGTCGCAGTGCCTGAGAAACCGCGGCGGCAGCGCGGGAGCGCCCGACGGCACCGGCTGGTCGCGCAGGGCTACGATCGCGGAGAGCCGGGCCTCGACGAGCGCATGGCTCGCCACCGTGCAGCGGGCCGCGGCGGCGATCGTGGGGGAGGGGAGGTGGTTCATGCGGGGCATTTCGGCCCCGATCAGGCCGCCTGCTTCGACGCCTTGGCAGCGAGCTTCGTCTCGAGCATGGTGAGCATGTCGCCCACCGTGTTGATCCCTTCGAGCAACTCGGTTTCAATCTGGATGCCGAAACGGCTCTCGATGTGGAGCACGAGGCCGGCCATGTCGAGCGAATCGAGGTTGAGCCCTTCGCGGAGCGACGTCGAATCCTCGAGGGCCGGATAGGTCTCGCCGGTCTCCTTCTCGAGCAGTTCGAGCACGACGGCGGACAGTTCCTTGCGATTCATGGCAGCTGGTCACTCCGGTGTTTTGGGGCTCTTGCGAGGGCGGGAAGGTAGCGAATGACGTCTGACGGGCGAAGCCCAAAAGAAGCGGCTGTTTTCCGGGGTTTTCCCGTCTGGGCGGCCCGTCTGCTCGCGGCCGCGACGGCCGCTTACGCCGTGGTGCTCGTCGCCGCCACCCACTACCCCAAGCCGGAGGAGTTTCTCGGGCCAAACGCGCCGAGCGACAAGCTGCTCCACTTCATGGCCTACGGCGTCCTCGGCCTGCTCGCCGCCGCCACGCTCTGGGCCTACGGACGCTGGACGCCGCGCAGCCCGCTCAAGCTGCTCGCGGGCCTGGCGCTGGCTGCGATCCTGGACGAGGCCACGCAGCCCCTCTGCTCCCGTGCCGCCGAGCCGCTTGATTGGGTCTTCGACGTGATCGGGCTCGCGATCGGCATCGCGGTCATTGCCAGTTTGGCGTGGGCGCGCGGAAGTCGCTCAGCCTGACCGAGCGGAACCAGTCGATCGTCTTGGCGAGCCCCTCGCGCAGCGGCACCTTCGGCTCCCAGCCGAGCTTCTGCTTCGCGAGCGTGATGTCGGGCCGCCGCCGCTCGGGATCGTCCACCGGCAGCGGCTTCTCGATGAGCTTCGATTTCGAGCCGGTGAGCTCGAGCGTGAGCTCCGCGAGCTGGCGGATCGTGAACTCGCCGGGATTGCCGATATTCACGGGGCCGACGAAGTCGTCGGATCCGTCCATCATCCGCATCATGCCGTCGATGAGGTCGTCGCGATAGCAAAAGCTCCGCGTCTGCGCTCCCGACCCGAAGATCGTGATCGGCTCGCCGGCGAGCGCCTGGCGGATGAAGTTGGAGACCACGCGGCCGTCGTAGGGATGCATCCGCGGGCCGTAGGTATTGAAGATCCGCACGATGCGGATGTTGACCTTGTTGGCGCGGTGGTAGTCCATGAAGAGCGTCTCGGCGGCCCGCTTGCCTTCGTCGTAGCAGGCCCGCGGGCCGATCGGGTTCACCGAGCCGCGGTAGCTCTCCGGCTGCGGGTGCACCTCGGGATCGCCGTACACCTCGCTCGTCGAGGCCTGCAGAATCTTCGCCCGACACCGCTTCGCCATGCCGAGCATGTTGATCGCCCCGATCACGCTCGTCTTCATCGTCTTGATCGGGTTGTATTGATAGTGGCCGGGCGCGGCGGGGCAGGCGAGGTTGTAGATCTCGTCGACCTCGAGCCAGAGCGGATGGATGACGTCGTGCCGCACGAGCTCGAAATTGCCGCAGCCGAGCAGGTGGGCGACGTTCGACTTCTGGCTCGTGAAGAAGTTGTCGACGCAGACGACGTCGTGGCCGGCGGCGACAAGCCGCTCGCAGAGATGGCTGCCCAGGAAGCCGGCGCCGCCGGTGACGAGGATCCGCTTGATGGATGGCATGGCGACAAATCCTAGCGAAAACCAACCCAGCCGGCATCGGCGACCAGGTTCGCTGCGCCGAAACTTCTCCCGGGCCTTGGCCCCTGCTACGGTACGGCGACGGCAAGCCCTGCGTACGCTGCTGGCTTCCGACCGCGAACGTTACTGGAGAACCTCACGCATGAACCGCCATCTCAACCGTCGGGACGCGATCAAGACATTTGCCGCTGCTGGAACAGCCTCCGCCGTGGTGCCGGCCGGATTCATCCACGCCGCCGAAGCCGCCGGGCCGACGGCTGGCCTGAAGGGCAACATCAACCACTCGATGGTCTATTGGTGCTTCAACATCACGGGCGACAAGTGGGATCTCGAAAAGTGCTGCCAGGTCGCCAAGCAGCTGGGCATCCGGTCGATCGAGCTGACCGGCCCTGCGGACTGGCCGGCGATGAAGAAGCACGGGCTCACCTGCGCCATCGCCCCCAACGGGATGCCCGGCGCGCCCTTCATGAAGGGACTCAACAATCCGCGGTATCACGAGGAGGTGATCAAGCGGACCTCCGAGATGATCGAGGCCTGCGCCGCGCACGGCGTGCCCAGCGTGATCGCCTTCACCGGCTTCAAGTATCGCGACGCCGACGACCCGAAGAGCGGCGAGATCTCACGGGAGGAAGGGGCCGACAACTGCGTGAAGGGGCTCAAGCAGCTGGCGAGCCTCGCCGAAAAGAAGAACGTGACGGTCTGCATCGAGCACCTCAACACCCGCGACGGCACGCACCCCATGAAGGGCCACCCTGGCTACCAGGGCGACGATATCGACTACGTGGCGAACATCGTGCGGAAGGTCGGCTCGCCCCGCGTGAAATTGCTGTTCGATCTCTATCACGTGCAGATCATGAACGGCGACCTGATCCGCCGGCTGGATGAATGCAAGGACGTCATCGGCCACATCCACACGGCCGGCAATCCGGGCCGCTGCGAGCTCGACGCAAACCAGGAGATCAACTTCGCCGCCACGATGCGGAAGCTCGTCGACATGGGCTACAAGGGCTGGGTGGGGCACGAGTTCATCCCCACACGCGACGCCTTCGCGGGGCTGAAGGAAGCCGTCACGGTCTGCGACGTGTGAGCACGAAAGTAGGACAGGCTTCAGCCTGTCTAATGTAGGATAGGCTTTAGCCTGTCACACGGGCGATTTGGCAGGCTGAAGCCGTGATACTTTTGACAGGCTAAAGCCCGTCCTACTGTTGGCAGGCTGAAGCCTGCCCTACTTTGTGAGCACGATCCGCAGGTCGGCGACGTTCGTGCCTGTGGGGCCGGTGCGGATGAGGCCGCGGGCTGCGTCGAGGAGCGGATAGGCATCGCACCGGGCGAGCGCCTGGCCGATGTCGAGCGACGAGGCCGCGATCGCCCGCGCCACGCTTGCATCGGCGAACGCGCCGGCCGCGTCAGTCGGGCCGTCTTCGCCATCCGTGCCCACGCTCGCGATCACGAGGCCATCGGGCCAGCTGCCACGCTCCCGCGTCACGGCCTCGATCGCTGCGAGCACGGTCTGCTGGTTGCGGCCGCCGCGGCCATGCTCCGCGGGCACGACCACCGTCGCCTCGCCACCCGAAAGAATCGCCCGCGGCCGGCCATCTCGGTGCGAACTCTCCACAAGCCGCAGGGCTTCCTCGGCGAGCGCCCGGCCCGTCGCCTCCGCCGAGGCTTCGGCCGGCACGTGTGTCGGCACCACCTCGTAGCCCAGCGACCGCGCGGCCTGCTCCGCCGCCGCCACGGCCGTGGCGTTGCTCCCCACGATCCGATGCTCCACGCGGCAGCCGGCAGGCGTGACCCACACTCCGGCCGTGCCCGGCTCAAGCGGCATGCACGGCCCCGACGAGATCACGTCGAGGTCGTCGCCGATCACATCGGACAGCACGACCGCGATCAGCCGGCCCGCGCCGCAGGCCCGCGCGAGGCCACCCCCCTTTACGCGACTCATCTCGCGCCGGGCCGCATTCAATTGCGCGATCGACGCGCCCGCTCCGGAGAGCTGCTTCGTGAGGGCGATCTTTTCTTCGAGCGTGATACCCGGCCGCGGCGCAGCCAGAAGCGCCGAGCCACCGCCGGTGATCACCGCGATCACGAGGTCCCGCGGCCCGAGCTGCGCGACGGCCGCGAGCATCTCTTCCGTCGCCTGCACGACCGCGGGCGTCGGCAGATTGGCGGCGAGGGGCCGCGTCTCGCGGACCTCGATGCGGTCGAGCCGCCGGCCGCAGCCCTCCGGCACGCTCACAAGCCCCGTCACGCGATGCCGCGCAAGCCCGTCGCTGCCCAAGAGCGCCTCGACCCCCGCAGCCATGCCCGCCGCCGCCTTACCGCCACCGACGACGACAATTTCGTCCACATCGTCGAGGGCGAGCGAGATCCCCGCGAGCAGCGTTTCCGGCCGCACGGCCGCGATCGCGGCCGACCAGATTGTGTCGGCGTCGGCGGTCATGTCTCGGGAAAGTTTTTGGGGTCGAATCGGGTGAGGTCGATGCCGCCGCGAGACTCTTCCTCGATCAGCTTCACCCGCATCTCGAGCCGCTCGAGCCGGCGGGCGAGCAGCGCCGGCGATTCCGCAGAAGGAGCGATTGGGTTGGGCCGTGGTACGGATGGATATCCGAGCTGCCGCTGCAGCGCCGCAAAGAGGAAGAGCGGATCCTTGCCGCGGTTGGCCCGCGCAATCCGCCCCTCCTTGCCGCCGAAGAGGATCGTGCGATCGGGGCCGGCGTCCTCGCGACCGGCAAGCAGCGCCTCGCGCTTCTCGAGCCGCCAATACTCGGGGCTTCGCACATAGACGAGATCGGCGAGGTCGATCAGCCCCACCTGCCGCGAGACGGTACGAATCCAATCCTTCCAATCGTCGTCGTAGATGTCGTCGTCGGCCACGGCCGCGAGGCCGCGGTCGTATTCGAGGCGGTTGCGCGACAGACATTCGAACCGATAGAAAAAGAGCCCCTGCGGCGTCGCACCGTCGGCCCGGTAGCTCGCCTCGCGCTCGAGCATCGCCAGCGCCGTGCGCATGTCGAACCTGCCCCCCTCCTGCTCGGCCTTCTCCATCACGAACGACTGAAACGCCGTGAAGTAGTGCGGCAGTCGGGTCATCGCCGTGGAGAGCGTGCCCACGAGCTTGAGTTCACCCGCCAGGTAGTCGATCGCCATCGGCAGCTTCGAGGTCGCCAGCACCTCCTGCCCGATCGCCACGAGCGCCTCCTGCGCGGCGATGCCTGCGGAGATCCGCTCGGCAAACACCCTGAAGAGGTAGGCCTGCTCGATGTATTCCTCACGGTCGAGCATGGCGGGGGCGGATTCCTCAGGAAAAAGGGCGGGGGCGGCGGCTCGCCGCCCGGATCCCCATCCTATAATCAGTTTGGCAGGCTCGCGTTGCCCGAGCCCCGTCGCCGCCGGAAGAAACTCCCATGCCCCACCGTTTTTCGTCGATCGAGGCCGCCGTCGCCGCCATCCGCCGCGGCGAGATGGTGATCGTGGTCGATGCCGAGGATCGCGAGAACGAGGGGGATTTCGTCTGCGCCGCCGACAAGGCCTCCACCGGGATCGTGAACTTCATGATCACGCACGGCCGCGGGCAGGTCTGCATGCCGATCCTCCCCGACCTCGCCCGCCGGCTCGAGCTGCCGATGATGGTCGAGGCCAACTCCACGCCGCTCGGCACCGCGTTCACCGTGCCGGTGGATCACGTCACCGCCCGCACCGGCATCACCGCCGCCGAACGGGCGACCACGATCGCGGCGATCCTCGACCCTGCGGCCAAGCCGACCGACTTCGTGCGGCCGGGCCACCTCTTCCCGCTCGTGGCGAAGGAGGGGGGCGTGCTCCGCCGCGCCGGCCATACCGAAGCCGCCGTCGATCTCGCGCGCATGGCCGGCCTGCAACCGGCCGGCGTGCTCTGCGAGATCCTCGACGAATCGGGCAACCGCGCCGACCGCGACGCGCTCTTCGCGCTCGCCCGCGACCACGCGCTCGAGATCATCTCGATCGAGGAATTGATCCGGCACCGCCGCGCCCGCGAGAAGCTCGTGGAGCGGATCGCCGAGGCCGACCTGCCGACGAAGTGGGGCCGCTTCCGCGTGATCGCCTACGGAGTGAAGTACGAGCCGCAGCAGCCGATCGTGCTCGTGATGGGCCAGCCATGGGACCACGCAGCCCCGCTCGTGCGACTCCACTCCTCCTGCTTCACCGGCGACCTGCTCGACAGCCTCCGCTGCGATTGCGGCGATCAGCTTCATATCGCGCTCGACATGATCGGCCGCGAGGGGGCGGGCGTGCTCGTCTACCTCCCGCAGGAGGGCCGCGGCATCGGCCTGGTCGAGAAGATCCGCGCCTACCAGCTCCAGGACCAGGGGCTCGACACCGTCGAGGCCAACCTCGCGCTCGGCTTCAAGGCCGACTCCCGCGATTACGGGATCGGCATCCAGTTGCTCAAGGATCTCGGCCTCAGGCGGGTGCGGCTGCTCACCAACAATCCGAAGAAGACCGACGCCTTCATCTACGGCGGCTTCGATCTCGAGGTGGTGGACCAGGTGCCGATCCTGCCGCCGGTGCACGAGTTCAACGAGCGCTATCTCGCCACCAAGCGCGAGAAGCTCGGCCATCGCTTCCCGGATTGACCGCCGCGCGCCGCACGCCGTAGCATCGCTTCCGCTCGAAGACCTTTTCGCGGAGTGCACGATGCCTCGTTTTGCCGCCGGTCGCCTTCTCTTCGTCGCGGCCCTGCTTGCCGCTCCGCTCATCGTTGGCTGCGGCCGCCGCCCCGAGGTGACTGCCGAGCCGGCCCTGGAAAACGCCCGCCCGGAATCGACCGTGGCCGAGGCCGCCCGCGCCGAGCCCGTAGCGCCCCCTGCGGCCGCGGCAGCCGAGGCCTTCACGCCACCGGAGCTCGCCACGCTCGAGGCGGATGCGAAGTGGATCGACCGCCCGGTGCGCGACGGTCTCGTGCTCCTGCGCGAGGCCCAAAAACAGGAAACGGTGCTCGCCACCATGGACGAAGCGCTCGCGCTCGAGAACGACTCCCCCGAGGCCAACGCGAAGATCCTCTCGGCCCTCGGCCGGCTGCCCGAGCCCGGCGCGGCCGATCTCGACGCCCGGATCGATCGCCACGTGACGGGCGATCTCGGCAGCACCAACCCGATCATGATCAGCACGTCGGCGGAGTTTGACATTCTCGGGCTGACGGGCTTCGGCCTCTTCTCCTTCGACCGCGCCCTGGAGCCCTTCGCCACCGCCGAGACCGTGGCCTCCTGGCAGACGAGCGCCGACGGCCTGCTCGACAAGGTGGTCCTCCGCGACGACCTGGTCTGGAGCGACGGTCGGCCGATCACGGCCCACGACATCGCCTTCACCTATAAGGTGATCATGGATCCGCGGGTGCCGGTGCCGGCCGTCCGCAGCGGAACCGACCAGATGCGGGCCGTGCACGCCTATGACGATCGCACGATCGTCTTCTTCCACAAGGAGCCGCTGGCGACCAACGTCTGGAACATCAACTTCCCGGTGCTGCCGAAGCACGTCTACGACAAGACCTGGGAAAAAGATCCCACGCTCAAAGACAGCCCCGAGCACGTGAAGCTCGAGCAGGCGCCGGTCTCGGGCGGCCCCTACGAGATCGTCGAGCGGAAGCGCGGCCAGCAGATCGTGCTCAAGCGGCGGCCGAGCTGGGCGACCGTGCGCGGCAAGAAGGTCCGCGAGGAACCCTTCTTCAAGGAGATCCGCTTCCGCATCATCGAAGACCCGAATACCTCGCTCTTGGCCCTCAAGGCCGGCGAGATCGACGAGATGATCCTGCTGCCGGAGCAGTGGACGACGCAGACGAAGGGAGCCGAGTTTTACGAGCGCAACACGAAGGTGACGGCACCGGAGTGGGTGAGCTTCCACTTCGGCTGGAACATCGACACGCCATTCTTCGCCGACCGCCGCGTCCGCCGGGCGATGAGCTACGCCTTCGACCACGACGCGATGCTCGAAAAACTCTGCTACGGCCTCTACGAGCCGGCGATGGGCACCTTCCACCAGTCGAGCTGGATGGCCCCGAAGAAGAAGCTCGAGCCCTACAAGCAGGATCTCGACAAGGCCGAGGCGCTGCTCGACGAGGCCGGCTGGACCGACCACGACAACGACGGCGTGCGCGACAAGGAGATCAACGGCCGGCTCGTGCCGTTCGAATTCACGATCCTCGTCAACCAGCAGCCGCTGCGGGTGGCGATCTGCACGCTCTTGAAGGAAAACCTCGATCAGATCGGCGTGCGGATGAACGTGCGGCCGACCGAATCGACCGTGCTCCAGCAGCTCACGCAGGAGAAGAAGTTTCAGGCGTATCTCGGCGGCTGGGGCGCTGGCACCGATCCCGATTCCTCCGAAAACATCTGGGCGACGGGCGCGGGCCGCAACTTCACCGGCTACTCCAACCCCGAGGTCGACCGGCTCTTCCTCGAGGGCCGCCGCACGCTCGACCGGGCGCAGCGGGCCGAGAAATACGGCCGCATCCAGGAGATCCTCTACGAAGACCAGCCCTACACCTGGCTCTACTGGCGCAACAGCTTCTACGGCTTCTCGAAGGATCTCCGTGGCTACGTCTTCAGCCCCCGCGGCCCCTTCCATTATTCCCCCGGCTTCAGCAGCCTCTGGATGCCGCGCGAGTAGCGGACAGTAGGGCAGCCTTCAGGCTGCCATCAAGTGGGGTAGCCTTCAGGCTGCCATCCTCAACATGACCACCTACCTCCTCCGGCGGCTGCTTTTCGGGATCGTCACGCTGCTCGTGATCACCTGCTTCGTCTACGCGCTGGCCCGCAACATGCCGGGCACGCCGCTGACGGTGCAGCTCGGCGAGACCGACCCGAGCCGCAAGTTCAACCCCGAAGACCTCGAGCGGATGAAGCGGATCTACGGCCTCGATAAGCCGTGGCCGGTGGGCTACGCGCAGTGGGTGGCGAACGTGGCCCGCGGCGACCTCGGCCGCTCGATTTCGCGGAAGCAGCCGGTGGCCACGCTGATCGCCGAGCGAATCGGGCCGACCTTCCTCGTCTCCGGCACGGCGCTTCTGCTCGCCTGGCTCGCGGCGATCCCGCTGGGTCTCTATGCGTCGGCGCGCAGTGGCCATGCCGACGAGCGGATCTCGAGCCTGCTGCTCTACATCCTCTATTCATTCCCGACATTCGTCGCGGCGCTCTTCCTGCAGATCATCTTCGCCGTCTGGCTCCGCGGCACGAGCTGGGAGCTGCCGCTCTTCGGGATGACCGACCTGCCGGCCGACGCGCCCTTTCTCTCCCGCGTTGCCGACATCGCCCGCCACGCGATCCTGCCGGTCACCTGTCAGATGTATGTGGGCCTCGCCTACGACAGTCGCTTCATCAAGGCCAACCTGGAGGAAGCGGTGCGGCAGGACTACATCCGCACGGCGCGGGCGAAGGGGGCCGGCCCGTGGCGAGTGCTCTTCCGCCACGCCTTCCGCAACACGCTGATCCCGCTCGTAACGCTCCTGGGCCTCTCACTCCCGGCCCTGATCGGCGGCTCGGTGATCATTGAGCAGATCTTCACCTGGCCCGGCATGGGTCGGCTCTTCTTCGAGAGCATCCGCGAACGCGACTACCCGACGATCATGGGGCTCACACTCATGTTCAGCGCGCTCACGCTCGCCGGGCAGTTGCTGGCCGACCTGCTCTATTGCGTCGTCGATCCGCGGGTGAGCGTGGAATGACCGCCTCCTTTACTCCGACACACTCGCGCGGTTTTTGGGCGGAGGCCTGGCGGCGGTTTTGCCGAAAGCCGCTGGCGCTGACCGCGCTCTTATTCGTGGCGATGCTGTTGCTCGTGGCGATCCTGGCGCCGGCGATCGCGGGCACGAAGCCGGTGCTCTGCCGCTACAAGGGACGGCTCTATGCGCCGTGCCTGGGCTACTTCGACCGGCGGCTTGAGCCGGCGATCTTCGCGAAAGACAAGTTTCGCGGCACGTACCCCAAGAACCTCGCCGAGAAGGATCCGGAGAGCTGGGCGATCTGGCCGCTCGTCTTCCAGGATCCGTATCGCAGCGTGCGCGACGACGAATGGCCGGGCCGGCCAGCGAATCCCGCCCGCGACGAAGGCCGCCCCAGCCGCATCAATCTCTTCGGCACCGACCAGGCCGGCGTCGACGTCTTCGCGAAGATGGTGCACGGCACGACGATCGCGCTCTTGGTGGGCTTCGTGTCGATGGGGATCGCCGGCACGATCGGCATCGTGGTCGGGGCCCTGGGCGGCTACTTCGGCGGCTGGATCGACATGCTGACGAGCCGCGTGACCGAGATCGTGATGTGCGTGCCGACGCTCGTGCTCATCCTCGCGATCATGGCGCTCTTGGAGAAGCCGACGATCTGGCACACCATGGCGATCATCGGCGCGACCGGCTGGACCGGCATCGCCCGGCTCACCCGCGGCGAGTTTCTCAGGCTGCGGCAGAGCGAATTCGTGACGGCCGCGCGGTCGGTCGGCGCGGGGCCGATCCGGATCATGCTTCGCCACATCCTGCCCAACGCCCTCGCCCCGATCCTCGTGCCGATCACGTTTGGCATCGCCTCGGCGATCCTCACCGAGAGCTCGCTCTCGTTTCTGGGGTTCGGGCCGCCGCCCCCGTCGGCGAGCTGGGGCTCGATCCTGAACGACGCGCGGAGCAACCTCTCGATGTGGTGGCTCGTGGTGTTTCCCGGCATCGCGATCTTCCTCACCGTGCTCGCCTACAACCTCATCGGCGAAGGCCTCCAGGAAGCCACCGACCCCCGCCTCCGCGAAGCCCGCAAGTAGGACAGGCTTCAGCCTGTCACCACTCCCGATGCCCCTCCTCGAAATCAAAAACCTCGTGACCGCGTTTCACACGCCTGCCGGCCGCGTGCCGGCGGTGGATGGCGTGTCGCTCGCGATCGAGCGCGGCAAGACGCTCGGGCTCGTCGGCGAGAGCGGCTGCGGGAAGAGCGTGACGGCGATGTCGATCCTGCGGCTCGTGGCGTCGCCCGGCGTGATCGAGTCGGGGGAGATCCTGCTCGCGAAGGATGGCGGGAGCGTGGATCTCACGAAGCTGCCCGAGCCGGAATTGCGCAAGATCCGCGGCGGGCGAATCGGCATGATCTTTCAGGAGCCGATGACGAGCCTCAATCCCGTCTTCACGATCGGCGACCAGATCGTCGAGGCCGTCAGGCTCCATAAACCGGTCTCGCGCGAGCAGGCCCGCGCACGGGCGCTCGAGATGCTCGCGCTCGTGCGGCTCGCCGATCCCGAACTGCGACTCGACGAATATCCGCACCAACTCTCCGGTGGCATGCGGCAGCGGGTGATGATCGCGATGGCGCTCGCCTGCGACCCCGATCTCGTGATCGCCGACGAGCCCACCACGGCGCTCGACGTGACGATCCAGGCGCAGATTCTCGAACTTTTGGCCGACCTGCGGCGGCGGCTGGGCACGGCGATCCTCCTGATCACGCACGATCTCGGCGTCGTGGCCGAGACCTGCGACGACGTGGCGGTGATGTATGCCGGACGGATCGTCGAGCGGGCCCCGGCCGCCGAACTCTTCGCACAGCCGCGGCATCCCTACACGATCGGCCTCCTCGCCGCGCGGCCCGGCCCCGGCGGCCGCCGCGATGGGCCGCTCAAGACGATCCCCGGCATGGTGCCGCCACCGCAACACTTTCCGAGCGGCTGTCGGTTTCATCCGCGGTGCGCGTTCGCCCGGCTGCCCCACTGCGCCCAAGAGCCGCCGGCCCTGCGGGCGGTTGCCGCCGGCCACGAAGCCCGCTGCCACTACGCCGACGACCTGGGTGAAAAAGGGGACGCAGCTCATTTCCCGCGTTCAAGAAACGCGGGAAATGAGCTGCGTCCCCTTTTTCCGGAGGAGAGCCAATGACTGCGCAGCCGCTCCTCGCCGTGGAGAACCTTCATACGCATTTCCCGATCCGCAAGGGGCTCTTGCGTCGCGTGGTCGGCCATGTGCAGGCGGTGGATGGCGTGAGCTTCGCGATCGGCAAGCGGCGCACGCTCGGGCTCGTCGGCGAGAGCGGCTGCGGCAAGACGACGGTTGGCCGCAGCATCCTCAGGCTCGTCGAGCCGACCGGCGGCGACGTGCGGTTCGACGGCGCGAGCGTGCGCGCGAAGAGCGGGCCCGAGCTGCGGGCGCTCCGCCGCCGGATGCAGATCGTCTTCCAGGATCCCTACGGCTCGCTCAACCCCCGCATGACGGTGCGGTCGATCCTGGAAGAGGGCCTCGTGATCCACCGGCTCGGCGACGCCGGCGAGCGGCTCGATCGCATGCGGCAGGCGCTCGAACGCACCGGCATGCCCGCGGCGGCGCTCGAACGCTATCCGCACGAATTCTCCGGCGGGCAGCGGCAGCGGATCGCGATCGCGCGGGCGCTCGTGCTCGAGCCCGAGTTTCTCGTGCTCGACGAGCCGATCTCGGCGCTCGATGTCTCGATCCAGGCGCAGGTGGTGAATCTGCTCGTGCAGCTTCGCGAGGAGCTCGGCCTCACCTACCTCTTCATCTCGCACGATCTCTCCGTCGTGGAATACGTGTCCGACGAGGTGGCCGTCATGTATCTCGGCCGGATCGTCGAGCGGTCGGCGGCCGCCAATCTCTATCGGGCGCCGCTGCATCCCTACACGCTGGCCCTCTTCTCGGCGGTGCCGAGCGTGGAGCCGGCCCGACGGCGGCGGCGGATCATCCTCTCCGGCGACGTGCCGAGCCCTTCGCGGCCGCCCCGCGGCTGCCGGTTTCATCCCCGTTGCCCGCTCGCGGAAACGGTCTGCCGCGAGGTCGATCCGCCCGCGACGAACCTCGATGGCCACTTGGTCCACTGCCATGTGGCCGCCCGGGAGCTCGAGGCCACAGGGGGCGATGTGTCCGCGGCCGCGGCCCGGCTCGCCGAGAAGATGGCTGCCGCTGGTTCCTCTGCATCCGGTACAATTTCCGCCGGCAGTGGCTGACCGCTTTTTCGCGGTCGGCTCCATCCGTCGGCAAAGGAGGCCACGATGATCCAGCGGCGAATCCTTTTGGCAGCGATCATCGCAGCGGGGTTGGCCAGCCCTGCGGTGGGGCAAAACTTCTCCCCGACCAATCCGCCCAGCTCCGCGCCTGCGCCCACGCGCCGCGGCGGGCTCTTGCCGCAGCGGACGCCCGACTCGCCGCTCGCGCCCGTCTCGCGTGAGGAACTCATGCGGCGATTCGATCTCAATGCCGACGGGCGGGTCGACGAGGCCGAAGCCGAGATGGCGCGATCGCGGATGCGGCGCGATCGCGCAGACATCATGCGCAACTCGAGCATCGACCCGCTGACCGGCCGGCCGCGCGGCGCACCGCCCCCCGAGCCACCGCAAAAGCCCGCTGGCATCCAGGCGGCCGAGGTCGCGCCGCCGGCTGCGAAGCCGAAGGACGACGAACTCCTGCTCGTGCCCGGCCGCCCCGACGGCACGCCGGCGCCCGCAATGCAAACACCCTCCGCCAAGACGCAGCCGCCAACTGGCAGGCCTTCGGCATCCGCGGCCCGCCAGCCCGTGCCGACCCGCCAGCTCCCGACGGCCACGACCGGCGGCGTGCGGGCGGGCGCTCCGGCGGCGCGGCCCGGATACGGGGCACTCGGACCGCGGGCCGACCTCAACGCAGGCCGTCAGCCGACCGCCCCGACCGGCGGCATGCCACCGCGCGGCATTCAGGGAAGAACCGCACCGCCCACCGCCGGGCCCGCCGGCCGGCCGGCCATCGGACGGGCCCCCACGCCCCGACCGATCGCACCCCCGCGGATCACTGCAGAGGATATCGGGCAGTAGGGCGCGTAGACCGCTGCAATTGATTGAGGTCGCCCTCTCTCGGCGCTTAGAATCTCCGGCTGTGTTGTCGAAGGCTCTAGGTTTGCGCCGCGGAGGATTCATGTTCGCCCGGGTTTGTCTGTCTCGTCGTCTCGCGCTTTTGTGTCTCTTTGCGTTGGCTGCGATCGTTGCGGCCGCGCCGCGAACGGCCGTCGCCGATCAGGCCGCGCCGCTCGTCTCCGCGACCGATGCGCGGCGGGTCTTCGTCTCAGGTGTGCCCGACCGCTTCGATCGCGTGCGCGCGGCCGTCGAGAAGGCGAAGCAGCAAAGCGGCCGCGACTATCGCGTGATCATCGTCGGCGATTCCGGCGGCCGGCAGACCGCGAAGACCATGCTCGAAGCGGTGATCGAACGCTGGGGCCGCGAGGGCGCCACGGCCGATGGCAAGACGATCGGCTTCGACCCCGCGCGCGACGTCACCATCGTGCTCGACATGAAGGGCCGTACGATCGCCATGCGGGCGCCCTGGGGTCTCGAGGTGTCGAGTGGCCTCGATCCCGCCACGATCGAGGAGGAGCTGATCAAGAAGGTCTTCGTGCCGAAGGCCAAGGACGAGCAGTATGACCAGGGGCTCTCCGACCTCGTGGGCGCCACCGAGTCTTGGGTGAAGAACCGGGCCGATCGCGACAAGGCCCGCGTCGAGGCCGCCCGGGTCTTCCGCACCCGCACACTGCCGCTCGGGCTCCTCGCCGCGGGCACGCTCGGCGGCCTGACGGCCTTCTTCATCCAGCGGTCGCGGCACGACCGGCGGATGGCCGAGGCTCGCAAGAAGCTCGACGCCTTCAAGGGGGAGGTGGTCGCGCTCTCCGACCTGCTCGACGGCCAGCAGGAGCGGCATCGCCTGCTGCCCCACACCGATCCCGACTTCAAGACGCCGATGGAGGGCGCCACCCGCGCCACGTACGACAACGTGCAAACCTCGATCCGCCGCTATCGCGAGCGGTGGCTTTCGCTGATGGATGTCTGGGAGAAGGCGGAAGACCGACTCAACTCCGAGTGGTTCCTTGGCACGGCCGAGGCCGAAGACGCGATCAAACTGCTCGACTCCGCCGAGGCACGGCCGCCGCTGGCCGACGTGGCCGGCGAATGCCGCGCCCCGCTCGACGTGCTCGAGCAATCGCACGAGACGGCCCGCAAACTGGCCGACGACCTCGATGCCACGCTCGGCACCGCGGCCTCGCGGCTCGAGAAGCTCGCAGCCCGCGGCCGCTCGAACGCGCCCTTCCAAGCCGACGTCGCGGAGGCCACCCGGTATCTCGCGGTTGCGCGGCAAACGCTCGAGTCCGATCCCGTCGAGGCGCGGGGCCGTCTCGAACAGGCGACCGCGCTGCTTGGCCGCACGCTCGGCCAGATCGACGCCTTCGAGGCGGCAGACGACCGCCGCGCCAAGGCGGGGCAGTCGGCCGACGAAGCCGAGAAGAAGATCCATGCGAAGCGGGCCGAGGGCTGGCTGCTCAATGAGCCCGGCGCGGATCCGCAGCGGCTCGTGGACGAGGCCCGCCAGCATGTGGCGATGGCCGCCCAATTGCTCGATGCCGGCGAACTCGACGGGGCCGTGAAGCACATCGAGCAGGCGGAACGCGATATTGCCGAGGCGCTTTCCATGCTCGAGAGCATCGTCGCGGCCAAGACGCGGATCGACGAATTGCTCCCCGGGGCGATCGCACGGCTCGAGGCGCTCGCCACCCGCCGGAGCCAGACGGTGCAGGCCCTCGAGCAGATGGCCGATTCCTACGCGGAGAGCTCGTGGTCGGATCTCGCCGACAACGTGGCCAAGGCCGACGAGGGGATGGTGCGGATTAAGACGATGCTTGCGGAGTCGCAGGCGGCCGCCGAGCCCTCGCGGCAGCACTACTTCCGGGCGCTCGCGCTTTTGGAAGAAGCGGTGCGGCAGCAGGAATGGGTGGAGGGCTGCCAGGCGGCCGTCACCGACCGGCGGGCCGAGCTCGACGGCCTGCGGTCGTCGCTCCCGCAGCGGTGCGACACCGTCGCCCGGCGGGTGAACGAACTCGAGCAGCGGCTGGAGCGGCAGCGGACCGACCGCGTGCGGGCCAACGAGCACGCCCGCGAGGCCGGGCGGCTCGTGCAGGTCGCCGACCGCGGCATGCGGATGCAGCGGCCCGACCTGCTGCAATCGGGCCGCGTGCTCGACGCGGCCGACACGGCCGCCGTGCGGGCCGAGGAGCTGGCGACCGAAGACGACCGGCTCGCGCGACAGGCGTTTTCGGAGATCGAGGAGACCGACAGCCTCATCCGCCGCGCTGCGGCCTGGTATGCCGAGGGCGTGTCGGCCGATGTGCGCAGCGCGGTCTCCGCGCTCGAGCAATCGAAGTCGCTGCTCACAAGGCAGCGCTATGAAGACTCGATCAAGGCCTCATCGGAGGCGGCCCGGCTCGCCCGCGAATCGTATGCGGCCGCCACGGCGGAGGCCGAACGGCGCCGGCGGGTTCGCCAGCAGGAGATCCAGCGTCGGCAGATGGAGGATGCATTCGTGCGAATGTCGCGCGGCGCAGGCCCGTGGGTGATCTCGCTGCCGGGGGGCACGTTCCGCGGCCCCGATCCCTGGCGCTCGATCATGGGTGGCGGCGGCTCGTTCGGTGGCGGCAGCCGCTCGGCCGGCGGCGGCTGGTCGCGCGACACCGCCGAAGTCGGCTGGTAGTAGGACAGGCCTCCGTGCCTGTCACGCTTAGCGCACCTGCACCGGCTCGATGCCAAGCGAGCCGATTCGCTCGGGCCGCAACTGGTTGCCCGACTGCTCGGTGACGACCGGCTGCGTGAGCAGGCGGCGCCGCGCCTGCAGCCGCTCGAGCCCCTCGACCCGCGTGAGCACCTCCGGCGGCATCAAGCTCCGCTGCTCGGGGGTCGCAATGCGGTTGTTGAAGACGATCCTCCCGCGGGCGTTTTTGACCACGAGCATCGCTTCGGTGCCGGCGGAGAGTTTGAGCGAATAGTCGGCGTCGCGTTGGAGGAGCGAGCCGTCTTCCAGCTGGATCACGGTGCTCGTCAGCGTGGTCGGCTCCGGCTTGCCAGCGGCGGGCGTCTCCGTGGCGGTCGCCGTCGGGGCCTTCGCGGCCGCCTTCTTGGGCAGCATCGCCAGCACCGATGCCGTGGGCTTGAGCGCCGCTGATTGAGCGGGCGACGGCGACGCTGACGATGCCGTGATCGACGGCGGCGCGGGTTTCGAATCCACACCGCGGGCGGACGACTTTGCGACACTGGCAGCCGCGCGCGGACGCAGAGCCACCTCGGTCGGCTTGCCACCACGAAGCAATCGGCAGGTGAGGGGTTCGTCATTGCCCCATTCCTCGAGCAGCGTCGTCAGCTGCTCCGGCAACACGAGCAGCTGGCCGTCGAGCGCGACGAGCACGTCATGCTGCCTGAGGCCGGCGCGCTCGGCCGCCGATCCGGCCGCGACTTCCTCCACGATCAATCCCGTGCCGTGCTTCAGTTCGAGTTGCTCCCGGAGAACGGCCGGCGCCCGCGCGGTCACGAGCCCTGCCCACGGTGCCGCCGACTGCGCTGCGATTTCGCTCACAGGCTGGATGTGGGAACGCGGCCCGCGGTCCGAAGTGGAGGGCTTCTCATCCGCTGCCAAGACCGTTGCACAAATCCAGGAGATGGCGATGCCCGTGATGAGTCGAGTGCGCATGGCGTCTATCCGTGATGGACTGCGATGGGGGGCCCAGTAGCCTTTTTGCCCCCGGGTTTGTGACGGGAAGAGCGGCATGCCGCCAGAGGAACTTGTCTCCGCGACCAGGTCGGCGAGGCCACTGGATGACTGGGCAATCCGGGCGGAACGCGCAACGCTCGAAGCGGCGGCAGGCTGCCAAGCCTGCGGCAGAGAGCCGCATCGACGGCAGGCGCCATCCGAGCCTTTTGATTGTGACGGTTTCCCGGGCCGATGAACCCCTGCGGTGGGTTCCCGTTTCATGCTTTGGGGGAGTTGTCATGGCGACTTGGAAGGCTTCGCGCACGGCGTTGGCTCTGGGACTGGCGATCGGCCTTTCGGCGGCGGCCGTGGCGGCTGATTCCCCCACGAAGACGTCCACCACGAAGATAGCCACCACGAAGACCGACGCTCCGAAGCCAGCGGCCCCGAAGAAGCCGGTCCTGATTCCGGGCACCGGCTCCGTCGCCAAGGGCGCCACCGACGACTTCGAAGACGAGAAGTGGTCGTGGAACTACAACCATCCGAAGAGCTCCGAGGAGCAAGACAAGCGGATCCGCAGCCCGATGGGCCGCAGCGTGAACCGGCTCTGGTTCGAGGGCCCCAAGCGCGGCACGCCCGACGTGGTGAAGCGGATTGCGCTGCCGAGCCCCGGACTCGAGGGGAGCACCCATGGCATGCTGATCGCCTCGCTCCGCACCGGCATTCCGGGCAGGGTCACCTACCAGATGCAGCAGGATGACCTCATCTTCGCGGCCAGTCGTTCGATCGGCCGCGGCATCTCCGTCGCCGACAGCCCGAGCATCGTGACGCGGGTCTACCTGCCGCCGTTCTCGCAGTGGGAGCGCCGCAGCGGCCCGTCGTTTGGCTTCCGCGCCGGCTGCTTCACCCACGCGATCATCACCGGCGAAGACCACCCCGACCGCGGCCGCTGGGGCCTCGAGGAATACTGGCCCGGCATGTTCATCTGCTTCGAGCCGGCGAACGCCAAGAAGAAGACCGAAGACTCCGCCTACCTCCGCGTTCGCGGCGGCCGCAACGGCGGCGAAATCCGCGGCCCGCAGATGACCGAACTCGGCTGGTGGACGCTCGGCCTCTCCTTCACGCCGGACGGCATGGTGCACTACTTCGCGAGCCCCGGCGTGGACGACCTCACGATGGACGACCACATCACGTCGCAGTTCCCGTATGGCTACCGCACCGAGACGCTGAAGACCTTCTTCTACAACGTCTGCACGAAGGACGACGGCAAGACCTGGAGCACGCCCTGGGTGGTGGACGACCCGAAGATCCACTTCGTGAAGCGGCCCCAGATGGCGACGACGAAGAAGACGCGAAAGTAGGACAGGCTTCAGCCTGCCTGCCGGCAAGACAGGCTAAAGCCTGTCCTACTGGGTCCGCCGCCACCAGCCGGCTAGCAGGCTGCCGATCACCGAGTGGACCACGCTCGAGATCGCGCAGGGCACGGCCGTGAGCGGCTCGGCGGGGAAGTGCTTCTGAGCGAGCACGACCCCGAGCCCGGAATTCTGCATGCCGACCTCGATCGAGATCGTCCGCGCCACGATGCGGTCGTAGCCCAAGAGCCGGGCGAAGAGATACCCGACGCCGAAGCCGATCGCGTGGAGGAGCACGACGGCCAGCAGGAGCTGCGGGCCGCTCCCGAGGACGGCGGCGGCGTTTTGCCCGATGATGCTCGCGCAGACGAGCGCGATCGTGATCACGCTCACGAGCGGCGCCACGGGCATCACGGCCCGCACGACCCGCGGCAGAAAGCGGTTGATCGCCACGCCCGCCGCCACGGGGAGCACCACAACCTGGAGCGTCGAGAGAAAGAGCCCCCAGGCATCGACCTCGACCAGCCGCCCGGCGAGCAGCTTCGTGAGCAGCGGCGTGAGCACGACGGCGCCGAGCGTGGTGCAGGTGGTCATCAAGACGGAGAGCGCCACGTCGGCCCGCGCGATGTAGGTGACCACGTTCGACGCCGTGCCCCCCGGGCAGCAGGCCACGAGGATCAGCCCCACCGCGAAGGGCGTGTCGAGCCCGAGCGTGGTGGCCACGAGCCAGCCCGCCGTGGGCATGATGACAAACTGCGCGAGGAATCCGGCCGCCACGGTGGCCGGCCGCGTCGCCACCCGCGCGAAGTCGTCGATCGAGAGCGTGATGCCCATGCCGAGCATGATTACGGCCAGGCCGACGACGATCGCCTCGCCGCGAAACCAGGTAAAGAGCCGCGGCTCCACGAGCGCGAGCCCGCAGGCCACGAGCACCCAGACCGGAAACGCGTTGGCGAGCCGCTCGAGCATTCCGCTACGGTGCCGGCGCGGCCAACCTGGCCGTGCGGACGAACCCGCAGGCGGGCGGCATCAGGTGGGCAAGTGCATCCCCTTCGCAGCGGACCATGACCTCGTCGGAGCCGACCCGCTCGATCGCGAGCGTGCAAAGGGCCGACTCATCGGCGCCTCGCCCCTCGAGCCGCACCGCCCAGCGGTCACCCTCGCGGGTCCAAAAGCCCTCCGCGAATCGGCCGTCGGATGTGAAGAGCCACGACCGCACCTGCCCGCGCTCGGGATCCCAGCCGATGATCTCCGTGATCTCGCGGCTCTTGCCCGCCTCGGGGGAAAGCAGGCCCGGGATCGAGGCATCGCCCGCCACGGAACGGCCGGCAGGGGGCGCGTCGAACGTGACGGCGTGGGTGCGGACGAGAAACGCCTTGCCGGCGCTCCAGAAGCACTGCGTGCCGGCGGTCACGCCCTCGCCGACGTCTTCCCACGAGCCCACGAGCCAATCGAGTTCATCGAGGCCGTGCCGCGGCCGCACGACCGTGGGCGCCGCCGTCTCGCGCACGCTCTCGATCATCCAGCGGCCATCCTGCTTCACCACGACGGCGGAGAAGCGGCTGCCCGCCTCACGGCCCTGCTGCGGGGCTGCGTCATCGGAAAACGAGATCCGCGTCACGCCGTCGACCACGGCCACTTCATCGCGCAGCGGACGGATCGATTCGATGTCGATGTCGATTGCGGCCCCGGCGTCTTCAGCGAAGAGCGTCGAAAAAACCTCTTCGACCGCCGCACGTCCGCGGGTGGTCTCGCCGGAATCGAGGTCAACGTTTTCGCCGCTCTCGCTCCAGTGGGCCGCGAGCGCCGTCGCGTCGTGACGGTTAAAGGCCCGCAGGTAGTCGCGCATCATCGCGGCCACTTCCGCCACCGCGGGGGAATCGCCGCGGGCTGCGAGCGGGCGGGCCGATTCCGCGGCCTTGAGCTCGAGCGGCGCCGCGTCGGCCACTGGCTTCACGGCCGCGCGGAGGGCGAGCGCCGGCTGCTCGTTCACCCGGGACCGCATCGTCACCGGCTCGAGCGACGGCACGGCGCCAATCACGTCGGGCAGCCGAAACGGCTTCGCCCGCGTGATGACGTCGGGGATCGGCCGGATCGTCCGCGTTTGCGGATCGGAGGCTTGGGGATTGGCGGAGGCCGTGGCCCGGGCCGGCATGTCGAGGCGGCCCTGCTCGACGCGACCGCTGCTGCAACCGCTCGCCGAAAACACCGCCGCGATCATCGCAGCGCACACCATCCGACCAAGACCTGTCGTCGTCACGAGAAACCCTCCGTGTTCGTGTCGAAAGACCAGCGGCGCGGCGATTGCCGCCGCTCGCGAGGCTGCAATCTAGCGTTTTGGAGGGCCTGCGGACAGCCGGCGGGTCACTTTGCCGAGACCGTCACCCCGGGGAAATCGTCCGTGCGGAAGGGGGTGAGCGGCAGGCCGGCCGCCGAATACATGTTGCAGACGGGGTTGTCGGCCCAGGCATAGCGGACGGCCACGGGCTCCGCCACCGCCTCGCTCGAGACCTCGATCCGGCCGTCGGCCAGGATCACGGCCTTCGCCGGCACGAATTTCTTGTCGGCCCCCGCGATCGTGAAGCCGATCGGCTCGGCCACGTCGAAGGGCCGCCAGTCGGCCGCCTTCGTGCCGACGTTGTCGAACGAGAGCACGATCTTCGAACCCTGCTTTTCCATACCTTTATAGAGCGGGCTCCGCGCTGCGATTCCGGGAACCTTGTAGGTCTCGGCGAGCGCCCAGCG
>JBIIQM010000033.1:0-31376 GCA_044342075.1 Pirellulales bacterium
TCGCTTCCCGACATCTTCCTGGTCGACGGCGGCAAGGGGCAGCTCTCGGCGGCGCTCGATGCCGTCGAGTCACTCGGCATCAAGCCGCCGTGCATGATCTCACTGGCCAAACGCGAGGAGGAGATCTTCCTGCCGGGTCAGAGTGAGCCGCTGCGGCTCTCCCGCGACTCGTATTCCCTGCGGCTCCTCGAATACGTCCGCGACGAGGCCCACCGCTTCGCGCAGCACTACCACCACCTGCTCCGCGGCAAACGCACCTTCGACGAGGGGTAGGATAGGCTTCAGCCTGTCCGGGATCCGCTTCGGTCTACGTGAACGTACGACGGGCCTACCTGCCGGACAACCGCCCCGTGGCGGTCCGCAGTCTCTTGGCATATACTGGCGTCCTGCAAAGGGCGTTCGACGAGTCCACGTTGCTTCGACGGGGGGTGTCCCGTGTTCGGTGGCTTCGCAGGTCGGTCGCGTCGTGAATTCCTGCAGGTCGGCGCCGTCTCGGGGCTCGGCCTCTCTCTCGGCGGCCTCTTCCGGGCTGAGTCGGCACGGGCCGACGCCAAGACGTTCCAGACGTTCACCGGCACGGCGCAGAGTGTCATCCACATCTGGCTGCCGGGCGGCTGGGCCCAGCAGGAGACGTTCGATCCCAAGCCGCTCGCGCCGCTCGAGTATCGCGGCGACATGGGCACCGTGCAGACCTGTCTGCCCGGGGTCGAATTCAACGAGAAGCTCGCCCACACGGCGAAGATCGCCGATCGGATCACCGTCGTGCGGTCGATGACCCACGGCGAGGCGGCCCACGAGCGCGGCACCCACAACATGTTCACGGGCTACCGCCCCAGCCCGGCGCTCGTGTATCCGAGCTTCGGCAGCGTCGTGGCGCACGAGCTCGGGCCGCGGGAAAACCTCCCACCGTATGTCTGCTTCCCCAACCTGCCGGCACCCGATGCCGGCGCCGGTTATCTCGGCAGCGCCTTCGGGCCCTTCACGCTCGGCTCGGATCCGGCCAGCCCCGGCTTTTCCGTGCGCGACATGGCCCTGCCTGGCGGCATCGACGCCACGCGGTTCGCCACCCGCCAGCGGCTGCGCGACATCGTCGGCCGCCACTTCCAGCAGATGGACGACAATCCGAACCTGCAGGCGATGGACGAGTTTTACCAGCGGGCCTACGACCTCGTCAGTTCCACGCGGGCCCGGGCGGCGTTCGACATCTCGGCTGAGACGGCCTCCGTTCGCGACGAATACGGCCGCAACGAGGCGGGCCAGCGGATGCTGCTCGCGCGGCGACTCGTCGAAGCGGGCGTGCGGCTCGTCTCGCTCAATTACGGCGGCTGGGACATGCACGCGAAGATCACCGACGGCATCAGCCGCACGCTGCCCGCCTTCGACCAGGCCTTCGCCGCCTTGATCCGGGATCTCGAGCGACGCGGCCTGCTCGATTCCACGCTGGTGATGGTGTCGAGCGAATTCGGCCGCACGCCCAAGATCAACAAGGACGCGGGCCGCGACCACTGGCCGAAGGTGTTTTCCATCGTGCTGGCCGGCGGCGGCATGAAGCGGGGGCTCGTGTACGGGGCGTCCGATTCGATCGCGGCCGAGCCGGCCGCCGATCCGCTCACCGTCGAAGACCTGGCGACCACCGTCTACCACTGCCTCGGCATTGTGGCCGATAAGGAGCTCGTCGCTCCCGGCAACCGGCCGGTGGAGATCGTCGACGGCGGCACGGTGCGGAAGGAACTGCTGGCGTAGGACGGGCTTCAGCCTGTCGAACACACTCAGGCACCATCCAAGCCATGCTTGCCACACGATTCGCGACGGTGTTCCTCTTCTGCCTCTCGGCCACGGCCGTCGCCGCCCCGGCCCTCAATCGCATCGAGCCGCCGGCCGGAAAGCAGGGAAGCGAGATCGAGATCACGATCTCGGGCACGGAGCTCGACGAGCCCCAGGAACTCTTCTTCGAGGAGGGGCGGATCGCCGTGACGGGCATGGCTGCCGAAAAGGAGAACGTCGTAAAGGCGACGCTCTCGATTCCCACCGACTGCCCGCTCGGCCCACATCGCCTGCGGCTCCGGACGGCCGAGGGGCTCTCCGAGCTGCGGATGTTTCACGTGCACGGCTCCGAGCAATCGACCGAGCAGGAGCCCAACAACGACATCGCCTCCGCACTGCCCGTCGTGCCGGGCACGGCCGTCTGGGGCACGCTCGGCAACGAGGATGTCGACGTCTACAAACTGCACATGCCGGCCGGGGGACGGATCGCCGCGCTGGTCGAGGCGGTCGCGCTCGACCAGCAGATGCTCGACCCCCATCTCGAGCTCGTCGATGCGGAAGGCTTCACGATCGCCGGCTGCGACGACCATCCGCTCGTGGCGCAGGATGCGGCGCTGGCGGCCACCGTCGACCAGGAAGGGGACTATTTTCTCCGGATCCGCGAGACGACCTACGGCGGCGGCAATGGCATCTATCTACTGCATGTGGGCGACTTTCCCGTTCCGCATGTCGCCTGGCCACCGGGGGGCACCACCGGTGCGCCGCTCGACCTCGACTGGCTCGGCGATCCCGCGGGAGCGTTCCAGGGTCAAGTCACGCTCGCGTTCCCCGGTCTCGACGGGGTCTGCCGCGTGCGGCCGTCCCGTGACGGGAGGCAGTCGCCCATGGCGGTGCCGCTGCGCGTCACGGCCGCGCCGATCGTGATCGAGGCCGAGGCGGGCAACGGGCCGGAGCAGGCGGCAAAGGCGACAGCGGCCTGCGCGATCGCGGGCCGGATGGATGCCGCCGACGATGTCGACTGGTTTCGCATCGAGGCGCCGAAGGGATCGAAGTGGAAGGTGACCGGCTGGGGCAGGCGACTCGGCTCGCCGGTCGATCTCGTCGTCAACGTTCACCACGACGACGCCAAGCGGCAGCGGATCACGGGCAACGACGATTCGGGCGGTCCCGACAGCCTGGTGGAGGTGACCGTGCCCGACGAGGGAGCCTTCCTGCTCCGCGTCAACGATTTCCAGCAACGCGGCGGCGCCCGATTCGTCTACTGGATCGACGTGGAGCCGCTCGCGCCGAGCGTGACGGTGTCGGTGCCGCCAGCTCAGACGAAGACGCAGCAGCGGCTCGTGGTGGCAGTGCCCCGCGGCAACCGGATGGCGCTGTTCTTCAATGCGGCGCGGACGGATTGCGGCGATCCGGTGACGCTCGACTTCTTCGGCCTGCCGGACGGCGTGACGGCGCTGTCGGACCCCTTCGAGCAGCCCGCCCCCGGCGGCCTCGTCGTCTTCGAGGCCGCCCCCGACGCGGCCGTGGGCACGGCCCTGGCAGCCGTCCGCGTGCTCAAGGGCGCAGGCGCGGCCGCAACGCCGGTCGGGGCCATGCTGCAGGGAACTGAAATGGTCTACGGCGAGCCGAACCGCGAGCCCTATCGCATCGCGCTCGGCAACCGGCTCGCCGTGGCCGTCGTCGAAGAGGCGCCGGTAGCGCTCGAGCTCGAGCCGCCGGCCGTGCCGATCGCCCGGCGGGGGCTGCTCGAATTGAAGGTGAAGGTGCATCGCGACGAGGGCTTCGACGGCAAGATCCGCCTCGAACTCCCGTTCAAGCCGCCCGGCATCGGTGCGTCGATGATCGAGGTGAAAGACGGGCAGACGGAGGTGATGTTTCCGATCAACGCGTCGGCCGACGCGCCGGTGAAGGAGTGGCAAATCGCGGTCGCGGCCAGCGTCGTTCCGGACGGGGCCACGAAGAAGGAGGAGCGAAAGGCCCGCCGTGCGGGACGCGGCAGCTGGATTGCGAGCCGGCCCGTGACGCTTGCGGTGATCGAGCCATTGGTCGATCTCGCCGCCGAGAAGGGGCAGGTCGAGCAGGGGGGCCGGACGACGCTGGTCTTCAAGGCGACGAAGCCGACTGCCTTCGAGGGAAAGGCGAAGGCCACGCTGGTGGGACTGCCGGCGAAGGCCGAGGCGGCCACGGTCGAGCTGGAGGCCGGGAAGGAGTCGATCGAGTTCGTCATCACGGTGGCGGCCGATGCCCCGGCCGGCAAGCACGACAACATCTTCTGCCGCATCGAGGTGCCGAAGGGGGATGCCTGGGTGATTCACCAGACCGCCGGCACGTCGCTGCGGATCGACAAGCCGCTGCCTGCGGAAAAGGGAAAGGAGGGGGGCTCATGACCGGTGGCGGCACCTGCTTCGCGCGGCTGGCATTCGGCGTGGCACTCCTCGCGGCGTGCGGTGGGCTCGCGCTGGCCGAAGCGCCCATCTCCATCGAGGTTTTCCCGCCGCGGGTGCGGCTCGATTCGTCCCGCGACCGCCAGCGGCTGATCGTGCAGGCCGTGCATGCCGACGGCCGCACGGAAGACGTCACCGCTGCCGCCACGGCCTCGTTCACCGACCCGAAGCTCGCGGCGCTCGACCGCGCCGGCGGCACGATCGTGATCCGCCCGCTCGCCGACGGTGCGGCTGCCATCCGCATCGAGCATTCGGGGCACGCGCGGGAGATCCCGCTCGAGGTCGTCTCGGCCACGTCGGAGCCGCCGCTCTCGTTCCGGCTCGACGTGATGCCCGTCTTCGCGCGGGCGGGGTGCAACATGGGCAGCTGCCACGGCGCGGCCCGCGGCAAGGACGGCTTCCGCCTCTCCCTCTTCGGCTTCGATCCCGCCGGCGACTACCAGCGGATCACCCGCGAATTCCCCGGGCGGCGGATCGACACCGGCGATCCGCAGCGGAGCCTGCTCGTGCAGAAGGCGATCGGCGGCGTGCCCCACACCGGCGGCAAGCGGTTCGCAGCCGAGAGCGATCTCGCCGACAGGCTCCTGCGGTGGATCACGGCCGGCGCACCGGACGATCCCGGGCCGGTCGCGCAGCTCGTCGGCCTCGATCTCTATCCGCCGACATCGCGGCTGGCCGGCAGCGGACGTTCGCAGTCGCTGGTGGCCGTCGCCCGGTTCGCAGACGGCACCGACCGCGACGTGACCGACCTCTGCTGGTATGGATCCAACAACGATCCTGCGGCGAAGGTCGCCCCGACGGGCCTCGTCACCAGCGGCGGTCGCGGCGAGGCCTTCATCATGGCCCGCTACGACACGATCACGGTCGGTCGGCCGATCATCGTGATCCCGCAGGCTGGTTCGTTCACGTTCCCTCCGCAGCCCGGCGCCACCTGGATAGACGAGCTCGTGAACGCCAAGCTCGCCGCGCTTCGGATCGCCCCGAGCAATCCCTGCGACGACGAGACCTTCCTGCGGCGGGCCACGCTCGACCTCGTCGGCCTCCTGCCGACGCCGGAGGAGCGGGCGGCGTTTCTCGCCGATGCCGCGGCCAACAAGCGGCAGCGGCTCGTCGACGCGCTCATGAGCCGCAAGGAATTCGTCGAACTGTGGGTGATGAAGTGGGCCGACATGCTGCAGATCCGCTCGCAGGGCAACGACGTGAGCCCCAAGGGCGTGCTCCTCTACCACCGGTGGCTCGACCGGCGGATCGCGGCCAACGAGCCGATCGACCGGATGGTCCGCGACCTGATCACGGCCTCGGGCGGGACATTCGAGAATCCGCCCACGAACTACTTTCAGCTCGAGCGCGACACGCTCAAGCTCGCCGAAAACGTCGCCCAGTCCTTCCTTGGGATGCGGATCCAATGCGCGCAGTGCCACAATCATCCCTTCGACCGCTGGACGATGGACGATTACTACGGCTTCGCGGCATTCTTCAAGCCGATCGCCCGCAAGCGCGGGGCCGACCCGCGGGAGACGATCGTCTTCGACTCCGGCTCCGGCGACCTGAAGCATCCCCTGACGGGGGCGACGGTGAAACCCAAGTTTCTCGGCGGCACCGCGCCGCAGGTGAACGACCGCGGCCGGCGCGAGGCCCTCGCGGAATGGATGACGTCGCCCGACAACCCCTATTTCGCCAGGCACGTGGCGAACGTCGCCTGGGCCCACTTCTTCGGCCGCGGCATCGTGCACGAGCCGGACGACGCGCGGGTCAGCAATCCGCCCTCCAACGGCCCGCTGCTCGACGAACTCGGCCGGCGGCTGGCCGCCGCGGGCTGGGACTTCCGGGCGCTCGTCCGCGACATCGTCACCTCGCAGACCTACCAGCGGTCGTGCACGGTGAACGAGACCAACAAGCTCGACGACACCAACTTCTCCCACGCCGCGGTCCGGCGGATTCGCGCGGAAGTGCTGCTCGACGTGCTGGCGCAGGTGACCGGCACGAAGAACAAGTTCCCGGGGCTTCCGCTCGGGGCCCGGGCGGTGCAGGTGGCCGACGGCCGCACGACGAACTATTTCCTGACGACGTTCGGCCGGGCGACGCGGGAGACCGCCTGCAGCTGCGCCGTGAAGATGGATCCCAATCTCTCGCAGGCGCTCCACCTGCTCAACGGCGACACGGCCAACGACCGCATCCGTCAGGGCGGCCTCATCGCCGGCTGGGTGAAGGAAAACCGTCCCTCGACGCAGATCATCGACGACCTGTTCGTGCGGTGCTACGGCCGGATGCCCACGGAGCGCGAGCGAGTGGAAACGCTCGCGACGGTGATCCCTGCGACCGACCGCACGCAGGCGCTCGGAGACGTCTTCTGGGCGCTGCTCAACTCTCCGGAATTCCTCTTCAACCACTAGCCACACGATGCAGCCCACACGACCATTGAGCATCGGGATCGCCTTCACCGCCACGATGATGGCGTATGCCGAAGCGTCGCCGACGTTCGAGGAAGACGTGCTGCCGGTCTTTCGCGAGAAGTGCTGCGGCTGCCACAACGCCGACAAGCAGGCCGGCGGCCTCGATCTGACGTCGTATGGCCGGGCCATGGCCGGGGGCTCGTCGGGAGCGGTGATCGCGCCGGGCGATGCCGATGGCTCCTACCTCTGGCAGCTCGCCAGCCATGCCGCGGAGCCGAGGATGCCGCCGGAGGCCGACCGGATTCCCGACGCGATGCTCGACGTCGTCAAGGAGTGGATCGCCGGCGGCGCGATCGAGCGGAAGGGGGCCGCGCCGGTCGCGAAGAAGGCGTCGATCTCGCTCGCGCTCGACCCACAGGCCGTGGACGCAGCCGACGGCCCGCCGGTCGGGCCACCGAGAATGTCGCTCGAAGTGGTGTCGCATGCCGCGCGGCCGATGGCCATCACGGCGCTTGCCGCCTCGCCCAATGGCGCGGTGGCGGCGGTGGGTAGCCGAGGGCAGGTGCTGCTCTATGACACCGCGTCGCTCGACTTGCAGGGCGTGCTCGCCTTTCCTCCGGGAGACGTCAAGACGCTGCGATTCTCCCGCCACGCGAAGCTGCTGCTCGCGGGTGGCGGCGTGGGCGCTAAGAGCGGAAGGGTGATGCTCTGGGACGTGGCGACGGCCAAGCCGCTCGGCGAATACGGCGATGAATTCGACGAGGTGCTCGCGGCTGACATCTCGGCCGACCAGCGGCTGGTGGCGCTCGGGGGGCCGCAGAAGGTGGTGCGGCTCATCCGCACGGCCGACAACGGCGTGGAGGCGGAGATCCGCAAGCACACCGACTGGATCACGGCCGTCGAGTTCTCGCCCAATGGCCGCATGCTCGCCACCGGCGACCGCGCCGGCAACGCCTTCCTCTGGGAGACGCGCGGCGCCCGCGAGGATGCCGTGCTCAAGGGGCACGGCGGCGGCATCACGGCGGTGGCCTGGCGCGGCGATGGCGACGTGCTCGCGACCGCCAGCGAGGATGGCACCATTCGGCTCTGGAACCGTCGCACCGGCGAGAAGATGAAGGAGTGGGAAGCCCACCGGGGTGGCGTGCAGGGGCTCTGCTGGCTCGCCGATGGCCGTCTCGCCAGTTGCGGCCGCGACAAGAGGGCCGTGCTCTGGAAGGGCGACGGCGGCAAGGCGCGTGACTACCCCGCACTCGGCGAAATCGGCCTGCGGGTGGCGGTCACGAGCGACCGGCAGCGGCTGCTTGCGGGCGACCTCGCCGGAACGCTCGCCGTGTTTTCGCTCGACAAGGGGGAGCTCGTCGGCACTCCCGACACGAATCCCCCGAAACTCCAGCGGCGCCTCGAGGCGGCGCAGGCTGCCTTGGACGAGATTGCGTCGCTCGAGAAGGCGGCTGCTGACAAGACGAAGGCGCTGACGGAGGCGGTTCAGGCAGCGCAGTCCCAACTGGCCGAAGCGCAGAAGTCACTCGACGCCGCCACGGCCGAACTCGAGTCGGCCAAAGCCAGGCAGGCCGACGCCGCGAAGCACGTCCACCGCTGGCAGGAAGAGCTCGAGTTCAGCAGAAAGTGAGCGACGAAAACGCTGCGGCTTACCGGTTGTGCATGTCGCACGACACGCCGCCGGCGGCCGGCACGTAGCAGGCCCGGGCGTAGTCCATCACCATGCGGTGCGAACTGAACCGCCACGCCAGCGAACTGATCGAGTTCTTCATCATCCGGATCCACTCGCGCGGCAGGCCGTCGGCGTCGCGGTCGTAGAAGGTGGGGATCACCTCCTCCTCGAGCACCTTGTAGAGCGCCTCCGCGTCGCGGCGGTCGGTGATCTCGTCGTTGGCATGCGTCTCGCCGCGGCCGATCGCGAATCCATTGCGACCGTCGTAGGCTTCCGCCCACCAGCCGTCGAGGATCGAGCAGTTGAGGCCACCGTTGAGCACCACCTTCTGGCCGCTCGTGCCCGAGGCCTCCAGCGGCCGCCGCGGGTTATTCAGCCAGACATCGACACCCTGAATCAGGTGCCGGCAGACGTTGATGTCGTAATCCTCGACGAAGACGATCCGACCGCCCACTCGCGGGTCGTGCCGCAGGTTGGCGATCTTGCGGATGAGCGCCTTGCCCGGCTCGTCGGCGGGGTGAGCCTTGCCGGCGAAGATGACCTGGATCGGCCGTTCCTTGTCGGTGACGAGGGGCACCAGCCGCTCGATGTCGCCGAGCACGAGATCGGCCCGCTTGTAGGTGGCAAACCGCCGTGCGAACCCGATCGTGAGGATGTTCGGGTCGAGCACGGTCCGTGCCATTTCGACCGCTTCGTCGCACTCGCCGCGGCGCCGGCATTGCCGGCTCACGCGACGGCGAACGAACTGCAGCAGCAGGTTCTTGAGGGCGTAGTGCGTCTCCCACAGCTCGCCGGGATCGCACTCGTAGATCTTCTGCCAGACGTCGGCCTCGCCCATGCGGCGAAACCAGTTGGCGGGGAAGATGCGGTCGTAGAGCTGCAGCATCTGCCAGGAGAGCCAACTCGGCACGTGCACGCCGTTGGTGATGTGGCCGATCGGCACTTCTTCCTCGACGCGGTAGGGCCAGAGGCTCGACCACATCCGGCGGCTCACGTGGCCGTGGAGCGCGCTCACCGCGTTGGCTCGCCGCGACATCTTCAGCCCGAGCACCGTCATGCAGAACGGCTCCTCGTGATTGTGAGGCTCCACGCGGCCGAGGCTCATGAGATGGTCGTGCGAGATGCCCAGCGCGTCGCGCATCGGCCCGAGATGCTCCTCCATCAGGGTGCTGTCGAACCGGTCATGGCCGGCGGGCACCGGGGTGTGGGTCGTGAAGACCGTCTGCCGGGCCACCTTGCGGACGGCGTCGTTGAACGCGAAACCGTCGCGGTGCATCCGCACGCGCACGGCCTCGAGCGTCGCGAAGACGGAGTGGCCTTCGTTGAGGTGATAGACGCCCGGCACGATTCCCATCGCACGGATCGCCCGCACGCCGCCGATGCCGAGGACGATTTCCTGGCGAATGCGCGTGCGCGTGTCGCCGCCGTAGAGGCGGCTCGTGAGCTCGCGGTCCTCGGGCGTGTTGCCCTCGACGTCGCAATCGAGCAGATAGAGGCTGACGCGGCCCACAGCCATCTTCCAGACCTTGGCGAGAATCGGGCCCGACCGCGTGTCAACCTGGACGACGAGCGGCTTGCCCTCCGCGTCGATGGCCGGCTCGATCGGGAGCACCTCGACCCGCGACTGCAGGTATTCCTCGTGCTGATAGCCATCGATGTCGAGCTGCTGCTTGAAGTAGCCCTGATCGTAGAAGAGGCCCACGGCGATCAGCGGGATGCCGAGGCCGCTGGCGCTCTTGATGTGGTCGCCGGAGAGCACCCCGAGGCCGCCTGAATAGATCGGCACCGACTCGTGGATGCCGAATTCCGCAGAGAAATAGACAACGGGCTTCGATCCGAGCACACCCGCGTTGACGTCGCTCCAGGTCGTGCCGGTCGCGAGATACTCCTTGAGCCGGCGGTAGGCCTGGTTGATCCGGCTGTAGAGCACGAGCTCCGCCGCCCGGGCCTCGAGCCGCTCGGGCGTGAACTCGGCCAACAGCGCGATCGGGTTGTGATCGAGTTGCCGCCACCGGATCGGGTCGAGCTCGCGGAAGAGATTCGTCACCTCCGGATGCCAGCTCCACCAAAGGTTGCGGGCCAGCGCCATGCACTTGTCGTAGAGGTTTTGCGGCGAGAGCTCGTCGAGCCGCGGGGGCGGCAGTGGGGCGGCCTGCGGCGATGGGCTCTTGGCAGTGACGCGGCGGGAGGCTTCTTCGGCCTGGCTCATGCTGGTTGCTCCGGACGGGGCGTGGAGGTGGTGGGAAACCTGCCAGAAGTGAGCGGAGTATAACGCCACGCCGCGATTGCATCGACCCCGCAGCACGTCGGGGGCATAATGCAATCGATGAGCAGATTCGAACGCCTGCGGCCGCGAGACTCGACGTTCGTCCACTTCTGCGACGCGATCTGCGAGCGGGCCGAAGCCACCCGCCGCGACGGCCCCTGGCAGAGCGGCGTATTTTCGCTCCTCGCAAAGTCCGGCGTGCTCGCCGCATTCATTCCGACCGACTGCGGCGGCACCGATGCCGACGAACCGTTGATCATCGAGGCGCTCGTGGCGATCGCCGAGCGCTGCCTCACAACCGCGCTCGCGCTGACGCAGTGGGCGAGCGCCTGCCGGATCATCGCGGCCGGCCCGACAGAGGTCCGCACCGCCTGGCTGCCCGCGCTCGCCCGCGGCGAGTCGTTTACCACCGTCGGGATCTCGCATCTCTCCACGAGCCGCCGCCATCTCGCCGCGCCGGCGCTCGCCGCCCGTCGCGATGCCGATGGCTGGCGGCTCGACGGAACATGCCCCTGGGTGACCGGCGCCGACTCCAGCCACACGATCGTGACGGGCGCCGTCACCGCGCCCGGCGAGCAGCTCTTCTTCATCGTGCCGACCGACGCCCCCGGCCTCTCGATCACGCCGCCGCTCGACATGCTCGCCCTCTCGGGCAGCCGCACGTCGAGCGTGGCCTTCGCCGGCGTGCGGCCGGCGGCCGTGATCGCCCCGTCCGGCGGCGGCGTGCGGACCGGCGGCCTGGCGACGACGGCGCTCGCGCTCGGCAGCACCCGCGCATCGCTGGCCGTGCTCGAGGCCGAGGCGGCGAACAGACCCGGCCTCGCCCCGATCGCCGAGCGATTGCGGGCAGAGTTGGGCGACCTTGCCACGCAGCTCGACTCGGCCGCCGCCGGCGGCATCTCCCCGGAAGCACGCGACCGGCTCCGCGGCGATGCGAATAGCCTCGTCGTCCGCACCGCGCAGGCCGCGCTCACCGCCTCCAAGGGGGCGGGCTTCGTGGCGGGCCACCCCGCCGAGCGGCTCGTCCGCGAGTCACTCTTCTTCCTCGTCTGGAGCTGCCCGCAGACCGTCGCCGACTCAATGCTTTGCGACCTCGCGGGCGCGTAGACAAGCAGCCAGCAGGGTGAGGCTCGCGGGTCGGCGGAAGCTCGAGGAGCATTTGGACCGAGTCTTCGAGGGCCACCGCGACTCGACTTCTGCCGCCCGCGAGCCGGAGCGATAAAGAGACCGGCTTTTTTCGGGAAATTGGCCTTGCCACGCGGGCGGGGCCGCGAAAAAATCCCCGCCCCATGGATGCCCCCCGCTCGATCGTCGTCGTGAAACTGTCCGCCATCGGCGACGTGCTGCATGGCGTGCCGGCGGCTGTCGCCCTGAAGCGGGCCTTTCCGCAGGCCACGATCGGCTGGGTGGTCGAGGGCCGCGCCGGCGATGTTCTCGCCGGGCATCCCGCGATCGACCACCTCTTCAGGCTTCCGCGCGGCTGGCTGAAGTCGCCCCGCGCCGTGTTCTCTCTGCGCCGGCAACTGCGCGACTTCGCGCCCGACGCCACGATCGACCTGCAAGGACTCTTCAAGAGCGGTGTCGCCACCTGGCTTTCCGGCGCCCGCGTGCGGGCCGGTCATGCGCGGCCTGAATCCCGCGAGCAGGCCTGGCGGTTCTACACGCACCGCATCGCGACGACCGCGGCCCACGTCGTCGATCGCAATTGCCAGCTGCTCGCACCGCTCGGCGTGCGCGAGCCGTCGCCGGCCTGCGACATGCCTCGCTGGCCGGTCAGCCGCGCGCGCATGCAGCAATGGTTCACTGCGCAGCGATTCGCCTCGGCCCCCGCGCTGATCAACCCCGGCGCCGGCTGGCCCTCGAAGATCTGGCCCGCCGATCGCTTCGCCGAGGTGGCCGTCGAACTGCACCGGCGGCACGGCATCGCGTCGGTCGTCGCGTGGGGCGGCGGTAAGGAGCGGGCGATCGCCGAGCGGATCGCGAATCTCGCCGGCCGCGCCGCCATCCTCGCTCCCGACACGACGCTCACCGATCTCGGCGAGCTCTGCCGGCTCGCACGCGTCTTCATTTCGAGCGATACCGGCCCGCTGCACCTGGCCGCCGCCGTCGGCACTCCCTGCGTCGGACTGTTTGGCCCCGTGCCTGCGAAGCGCAACGGCCCCTACGGCTCGCTGCACCGCGTGGTCGAGCCGCCGTCTTCGCTCCGCCCGCCGTGGCACGATCGCAAGACCGACACGATCGCCATGGCCGCAATCGACGTCGCGAGCGTGGTCGCCGCGGCGGACGATTTGCTCGCGCGGCCGGCCGCAGAGGCGGCGTAGGACAGGCTGAAGCCTTTTCTACGGTGTGACAGGCTGAAGCCTGTCCTACTGGCCCAGCAACTTTTTGAACTCGGCTTCGTCGATCACGCGCACACCGAGCTTCTGCGCCTTCTCGAGCTTGCTGCCCGCCTCGGCGCCGGCGACGACGTAGTCAGTCTTCTTCGAGACGCTCCCCGACGCGCGGCCGCCCGCCTTGCGGATCGCCTCCTCGGCCGCCTGCCGCGAGAAGCCCTCGAGCGTGCCGGTGACCACGAGCGTCTTGCCGGTGAGCGGCCCCTCCACGATCCGCTCCTCAGCCGGGAGCTCCAGCATCACGCCCGCGGCGGCCAGGCCGCGAATCACGCGGCGGCCATAATCACCCGCCAGCCAGGCGTGGACGCTCTCGGCGATCACGTCGCCAATCTCGTGCACTTCGGCGAGCTCTTCGGCCGTGGCCTCTTGGAGCTTGTCGACCGACGGAAACTGCTGCGCGAGCAGCGCCGCCACCCGCGGTCCCACGTGGCGGATGCCGAGCGCGTTGAGCGCGCGGGCGAGGCCGCGGCCCTTGCTGGCCTCGATCTGCTCGACGAGGCTCTGCGCCGATTTTCTGCCCATCCGCTCGAGCGACTCGAGCTGGTCCACCGTGAGCGCATAGAGGTCGGCGTAGTCCTTCACGAGCCCGGTGGCCACGAGCTGCTCGACGAGCTTGTCGCCGAGGCCTTCGATGTCCATCGCGCCGCGCGACGCGAAAAACTTCAGCCGCTCGCGGCACCGCGCGGGGCAATCGACGTTGGGACAGCGGATGTAGACGCCGTCCGGATCGCGCTCGAGCGCCGCGCCACACTCGGGGCATTCCGTCGGCGGCGACCAGGGCTTGTGGTGGTGCTTCCGCAGGTGCTTCTCCACGCGCACGACGTGGGGGATCACCTTGCCCGCCTTCTCGACGACGAGCACGTCGCCCACGCGGATGTCCTTGCGGGCCACCTCGTCGGCATTGTGGAGGCTCGCGCGGCTGACGGTCGTGCCGGCAAGCTCCACCGGCTCGAGGTCGGCGACGGGCGTGACGGTGCCGCCGCGGCCCACCTGCACGCGGATGCCGGCGAGCTTCGTCGTGGCCTCGAACTTCTCGAACTTCCAGGCGATCGCCCACCGCGGGCTCTTCGCCGTCGTGCCGAGCCGCTTCTGCTGGTCGAACCGGTCCACCTTCACCACGAAGCCGTCCACCTCGAAATCGAGCGAGTGGAGTTCCTCGATCAGTTCGGTGCCGTGCTCGACGAGCGCGTCGATCGAGTCGAATGTCTTCGTCCGCGGTGCCACCGGCAGCCCGGCATGCTGCGCCCAGTCCAAGAGCTCCGATTGCGATGTCGCCCCGAGGCCTGTCGCGTCACCCACGCCGTGGCATAGGAAGCGGAGCGGCCGCGCGGCGCATTCGCGCGGGTCGAGCAGGCGGATGCTGCCGGCGGCGACGTTTCGCGTGTTGGCGAAGGGGGCGAGCCCCTTGGCCGCCTGCTCCTCGTTGAGCGCGACCAAATCGGAATTCGTCATGTAGACCTCGCCGCGAATCTCGACGAGCGCCGGCGGCTTCTCCAATTCGAGCCGCAGCGGCACGCCGTGGATCGTCCGCACGTTGTGGGTGATATCGTCCCCCACGACGCCGTTGCCGCGGGTGGCGGCGAGTTCGAGCAGGCCGTCGGCAAACGTCAGCGACACGGCCACGCCGTCGATCTTGAGCTCCAGCACCCAGCGGATCGGCTCCTTCGCATGCCCCTCGCCGTGCAGGAGTTTTTCCACGCGGCGTCCCCAGGCGGCGAGATCCTCGGCGCTGTAGGTGTTATCGATCGAGAGCATCGGCACGCGGTGCGTGACCGACGTGAGCTCCGGCACGGGCTCGTCGCCGATCCGCCGCGTGGGGCTGTCGGGCGTGACGAGCTCCGGATGCTTCTCCTCCAGCTGCCGCAGCTTCTCGACGAGCGCGTCGTATTCGCGGTCGCTGATCTCCGGCCGGGCCTCCACGTAATAGAGCCGGTCGTGGCGGCGGATCTCGTTCCGCAGCGACTCGATCTGCCGGGCGGCCGACGCGGTCACGGCTTGCCGTTCCTGGCGTGGTATTCATCGAGTGCGACGGCGCCGACGGTGGCGATCGCGAGCACGACGAGCTGGCCGGCGAGGAGCGCCGTGCCATGCCGATCCATCAGCTTCTCGAACGGATGGGCCGCGGCAGCCTGGGCCGTCTCCGGCCGCACGCCCCGCAGCACCGAGATGCAATAGGCGCAGGCCGTGATCGTGAAGAGGAAGCCGACCAGGCCGAGCACGAGATAGAAGGGATTGCGTCGCGGCTTTCGCATGGGGGCAGTATAGCCGCCCTACAAGGCCATCTCCGGCTGCGGTTTCTCCGCCTTCTCGTATTTCACCTGCCCGAAAGACGATTTATCCTGCGCCCCCAATCAAACGAAGTAGACCGGCCAAAAGTAGACCAGCCAAAAGTAGACCGCTCAAAGTAGACCGCTTGCTCCGCAAGCGGATCCAGATCCGCTTCGGGACGAAGCGGTCTACTTCAAGCGGTCTACAAACGCCGCCGAGAGCGCCGCCATGGCGAGCCCCCAGTAGGGCTCGCCGGCGAGGAGGCCGATGAGCGGCCAGGCGACGAGCGCCGCGGGGATGAGCAGCCGCCGCAGCGGCACAAACCAGACGCCCGCGGCAAAGAGCAGTTCCCAGAGCGGGATCGCATGCGTGATGAGGTTCGTGAGGTATTCGGACCGGGCGAATAGCCCAGTGAGGTCGATCAGCCGCGAGTCGCTCCGCGTGGCCAGCCACCAGGCGGCCATGCCATTCCACCAGACATCGCCTTTGAGCTGGGCCACGGCGGCGGCGGCAGCGATGACCGCGGCGTGCACCTGCAGGAGCCCCAGGGCGATCCGCGTCCGCACGGTGGCCGGCGGCGCGGAATGCCCCGCGCGGGCCGCGAGCAAACGATCGATCGAAAGGGCATCGCCGGCGCGGCCGATCGCGAGGCACCAGAGAATCACCGCGACGATGTCGTCGGCCGGCCCGGCGAGCATCGGGCCGCGATGCAAAAGCGACGAAAAGAGAATCGCGGCGAGCACGGATGAAACCGGCGTGGCGAGGCCGACTGCCAGCATCGCGAGGACGACCGCGCCGCCGATCCACACCGCGCGAAGCAGTGCCGACCCACTCGCGAGATCGAAGAGCGACACCGCCCACGGTGACCGCCAGCCGCCGAGAAGATCGCGCGAGATGATCCCGGCGGGGCCGAACCAGGCCTCGAGGTCGGCGGCATAGCTGAACCAAAGGGCGAGCGCAAGGCAGCCCGCGAAGATCCGCACGATCGCCAGCGGCCGCGGGTCGGCGGGCGTGAACCAGTAGCGATTCCAGGTCGCGCCGATGGCGTCGGAAAGCGTCGTTGGCCGGCCGCTCATGGCATGGGCTCGCGGACTACGGGGGCGAGCTCTTCCTTCGGCTCGTTTTTGATCAGTTGCAGTTCGCCGTCCACGCGGCGCACTCGGGCGGCATAGGCCTGCTCGAACCGCGGCTGGCCTGCGCCGACCGTCGCGATCTCCGCCCGCTCGGGCCGCACCTCGCGCAGGATGCGGAGCGAGAGATCCTCTCCGCCGACATCGTCAAAAAGCCCAGCACCCATGGCCGCGGGCAGGAGCGCCTCGCGGTCGGGATCCTGCTCGGCGATCACCGCGGCGCGGGCGAGCCGCCGCCACCGCCGCGCCCGTTCGCCCCGCATGCCGGCCGCGGGCAGCACGAGCGGCCGCACGGTCGAAGGCGTTCCCTGCCGCCGCACCTCGATCCGGTGGTCGGCGTCGTCGGGCAGGCCGTAGGTCAGTTTCGTGTCGTAGCCGAGGTCGAGCCAGGGCGGCGTCATCCACGGCGAGAAGAGCCGCCCGTGAATCGTCCGCACGAGCGCCGACGAGCCGCTCGCGGAGTTTGCCATGATGGAGAGCGCGAGCCCCACGAAGTAAAGCCCGAGCATCACGGTGACCGCGGCCCGCACCGTCTCCGACGCCGGTGCGGCAACGGAGGGCTCGGTCGAGGAGGGGTTTTTCGGCATGGACACTGGATACAGTCGCTTCGCGTTGACATTCCCGCAAGCGGTCGATAGTTTCCAAGTGCCGTCGGGCCGAAACAGGCCCGTGCTTCCCAGCGTCACGGACACGAACAACCGCTGGGGGATTAGCTCAATTGGGAGAGCGTCTGGCTGGCAGCCAGAAGGTCAGGGGTTCGAATCCCCTATCCTCCACTCTATTCCGTGACGCACGATATACCGCGATGCAAACGCCGAACGATCGCGGCCCCGACGGCGGCCCCCCTGAAATCGCCTGGCTCGACGGCGATCTTCTTTCGCGTGCCGATCTCTGCCTCCCGGTCGGTGATGCCGGGTTCGTGCTCGGGGCGACGGTCACGGAGCAGCTGCGAACCTTCGCCGGCCGCCTCTTCCTGCCGCATCTCCATGCGACGCGATTTCGCGATTCGCTCGCCGTGGCCGGCATCGAGCCCCGCCCGTCCGTCGAGGCGATCTTCAAGGCGGCCGACGCGGTCGCCAGCCACAACCATGCCCATGGCCCGCGAGGGAGCGACCTCGGCGTCGTGATCTTCGCCACGCCGGGCGACCAGCCGTCGCAGCACGAGGGCCGGCGCGGCACACCGCGAGTGGCCGTGCATTCGTTTCCGCTGGCGTTCAAGCTCTGGGCGAAGGCCTATGACGAGGGGCTTGCGCTGCGCAGTGTCTCGATAAGGCAGGTGCCGGAAGAATCATGGCCGCTCGCGCTCAAGTGCCGCAGCCGGATGCATTATCACCTCGCCGACCGCGAGGCGGATACGAGTGAGCGTGGCAGCCGTGCGGTGCTTTGCCATGCCGACGGCCGCGTGAGCGAGACCTCCACGGCCAATATCGCGATCGTGCGCCACGCCGCGATCCTGGCGCCGCCGCCGGCCGACGCCCTGCGCGGCGTGAGCCTCCACTACCTGCGGCAGCTCGCGGAGGCGGCCGGCATCGCCTGGCACGAAGCCTCGCTGCGGGAGTCCGACCTCGCCGCCGCCGACGAGATCCTGCTCACGAGCACGCCCAACTGCCTGCTCCCCGCGACGCGGTTCAACGGCCGGCCCGTTGGCAGCGGCCGGCCCGGGCCCCTGTATCAGGCCCTGCTGGCTCGCTGGAGCGAAACCGTCGGTCTCGACATCGCCGCGCAAGCCCGCGCCGCGACCGGCTGAAGCGGCCCAGCCGGCTCGGCCGAAAAATCTGCTGTTGCCAGCCGATTTCCCCGAAGGATAATGCCCCCCGGATGGAGGTCGTGGCGGCCTGCGGCTGCGGCGGCCTCTTTCCGGAGACCGGCATCTCGACACAGTCCCACCAGTCCGCCGTTCATCCGGAACATCCCGGAAGGCACGCAAGCCTTTCGTCCGACCCGTGCCGATGCACGGGCTCGCGCAGGGACCGGCTCACAGCCAAGGGCATCGCGTCATTGATCGCGTTGCCACACTTCTCGGAGGTTTTCCATGAACGCTCTTCTGGCCCAGGCATTCGCGGTCGCAGAGGGAGTCATCCCACTCTCGGCCGACTTCACCAAGAACACACCCTTGCAGTCGATCACGCTCTATCTCTTCTTCGCCGGCACGGTGGCGATGGGAGCAGGCGCCCTCTATTTCTTCCTGATGCGCGACAACGTCGACCCCGCCTATCGCAGCGCGATGGTGGTGGCAGGCCTGGTCTGCGCGATCGCCTGCTTCCATTACTACAAGATGACGCACGTCTACCAGGAATCGGGGGGCACGTTCCCGACGGCGCTGCGGTATATCGACTGGCTCTTCACGACGCCGCTCTTGCTCGTGAAATTCCCGCTGCTTCTGCGGATGGGCGAACGCGGCACAAAGTTCTTCGCCCAGCTCGTGCTGCTCGATATCGCGATGATCGTCACGGCCTTCATCGCCGAGACGTCGCCGGTGAATTCCGAGCGGTGGTGGACGTTCTTCCTGGTGTCGTGCGTCTGCGAGGCGCTGATCGTCGGCGTGCTCTACATGTCGCTCGGCCAGGCGATCGCGGAGGCCCCCGCCCCGTTGGCGAAGGCGCTCGAGACGATGCGGCTGTTCGTGCTGATTGGCTGGGCGATCTACCCGATCGGGTTCCTCATGGCCCGCTCCGGCAACGGTGAGCTCCGCGAGATCATCTACAACGTCGCCGACGTCATCAACAAGGTGGGCTTCGGCTTGGTGGCCTACCACGGCATCAAGGCGATGAGCCAAAGCCACGAGTCTCGGCTGCGGCTGTAGCAAACCCGGGGACGAGCCGGGGGCGGGGAAAGTTTCCCCGACCCCCGGCTTGCCCGCTCGTGAAACGGGCGGTCGACCAAAGGCCTCACCAATCGTGCGCGTCCCACTCCCTTTCGAGGAGACGGTCTTCCGCAGGCTGCCGCTCGGCTGCCTGCTCGCCGCGGCGGCGGCAGGCCTTGCCTTCGGCACAGGCTGGTCTTCGCGGGCGGCCGCGATTCCCTGGCTCGTCTCGCTCGTCGTCGTGGGGCTGCCGCACGGCGCCGCCGATCTCGCGATCGCCCGGCGGCTCGGCGGCACGGCCGCGGCGGTGCGGCTCTTCGCCGGCTACATCGCGGTGATGGGCCTCGTGTTCGGCGGCTTCGTGCTCTTTCCCATTCCGCTCGTCCTGATCTTCACGGCGGTTTCGATCTGGCACTTCGGGATGGCGCATGCCGACGGCCAGTCGCCGCCCATCGCCTCGGCCTGGTGGCGGGGCATGCTCGCCGCGATCGCCCGCGGGGCACCGGTGATCGGCGTGCCGATGGCCTGCTTCCCCGCCGAGACGACCGCCGTGGTCTCCCGGCTCCTCGCGCTTTCCGCCGGCGATGCCGCGGATGTCTGGCTCGCTCCCGCCGGAGTTCAAACCGCCGGCGGATGCCTCGTCGCCTCGGCAGCGGTCTCGCTGCTCCTCGAAACGATTCTGGATCATCGGGTGCCGGGGGCCCTCCACCGGTCGCTCGCCACGCTCGTCGATCTTGCCGCGATCGCGGCGCTCGGCGCGACCACCGACCCGCTCTTCTCGGTCGGCCTCTACTTCCTCTGCTGGCATGCCTGGCGGCATCTCTGGCTGCTTGCCCCGCTCGTGGCGGCGATTCGGCCGACCAATCCGGCCGCGCTCGGCCGGGCGGTTTTGCGGCTGCATCTGGCGGCGCTGCCACTGCTTCTGCCCACGTGGGCGGCGCTCCTCGGCGCCTGGTGGTGGCTCTCGCCGCACCACTCGCCCCGCGACTTGGCTATCCTGTCATTGGCCGTCTACCTCGTGGTGACGCCGTCGCACGACCTCCTGATCGACCTCCTCCGCGCCCGGACCGCCGCCGGACGGCGCCGAAGTGAGGCCACCGCCGCAGACCAACGAGCCACTCCACTGCCCCCGTCATGCGCCGCACGACTCGCCTCCTCGTCGCCCTGACCGTCGCTGCGATCGCAGTTCCGCTCGTCCCGTTTCTGCTCTTCGGTGCCCGGCTCGACCAGATCGTCGCCCGGTGGCTCGACCCGCGTCCCGCGCCCGTCGTCCTCGCGGCGCTTGAAGTCGGCGTGCTCGCCGCCGACCTGCTCCTGCCGGTGCCATCGAGCTTGGTGGCCACGCTCGGTGGTGCGGAACTCGGCATCGCGGCGGGCACGGCCTGCGCCTGGCTCGGCATGACGCTCGGGAGCATCGCCGGCTGGTGGCTCGGCCGCACGGCCGGCCAACGGGCGCTCGTGGGGCTCGAGGCGGACGAACGCGCCGGACTCGAAGCTCGCCACAGTCGGCTCGGGCCCCTGCTCGTCGTGCTCACGCGGCCCGTGCCGCTCCTCGCCGAGGCGGCCACGCTCCTCGCCGGCGCCACCGCGATGCGATTTCGAGATTTCCTCGCCGCGGCCGCGCTGGGTAACCTTGCTGTCGCGCTCGCCTGGAGCATCGCCGGCCGCCTCGGCCAGGCGGCCGATTCGCTCCAGTGGGTGCTCGTCGCCTCGCTCGCGGTGCCCGTCGCCGCGGCCTGGCTCCTCACCCGCCCCGCCCGTCCCGCCCGCCGCTGAGCCCCACCGCCATGGACGCAATCAAGTCGATCCTCGACGTCTTCCTGCACCTCGACAGCCACCTCCACGCGGTGATCGACGCCTGGGGGCCGTGGACCTACGTCCTGCTCTTCGCGATCATCCTCTGCGAAACCGGACTCGTGGTCACTCCGTTCCTCCCCGGCGACTCGCTCCTCTTCGCCGCCGGTGCGATGGCCGCACTGTACCCTGAGTCGCTCGGGATCCTCACGCTCCTCGGCATCCTCTTCGTGGCCGCCGTGCTCGGCGACACGCTCAACTACGCGATCGGCCGCTGGGTGGGGCCGCGGGCGTTTCGCGTGAACGCCTGGTTCCTCAAGCACGAGCACCTCGTGCAGACGCAAGACTTCTACGAGCGGCACGGCGGCAAGACGATCGTGCTCGCCCGGTTCATCCCGATCATCCGCACGTTCGCCCCCTTCGTGGCGGGCGTCGGCCGGATGCACTATCCGCAGTTCCTCTATTACAACGTCGTCGGCGGCCTGCTCTGGGTGCTCATCTGCACGCTGGCCGGCTACTTCTTCGGCAACGTGCCGATCGTGAAGAAGAACTTCGAACTCGTGGTCGTCGGCATCGTGCTGATGTCGGTGCTGCCGGTGGCGTGGGAAATGTGGGCCGCCCGCCGCCGCCGGTAGGACAGGCTTCAGCCTGTCACCAATCAAGACAGGCTGAAGCCTGTCCTACAGCGCCGCCACCGCCCGGTCGAAGATGTGGTTGAATTCGCGGCGGGTGCGGGCCGTGAGCGACTGCACGTCGGCGACGAGGCGATCGGGATGGTCGTAGCCGAGCAGGTGGGCGAGCTTTCGCTGGTCGGCCGGATCGGACGGGAAGTCGTGCCTGTCCACGGCGTCGAGGAGCCGCAGGCGGCCTTCGATCGCCCGTAGCGTGAGATAAGCGCCGCGCAGGAATGCGAATTCTTCGTCCTCGAGGTGCCCGGCCTCGTGCAGGGCGACGAGGCCGGCGAGCGTTTCGGGGGTTCGCAGCGTCGCGTTCGCGCCGCCGTGCACCAGCGCGAGCATCTGTGAGACGAATTCGATGTCGACCACGCCGCCCGGGCCGCGCTTGAGGTTCGTCGCCTTCGCGCCTTCTTCCATTCGCAGCCGCATCGCGCGGATCGACTCCACCTCGTCGGCGGTCCACTGCCGCTCATAGGCCGCCCGCTGCACGATCTGCGCCGCGAGCGCGGCCGCCGATTTCGAGCCCACCACGACGCGGGCCTTCACGAGCGCCTGCCGTTCCCAGATCGCGGCCGGGCCGTCTTCGGCGAAGTAGCGGGCGAATTCCGCGAGCGAAATGGCGGCCGGCCCGCTTCGGCCGCTCGGCCGCAGCCGCGAGTCCATCTCGTAGAGGCGGCCCTGCGGCGTGGATGCATTGAAGGCCTTCATCGTCCGCTGCGCGAGCTCGCTGAAGAAGTGGGCATTGGTCGTGCCCTCCGCCGAGCGGCGCACGCCCCGCGCCGGGAAGGTGGCGCCGTCGTGGTCGTAGAGGAAGACGACGTCGACGTCGCTCGCGTAGTTCATCTCGCGGCCGCCGAACTTGCCCATCGCGAGCACCACCGGCCCGGCGCGCATGCCGACGCTCTCCCCCACGCCCACCATCGGCTCGCCGAGCCGGTCGATGAGCCGCTTTTCCTCGTGGGCAATCACCGCCCGCAGGATCGCCTCCGGGATCGCGGAGAGCGCGGATGTCGTGCCCACGACGTCGAACTTGCCGAGCATGTCGCGCACGCCCACGCGGAGCTGCTGCGAGGCCTTGAAGGCGTGGATGATCGGGCCGATCTCGACGGCGCCGCGGCAGAGGCTGGCGATTTCGGCGTCGAGTTCCTCCGGTCGAGGCGGCCGCTCCACGAGCAGGCTGTCGAGCAACTCGTCGATCATGCCGGGGTTGCCCACGAGCAGGCCGGCGAGGAACGGGCTCGAGGAGCAGAGCTTCACGGTGAGGTCGAGCGAGGCCGGGTTGAAGCTGAAGAGTTCCCAGAGCACTCCCTTGCCGCCGAGCGAATCGCTCACGGCGGCAAGGTTCACGAGCGTGGCGTCGGGGTCGGGCGTCCGGCCGATCGTCGCCAGCAGCCGCGGTGCGATCGCCGCGAGAAAGTGGCGGCAGCGGCGGGTCGAGAGGAACCGCGCCTTCTCCTCGCCGAGCGACGCGAGCGTGCGATGGGCCTGCGGGATGTCGCGAAAGCCGTGCCGCGCAAGCACGTCGCGCACGAACTCGGACGGCGGATCGGGGTCGAGCACGAGATCCACCTCCGGCTCGGGCGCCGCATCGTCCGGAAAGGCGTCGTGGAGCAGATGATCGAGGATCCGCCGGTTGAGCGCGGTGGCCTCGGCGAGATCCTGCCGCAGCCGGTCCGCCGCGTCGGCCCCGATGCCGTAGCCGCTGCGCACCGCAAGCCGCGCAAACTCGGCCGGCGCGTCGGGCAGCCGATGCGTCTGGCGGTCATAGAGGATCTGCAGCCGGTGCTCCACGGTGCGAAGGAGCGTGTAGGTGCGTTCGAGGATCTCCCGCTCCTGGTCGGTGAGGCCACCAGTCTCGGCGAGCCGGCGGATCGCCTCGAGCGTGTTGCCGGTGCGCACCCGCGGCGTGTCGCCGCCGCTCAGGAGCTGCAGAAACTGGATCGTAAACTCGATGTCGCGGATGCCGCCGCGGCCGGTCTTCACGTCGCTCGCATCGGTGCCCGCGCGGATCGCCCGGCCCTCGATCTTCCGCTTGAGCGCCTTGATGCCGGTGATGTCGGCCCGCGTGAGCCAGCGGCGATAGACCCAGGGCTGCATCTCCACCACGAGCCGGCTGCCAAGCGATTCGTCGCCGCCGACGCACCGCGCCTTCACCCAGGCCTGCCGCTCCCAGGTGCGGCCAAATTGGTCGTAATGCTGCAGTGTGGCCTCGAAGGGGAGCACCGCCGGCCCCACGCTGCCGTGCGGCCGCAGGCGGAGATCAACGCGGTAGGCGATGCCGAGATCGGTGGGCTCGGCGATGAGGCGGACGGCCTCCTGCACGGCCCGCTCGAAAAACTCCTGGTTCGTGCAGGGCTTCGGCCCCGATACCTTGCCATCGGCGGAATAGACGAAGACAAGGTCGATGTCGCTCGAATAGTTGAGCTCCGCGCCGCCGAGCTTTCCCAGCGCGATCGCCGCGAGCGTCGCCCGTCCGCCCCCCGGTTCGCGCGGGATGCCCCGCTGCGCCTCCAGCCGCGCCACGGCCGCCCGCACCGCCTCGGCCACGATCACGTCGGCCACGTGCGAAATCTGCGCGACGACGGTCTCGAGCCGCTGGCCGACGACGATGTCGCCATACGCGATCCGTAGCGTCTCACGCCGCTTGAATCGCCGCAGCGTCCGCAGCGCGGCCTCGGGATCGCCCGCCACGGCCATCTCGGCGCGGAGCGCTGCGGCGAGCGATTCCTTCTTCTCGGGCCGCCCCTGCCCCACGCGAATCTCCTCCCACGACTCGGGGTCGGCGATGACGAGTTCCGCCAGGTGCGGACTCGCGGAGAAGATCTTGAGCAAGGTCTCGAGCGCGGCAGGATCCCGCTCGAAGAGCGTGGCGGTGGAGAGCGGGCTGCGGACGGCGCCCGTGAACCGCTCCACGGCCACGAGCACGCGGTCGGGATCGCTCACGCCCGGCAAGAGCCGCCCGAGTGCCTCGGCCAGCGATGCGAGCAGGTCGAGCGTGAGGCCGTGCGCAGAGAGACCGACGAGCGAGCGATGGGCGGCCTCGGAATCGGAGAGCCCGGCGGCACGGCCCCAGGCGGCGGCTGCCTCCGGATCGTCGAGCAGCCGCACGACCTCCGCCGGCTCGAGCGCCACGTCACACCCCCGGACGCGGCGCCAACGCGATCTGGTGCAGCGGGGGAATGTCTTCCAGCGGCACGGCTTCGGCGAGGCGATCGGCCACGGTGCCACCGAGCGACCAGGCGCCGGCCGACGTGATGTCGATGTCCACGAGCCGGCCGACGAGCCGCAGCGGCGCGTCGAAGACCACGATCCGGTCGCACATCGTGCGGCCGGTGAGTTGGGCCACGCCGTCGGGGCCGGGATTCACCTCCCGCTTCTCGTCGCGAGTGGAAAGCCCCTCGACAAGCACCTGCTGGCGGGTTCCCACGAAGGCTCGGTTGCCGGCGAGGCTCACCTCTCCTTGTGCCTCGAGCAGGGCCTGATTGCGGGCCTTCTTCACGTCCTCCGGCACGTCGTCGGGCAGGCGTTCGTGGGCCTTCGTGCCGGGCCGCGGGCTGTATTTGAAGATGAAGCTGTTCTTGAAGCCGGCCGTGCGAACGAGGTCGAGCGTCAGCTGAAACTCCGCGTCGGTCTCGCCGCAGAAGCCGACGATGAAATCGCTCGTGATGGCGGCATGCGGCAGCTCCTCGCGCACCCGCGCGTGCATCTCCATGTATTCGCCGATCGTGTAGCCCCGCTTCATCCGCAGGAGCACGTCGTCGGAGCCGTGCTGCGCCGGCACGTGGAGATAATGGCAGACCTTCGGCAGGTCGCGGACGGCCGCGATCAGGTCGCCCGTCATGTCGCGCGGGTAGTTGGTGACGAACTTGATCCGGTCGAGCCCGTCGATCCCGTCGAGCTGCGCGAGCAGGTCGGCGAGCCGCGTTGTCTTGCCACCATCCTGCCAGTTGTAGCTGTTGACCGTCTGGCCGATGAGCGTTACCTCGCGGCAGCCTTCGGCGACGAGCTTGCGAGTCTCGGCCACGATCGCCTCGGGTGGCCGCGCCTGCTCCGGCCCGCGCACCCGCGGCACCACGCAGAACGCGCAAAACTTATCGCAGCCCGTCTGGGTTCTGACGAATGCCTGGAAGGGCGTCGGCCGCATCGCGGGATCGCGGTCGGGATCGTAGCTCTCGAAACTGCGGGCGATCGCCTCGCGGCTGGCCCCCTTCCGGTCGAGGCTCACCTCCATTTGCGGCCCGCTGCCGGCGAGGATTCCCTCGACGAGTTTCGGCACCTGGTGCAATTGCCCCGGGCCGACGACGAGATCCACCCACGGGGCCCGCGTGCGAACGAGCGCTTGGTCCTTCTGGGCCATGCAGCCGAGCACGCCCACGACGAGGTCGGGCCGCCGCTCCTTTTCGAGCCGCACGCGGCCGAGCGCGGAGTAGATCTTGTCTTCGGCGTGCTGCCGCACCGAGCAGGTGTTGTAGAAGACGGCGTCGGCTTCGGACTGCGTCTTCGCCATCTCCCAGCCCTGACGGCGCAGCGCCGCGACCACGAGCTCGCTGTCGAGCACGTTCATCTGGCAGCCGACGGTCTCGATCCAGAGTCGCTTCGTCATGCGGGGGATTGTAATGCGTCCCCGCCATTGAAAGTAGGACAGGCTTCAGCCTGTCTCAGTACGACAGACAGGCTGAAGCCTGTCTCAGTACGACAGACAGGCTGAAGCCTGTCCTACGTCATCACCCGCGGCGGCGGGCGAGGGCCTGCTCGCAGGCGGCGAGGATCTCGGCCGCCCGGTCGGGTGTGGCCGCAAAGACCGCAACCTGCGGCCGGCTCGCGGCATCGTCCTGAGCGAGCCAATCCCGCGCGATCGTTGCGGCTGTCGCTTCATCCTCGGCAGCGACGGTCTCGGCCGAGCCGAGCGCCGCGGCCACGAGGTCGCCGATGCGGCCAGCGCCTTCGGCCACGGCGAGATCGCCTGAGCCCACGTGGAGCGCCACCGGCACGCCCGTCTCGATCGCCAGGTCGGCCAGGATGCCGGCATGCAGCACGAAGATCGCATCGGGGTCGAACGCATCGACCGCCTCGGCGATCGCCTGCCGCGCCGTCTCGCGGACGGAGCCGAGCAGCCGGGGCGAGATCGCGGCGGTGGCCGAGAGGAAGGCGGCGGGGGAGCCGTCATGGATCGCCCCCAGAAAAACGCGGCTAGCGGCGGCGATGGCGTGGAGGTGGATGCCGTGAAGACCGGGGACCTGCGCCTCGATGCTCGGCACCGACGCAGGGCCGCAGGCGAGCGGCACGGCGCCGAGTTGCTCGAGCTGCTCGCGGCAGGCGTGCACGCGGGTGGCGGGGGGATCGCAGCAGCCGTGATCGATGAGCAGGATGCGCATGGCAACTTCGGCTACAGCCAGCCGGCCCAGCGGCAGCCGATCAGGATGACGGCCATCCAAAGAGCGGCGCCCGCGTCGTCGGCCATGATACCGAGCCCTTCGGGTAGGTGCTCGAGTTGCCGACAGGGAAAAGGTTTCGCGACGTCGAACACGCGGTGGAGCAGAAACGCCACGGCGAGCAACGGCAGCGCCGCCGGCAGGCTCGCCCGCGCCGCCGCGGGCACGACGAGCAGCCCGAGCATCGCGCTCGCCATCTCGTCGTAATTGATCGCGCCGGGATCCTCGCCGCGGCCGAGCCGCCGCGAGGCCGCCGTGCAGATCGGGATGCCGACGAGATTGACCGCGATCACGAGCGCCGCCTCAGCCTCTGGCGAGATGCCGCTCGAGGCCAGGGCGACCGACGCCGCCACGCCGAGGGCGGCCCCGAAGGTGCCGGGGGCGAAGGGGATTCGACCGAGGCCGCCGCAGGTGGCGACGAAGACCGCCGGATCAAACCAGGGCGTGCCGCCTGAGGGCTCGTGCTCGCTCGTAGCTGCCATGCCATCAATATCGGCCCGCGATATGGTAAGACAAGGGGATGGAATCACACGCTTCGCCATCCCACGACATCGGCCGGCTCGAGCTCGTCGAATTTCCGCATCCCGCGCTTTTGCGGCGGGCGAGCCCGCTCGTGAAAATCGACGACGCCGTCTGCGACGCGGTCGAGCAGATGTTCGACATCATGTATGAGGCGGGGGGCATCGGGCTGGCGGCCAACCAGGTGGGCCTGCCCTACCGGCTCTTCATCGTGAATGTCGAGGCCCGCCCCGACGCCGGCGAGGAGCTCGTCTTCATCAACCCAACGCTCTCCCGCCCGCGCGGCACCGCCGTGCAGGAAGAGGGATGCCTGAGCCTGCCGGGCCTGCGGATGGATGTGAGGCGGCCGGAGAAGGTGGTGGTCGATGCGTGGTCGCTCGATGGCCAGCCGATCCGGCTCGACCTCGACGGCCTTCTCTCCCGCGTGGTGCAGCACGAGTTCGACCATCTCGAAGGCAAGCTGTTCACCGACCGGCTGCCGGAGGCGGCGGCGCTCGAGGCCAGGCGTTCGCTCGACACCTTCCGCGAGGTCTTCTTCGGTCGCCAGTCGCGCGGCGAACTGCCCACCAATGACGAGTTGCTCGCGTATCTCGACCGACTCGAAGCGGCCCGGTGCACGCCCGCCTGACGGGCGCGAGGCGGCTCCCTTGGAGAGTGCACGGCGGCCATGAGTGCGAGTCCTCCCTTGAATCTCGTCGTGATGGGCACCGGCCCGTTCGCGGTGCCGATGTTCGAGGCGCTCTGTCGCTCGCCGCATCGAGTGCTCGCGGTCGTCACGCGGCCTGCCCATGCAGCGCCTGGCCGCCGGCCGCCAAAAAATCCGATGCGCGACGCAGCCCAGGCGGCGGGCAGTCCCGTGCTCGATCCCGAGCGGGTGAACGACGACGAGTCGGTGGCCGCGATCGAAAAGCTGGGAGCCGACCTCTTCGTCGTCTGCGATTACGGCCAAATCCTCTCGCCGCGGCTGCTCGCCGCCGCCCCGCTCGGCGGCATCAATCTGCACGGCTCGCTCCTGCCGCGGCATCGCGGCGCGGCCCCGGTGCAGTGGGCGATCCTCGAAGGGGATCCGATCACGGGCGTGAGCGTGATCCACATGACGCCGGCGCTCGATGCCGGTGCCGTGATCGTGGCCCGCGCGTTGCCGATCTATCCGGGCGACACGGCCGTCGATCTCGAGCAACACCTGGCCGCCCTCGGCGCCGACGCCACGCTCGAGGCGATCGAGCGGCTGCAGGCGTCCGCCGCGCTGCGGAAGCCGGGCGAGCCGCTCGTCGTCGGCATCCCGCAAGACGCCTCCCACGCCACGAAGGCCCCGCGGCTCACGAAAGCGGATGGCGTCGTCGATTGGGCGCAGCCCGCCCACCGCCTCGAGCGGATGCGCCGGGCGCTCGAACCCTGGCCCCGGACGGCCGCATTCCTCCACCGCGACGGCGCGGCGCCGCTGCGGCTCGTGCTCGAAGACGTGGCCGTCGTCGACAGCCGCGCGGCGGCCACTGTGGCGCCAGGCACGATCCTCGCGGCCGATGCTGAGGGCATCGTGGTCGCGTGCGGCGCCGGCACGGCGCTCTCCATTCGCCGGCTCCTGCCGGAAGGCCGCCGCAGCATGACAGCCGCCGAGTTCCTCCGCGGCCACCCGATCCTCCCCGGCATGCGGTTCGCCCGGTAGGGTAGGCTTCAGCCTGCCAAAAGTAGCTTCAGCCTGCCATTGCCAGCGACAGGCTGAAGCCTGTCCTACTTTCCCGCAAGCAGGCGGTCGATCTCGCCCGAGGCGAGCGCGTGGGCGAAGGCATCGTCGTCGCGGTAGACGGCGTCGCTCGTCAACTGCACCACCCAGTTGTGCACCAGCGGCGTGATCGTCACGACGGCGCGGCCGTGCTGCTTCGCTTCCCACATCTCGATCGCCGTGCCCATCGAGGCCTCCGGCACGTAGGCCACGAGCAGGTCGAACTGCCGGCACATGTCCACGTGGCCCATGAAGACCTCGCGGGCCCGCCGCATGTCGTAGCCGATCGAAGTGGCGTGATTGGAGAAGGGGTCATAGACTTCCGCGTCAGGCCAGTGCGATTGCACGAGGTCGCGAAGGGTGTTTCGATAGGTCTGGTCGTGCACGAGCGCCGCCACGTGCGAGCCTTGCATGATCCCCGCCAGAAAGATGCGCATCAGCCATGTCCTCGAAAGCGAAATCTGGAAAAGCCGGTTCCTCGTCCACGAAAGCCCGGCCCGCGCCGGCGAAGAAGCCGAGTGTACGGCCGGCGGCGCGCGAGGGGCAGGAGCCCGATCTCGCGGCCGCCCGCCGCGTCGTGCTCGAGCTGCTCGCCATCCGCGGCGGGTCGGGGGATGAGAAGGCGGTCGCCGAGCGGATCGTGAAGTTGCTGCGCGAGGCGGGCTGCCCGAAGTCGGCGATCTCGTTCGACGAGGCCCACACGAAGACGCCGCTCAAGGGGAATGTCGGCAACCTGATCGTGAAGTTGCCCGGCACGCTGCCCGGGCCACGGCGGCTCCTGATGGCCCACATGGACACGGTGCCCGTGTGCCTCGGGGCGAAGCCCGTGGTAACGGGCAGGTTCGTGAAGAGCGCCGATCCCACGACCGGCCTCGGCGCCGACGACCGCGCCGGCTGCGCCGTCGTGCTCTCGACGGCGCTCGAAATTTTGAACCGCAAGATTCCCCACCCGCCGCTGACGTTCTTCTTCGCGATCCAGGAGGAGGTCGGCCTCTGGGGCGCGCGGTTCGCGAATGCCGCCGACCTCGGCCGGCCGAAGCTCGCCTTCAACTTCGACGGCGGCGCCGTCGAGAAGGTCACCGTGGGGGCCACGGGCGGCCATCGGCTCGACATCAGGATCGAGGGCGTGCCGAGCCATGCCGGCGTGGCTCCCGAGAAGGGCGTGTCGGCGGTGGCGATCGCGTCGCTGGCGGTCGCGTCGCTCGTGAAGGACGGCTGGCACGGCCTCGTCACGAAGGAAGGCAAGCGGGGCACGAGCAACGTGGGCGTGATCCACGCGGGCTCGGCGACCAACGTCGTGGCCGACTCCGCCGCCCTCAAGGCCGAGGCCCGCGGGCACGACAGCGGGTTTCGCAACAAGATCGTGAAGGCGATCGAGACGGCCTTCAAGGAGGCCGCAAAGCAGATCAAGAGCGCCGACGGCAAGAGCGGCAAGGTCACGATCGAGGGCCGCCTCGACTACGAAGCCTTCCGACTCGCCGACAACGAGCCCTGCGTGGTGGCGGCGCGGGAGGCGGTGAAGGCGATCGGCCGCGACCCCCGACTGGAAGTCTCCAACGGCGGCCTCGACGCCAACTGGATGGCCGCCAACGGCATCCCGACGGTCACGCTCGGCTGCGGCCAGATGGAGATCCACACGACGAAGGAGCAACTCGACCTCGACGCCTTCGAAACGGCCTGCCGGGTGGCGCTCCGGCTGGCCACCGTCACAAAGTAGGGCAGCCTTGAGGCTGCCTGCGGTCGCTGATGGACGATCTCCCGGCCGCTCGCATACATTGTCGGCCATGCCCAGGAACGGAATCCACAAGCCGCTCGCGGTCGACCGCGTCCATCAGGGCGACTGCCTCGACCTGCTCGCTCGCATGGCCGATGGCAGCGTCCATCTCGCGTTCGCCGACCCGCCGTTCAACATCGGCTACGACTACGACACCTACGACGACCGCCGCTCCGCCGACGACTACCTCGACTGGTCGAAACGCTGGATGGGCGAGATCGTTCGCGTGCTCAAGCCCGACGGCACCTTCTGGCTGGCGATCGGCGACGAATACGCCGCCGAATTGAAGGTCACCGCCACCCGCGAGCTCGGCCTCACCTGCCG
>JBIIQM010000098.1:0-10616 GCA_044342075.1 Pirellulales bacterium
CGGTCCCGCGTCAGGCCTGTCTGGGCCTGACGCGGGCCGTGCTCGCGGGGGGCAACGATGCCGTGGCGTGGCGGGCACTTGCCGGCGGCGATCCGGCCGTTGCCGCCTGGCTCGCGGCGGAGCGCCGCCATGAAATGCCGATGTCGGGTGCGCATGACTCGCTCCTGGCCCGGCTTGCGGCGACCCTGGTGCTCGGGGCACTTCCGGCGGGCGTTTCTCTGGCGGATGAACCGCTCTCTCCCCTGCCAATGGAGCCGGCTGTCGAGGCGCAGCTGTTGGCGGCGGCCGTCGAGCGGATGCTCGTGCACGAACGGCTGTCGATGCGGTTCGACGAGGCGCTCGCAGAAGCCCGCCTGGAGGCGCTTCGCGAGTTGGCCTATGGCGCCGGCCACGAGATCAACAATCCCCTCGCCAACATCGCCACGCGGGCCCAGGCGCTCCTGCTCGAGGAGCGCGATGCCGAACGCCGCCGGCGGCTGGCCACGATCGTCGATCAATCGTTTCGGGCCCGCGACATGATCGGCGGCCTGATGCTCTTCGCCCGGCCGCCCAAGCCGCAGCCGGCGGAGACGGATCTTGGCGGGCTCGTGGCGTCGGTGATCGACTCGGTTCAGCAGGCCGCGGCCGGGCGTGGCGTGCGGCTGCATTACAGCCCGTCGCCAACGCCGCTCTCGGCCCATGTTGACCGGGGCCAGATCGAGGAAGCGGTGCGGGTGATCGCGATCAACGCGATTGAGGCCGTCGACGACGGAGGGCGGGTGACCCTGTCAGTGGGGATGGTGGCGGGATCGTCCGCGCCGGCCAGCGGCTGGTGCGAGATCGTCGTCGCCGACGACGGCAAGGGCATGGACGCCGCCTCGCTGCAGCGGGCGTTCGATCCGTTCTACAGCGGCCGCGAGGCGGGCCGCGGTGCTGGGCTCGGGCTCTCGAAGGCGTGGCGGTTTGCCGAGGCCAGCGGCGGCCGCGTGGTCGTCGAGTCGAGGCCGGGCGAGGGCACGCGGGTGGCGGTGGTCCTGCCGACACAAGCGCTGTCGGTCGCGCGTTAGAGTCTGCCCAGATTTCCCTGCATCAAGCGTTCGCGCGGCCCGGGGGGCACGGCGCTTTGTTTTTCGGGGAATTGCCGTGCTCGCGCACTTGTCGGCCATCACGTCCTTTCTCTATTCTTCCCGGCTGCTTGTTTTCGGTGGCCCCAGGGCTAGGAGCCCGTCGGCCAACATCGTGGTTTTGGAGCATGGATGCGACTATGAACCATTCAGGATCGACTTCGGCCCCGCCGCGTTCGTCCGCGGTCCCTGCCGGCACGGCTGCCGGCATTCCTTCGTCGGGGGTTGTGCAGGCGGTGGTCGGCTCCGGGGCGCGCGAGAAGCAGGCGATCGTGCGCGACCTGGTCGGCCCCGCCCTCGGCCAGTCTCAAGGGCAGGATCGGCTTGCGCCGGTGCTCGATTCGGTCGGGCTGACGGCCGGCTGGCTCTCGAAACGCCAGTTTGCCGACGGCCATTGGCGCGGCCCGCTCGAGGGCGACACGATCCTCGAAAGCGAATACATCCTCATCCTCACCTGGGCTGGCAGGGTCGACGAGCCGCATCTGGCGGGGGCCGCAGAGCGGATCCTGCGAGAGCAGCTTCCGGGTGGCGGCTGGGCGATCTATCCGGGCGGCCCCGTCGACATCAGCGCGAGCGTGAAGGCCTATCTCGCGCTCAAGATCCTCGGTCACGACAAGCAGTCTGAGCCGCTCGTCAAGGCACGGCGGGCGATCGCGGCTGCCGGCGGCCCCTGGGCCGTCAATAGTTTCACGCGTTTTTATCTCGCCCTTCTGGGCCAGATGTCATACGACGCCTGTCCGGCGGTGCCGCCGGAGATGGTGCTCCTGCCCCGCTGGCTGCCGATCAACCTCGATCGCGTCTCCGCCTGGTCGCGGACGATGATCGTGCCGCTGTCGCTCATCTGGGCGTTCAAGCCGGTCCGTCGGCTCGAGCCCGGCCGCGGCATCGCGGAGCTCTTTTCGCCGGAGGATCTCCGCCGCGGTCCGCCCGCCACCGGCGGCAACGATGCGTGGGCGCGATTCTTCCGCGTGGTCGATCGGGTCGTGAAGACCTTTGATGAGTTTGGCATCCGTCCGCTGCGGAGCCGCGCAGTCGCGGAGTGCCGTCGCTGGATGCTCGAACGGTTCGACGGCAGCGACGGACTCGGCGCGATCTTTCCGCCGATCGTCTGGAGCATCGTCGCCCTGCGGGCGATGGGCTGCGAAGACGAATCGCCGGAAGTGCAGGAATGCTGGCGTCAGCTCGCGCGGCTGGTGGAGAACGAGCCGGATGGGTCGACCCGCGTCGAGCCCTGCCGCTCGCCCGTCTGGGATACCGCGATCACGCTGCGGGCCCTTTCCGATTCAGCTGCCGCCGGCAACGCCGCGGGCCGCCTCGACGATGCCGTCGATTGGATTCTCGACAACGAGGTGCGAGGCCAAGGCGACTGGACCCGCAGCGCCGCCAAGGTTGCGCCATCGGGCTGGTGCTTCCAGTACGCCAACCGCTTTTATCCCGACGTGGATGACACCGCGATGGTGCTGATCGCGCTTTCGACCTGGCGGGCGGCGGTGGCGGAATCGCAGCCGGCCGATGCGGCGATGCGACGTCGGCTCGACCGGGTCGCTGCGGCCATGACGCGGGCGCGGGCCTGGGTCGAGGCGATGCAAAACAGCGACGGCGGCTGGGCGGCGTTTGACCGCGACAACAATTGCGAGCTGCTCTGCAAGGTGCCGTTTGCCGATCACAACGCGATGATCGACCCCAGTTCGCCCGATCTCGCCGGCCGCGTGCTCGAGGCCTTCGGCAAACTCGGCCTGCGGGTCGGCCATCCGTCGGTGGATCGCGCGATCCGATACCTCCGCGAGCAGCAACGGGCCGATGGCTCTTGGTATGGCCGCTGGGGCATCAACTATGTCTACGGCACCTGGCAGGCCATCGAGGGCCTGCGGGCGGTGGGCCTTTCGCCCGACGATCCGGCCGTGGCCGCGGCCGCCGACTGGCTCGTCGCCCACCAGCAGGGCTGCGGCGGCTGGGGCGAGACGCCCGAGAGCTATGCCGACGAGCGTCTGGCCGGCAAGGGAGCCCCCACTGCCTCTCAGACCGCCTGGGCGCTCGCCGGCCTCGTGGCCGCCGGCCGTCACGACTCACGCGCCGCACGCCGGGGCGTGCAATGGCTCGTGGGTCGGCAGGAATCCGACGGCGCCTGGCTCGAACCCGAGTTCACCGGCACCGGCTTCCCGAAGGTGTTTTACCTCCGGTACCACTACTATCCGATCTACTTCCCGCTGATGGCGCTGGCCCGCTGGTGCTCGGCGCAGCGCGAGTCGGCACAGCCGGCGGATACTCTGCCACGGGAGCGAGTCGCATGAGCGTGCCAGTCGGACAGATGATTTCGGTGCTGCGGCACGTCGCCGTGCAGCAACTTCGCGGCAATGCCCGCTATCCGCTCGTGCTCATGCTCGAGCCGCTCTTTCGCTGCAATCTCGCCTGCGGAGGCTGCGGCAAGATCCAGCATCCCACCGAGATCCTGCGGTCGCACCTCACGCCCGAGCAATGTTTTCAGGCAGTGGACGAGTGCGGAGCGCCGATCGTCTCCATTCCCGGCGGCGAGCCGCTGCTGCACCCGCAGATCGAGCAGATCGTGGCGGGGATCGTGGCGCGGAAGAAGTATCTCTATCTCTGCACCAACGCCATCAAGCTCGAGGAGATGCTGCCGCACTTCACGCCGTCGCCCTACCTCGCGTTTTCGGTGCACCTCGACGGGCCGCGGGAGGAGCACGACCACGCCGTCTGCCGCGAGGGTGTGTTCGACATGGCGGTGTCGGCGATCCGCGCGGCCCGCAAGGCCGGCTTCCGCGTCACGACCAATTCCACGCTCTTCACCGACGCTAATCCCGAGCGGTATCGCAGGTTTTTCGACGAAGTGATGGCGCTCGGCGTCGAGGGGATGATGATCTCTCCGGGCTATTCCTATTCGAAGGCGCCCGATCAGGAGCACTTCCTCCGCCGCGAGCGGAGCCAGTCGCTTTTCCGCCGGATTCTCGACAACGCTCCGGCCCGCTGGAAGTTCAACCAGTCGCCGGTGTTCCTCGAGTTTTTGAAAGGCGCCTGGGATCTCGAGTGCCGCCCCTGGGGCACGCCCACCTACAACCTCTTCGGCTGGCAGCGGCCCTGCTATCTCCTCGACGAAGGCTATGCGAAGACGTTTCGCGAGCTGATGGAGGCGACCGACTGGGATGCCTACGGCCGTTCGAGCGGCAACGCGAAGTGCCAGGACTGCATGGTGCACTGCGGCTACGAGCCGGCGGCCGTGGAGGCCACGTTCGGTTCGCTCGGCGGGCTCTTGGCCACGGCGCGGCTGATGTTCTTCGGGCCGCCCCGCGGCAAGCCGCTCGTGGATCTGCCGCCGCTGCCCGCGGCGGAGCCACGGCTGCAGCCCAACGGACTGCCGGCCCTGCCGATTCTCGATCAGGTGGCCTAGCGCGGTCGCCCGCACGTAGACCGGCTCTTCAGAGATTGCGCGCGCGGACGTATTTCGCGGCGTCGAGGGCCGCGCCGCGGGCGCCCGCCGTGTCGCCATTCGGGATCACGTGCAGCGGGATGTCGGCCTGCTCCTCGCGCTGCGTGGGCATGCCCGCGCGGATCTCGTCGAGGAACCAGCGGCGAAACTCGGGGCCGGTCTCGACCGCGCCGCCGCCCACGATGAGGGCGTCGGGGTCGAAGACGTTGACCATCTCGTCGAAAAAGAGGCCGAGCGCGTGTGCCTGCACGCGGAAGATCTCGCGGCAGAGCGGATCCCCCTGTTCAGCCAGTCCGCGGACAAGTTTCGCGGCGGCGCCGATCTCCTGCTTCGCCAGCGGGTGGTCAGGCTGCTTCCGGAGGAAGTGCGGCAGGAGCGACTGCCGGATCGCCGTCAGCGAACAGAGCGATTCGAGGTCGCCCGTGCGGCCGCAGTTGCAGCGGGGCACGAGGTCCTCGATGCCGCGGATCGAGGCGAACGGAATGAGCACGTGTCCCAGTTCGCCGCCAAAACCGTTCCTGCCGACCACGGCATTGCCGCCGGTGATCACTCCACCACCGAGCCCCGTGCCGATGATTGCCGAGACGCTTGTCGCGGAGTTCTCCGAGCCGAAGAGCGAGACATGGCCCCACAGCGCTGCGGCGTTGCCGTCATTGAGGTAGGTGACGGGCAGTTCGAGTTTGCGTTCGAGGCCGGCGCGGATGTCGTAGCCGGCCCACTGCGGGTGGACGAAGTTGGTCGAGCCGCGGCGGCTGAGCACGCCCGAAGCGCTTGCGGGGCCCGGGGTGTCGAGGCCGATGGCGACGATGTCGGCCTGCTTCACGCCGGCCTTTCCGGCCGCGATCGCCAAGCCATCGGCGATCTGCGCGAGGCAGACATCGGGCCCCTCGACGCTCCGGGCCGGATGCTCGCACAGGCCAACGATCAGAAACTGCCCGCGCTCGTCGAGAAATGTGTAGTTGACGGCGGTGCCGCCCAGGTCGATCCCCGCCACGATGCGTGCTGTCACAGCCTGCTCCCTGCTTCTGGTCTGGCGTCGAATTCGGTCGACGGCGTTTCTAGCTGCGGTCCATTTCGGCGAAGCCCCGCTTCACGCGGGCCACGATCGACCGCAGTCCGCGGGCGCGGAGGATGCCGAGCACGTCGGCGAGACCCATCCGCTCGAGCACGTCGTCGGAGATCGCCGCCACGTCGGCCACTGGCCGGCCGTTGATCGCCTCGGCGAGGATCGCCACGAAGCCCTTCACGGTGGGCGCCTCCGGCGCCACTTCGGCGACGAGTTTCGCGCCGCCGCCGGCCGATTCCATCCAGAGGAAGACGGGCGTCTGGCACTCGTGCACGCGCCGGTCTTCCGTCGCCTTGCGGGCCTCGTATTCCGGCGGGAGCGGGGGGAGGCCGTTGGCGAAATCGACGAGCAATTCCAGCTTCTCGCGGCTGTCGAGATCGGAGAATTCGTCGATGATCGCGTCGAGCCGCTCGCGGACGCTCGTCATGGGCAGTGGCACCGTGCGCGGGTCAGGCGTGGGTAGCGGCGGAAGCGGAGGCCTGGGCCGGACCGCCCGGCGCGGCGCCCTTCACGATCGGCACCCGGACGCAGTTGCCCCACTCGAGCCACGAGCCGTCGTAGTTTTTCACGTTGCCGAAGCCGAGCAGATACGTGAGCACGAACCACGTGAGGCTCGACCGCTCGCCGATTCGGCAGTAGGCGATCGTGGGCGACCGCCGCTTCATCTTCAGCTCCTTGATGTAGAGCTTCTCGAGCTCCTTCACGGTCTTGAACGTGCCGTCTTCGTTGCAATTCATCGGCCATGGAACATTCACGGCCCCGGGGACGTGGCCGCCGCGGACGGCGCCCTCGTTGGGGTAGTCGGGCATGTGCATCCGCTCGCCGCGATATTCCTCGGGGCTGCGCACGTCCAGCAGCTGCTTGCCCGCCTTTTGGTGCTTGAGCACCTCGTCGCGGAGGGCGCGGATCGAGCCGTCCTGCTCGGATGCGGTGTAGTGGGCGCGAGGGTGGCTCACGCGCTCGTTCGACCAGGCCCGGCCGTCGAGTTCCCAGCGCTTCCGGCCACCGTTCATGATCCGGCAGTCTTTGTGGCCGTAAAGCTTGAAGACCCAGAAAGCGTAGCAGGCCCACCAGTTGTTTTTGTCGCCGTAGAAGACGACCGTCGTGTCGTTGGAGATGCCCCGTTCGGCGCAGAGCCGCTCGAAGGCCGCCTTGTCGATGTAGTCGCGGCAGGTGGCGTCCTGCAGATCGGTGATCCAATCGATCTCCACGGCGCCGGGGACATGCCCCTGCACGTAGAGCGCCCGGTCCTCGTCGGACTCCACGATCCGGACGTTCGGGTCGTTCAGGTGTCCCGCCACCCATTCGGTGGAAACCAGCACTTCGGGATGGGCGTACTCAGCCATGTGGCACGGCTCCTGTATACTGTTTCGTGTCGCAGTCAGCGGAATCGTAGACCAAGCAGGCACCCTCTGCAACGAGGCGCCGCGGCGTCCGAACCGGGATCGCTTCCCGAGTCCGCCCGTTTGGCGACACCACGTTTTTCCTTCCGCGCACGGAGTGCAAAAGTCGAATGGGACCCGCGTTCATCTACCAGATCACCGACCTCAACAAGAAGTTCGGCCAGCGCGAGCTGCTCAAGAACATCAACCTCGCGTTCTATCCCGGCGCGAAGATCGGGCTGCTCGGCCGCAACGGCGCGGGCAAGAGCACGCTGATGAAGATCATGGCGGGCATCGACAAGGAGTATGACGGCGAAACTCGGCTCGCCGATGGATATACCGTCGGCTATCTCCAGCAGGAGCCGCAGCTCGATCCGAAGAAGACCGTCTTCGAGAACGTGATGGACGCGGTGGACCATTCGCGGTCCGTGCTGCGCCGGTTCGAGGAGATCAATGCCCGTCTCGGCGAGCCGATGGAGCCCGACGAGATGGAGAAACTTCTCACGGAGCAGGCGACGGTGCAGGACGAGATCGACGCCAAGAATCTCTGGGATCTCGACCGCCAGGTGGAGATCGCCATGGACGCGATGAACCTGCCGCCGGCTGACTGGGCCGTGACGAATCTCTCCGGCGGCGAGCGCCGCCGCGTGGCGCTCTGCAAGCTGCTCCTGGAGAAGCCCGACCTGCTCCTCCTCGACGAGCCCACGAATCACCTCGATGCCGAGAGCGTCGACTGGCTCGAGCGTCATCTCGCCGAATACACGGGCACCGTGGTGGCCGTGACGCACGATCGCTACTTCCTCGACAACGTGGCCAAGTGGATCCTCGAGGTTGATCACGGCCGCGGCATCCCCTTCGAGGGCAACTACACCTCATGGCTGGAGCAGAAGAAGGCCCGCCTCGAGATGGAGGAGAAGCAGGCGAGCACCCGTCAGAAGACGCTCGACAAAGAGCTCGAGTGGATCCGGATGAGCCCCAAGGCCCGGCAGGCCAAGAGCAAGGCTCGCGTGGCATCCTATGAAAAGTTGGCCGCGGAACAGGCCGCTGTGAGGGATTCGGAGATCGAGATCTTCATCCCCGCCAGCCGCTCGCTCGGCGATCAGGTGATCGACGTCGATAACATCTCGAAGGCGTTTGGCGACAAGGTGCTCTTCGAGAATTTGTCATTCAAGCTGCCGCCGGGCGGCATCGTGGGCATCATCGGGCCCAACGGCGCCGGCAAGACCACGCTCTTCCGGATGCTCGTCGGCCAGGAGAAGCCCGACACCGGCACGATCAAGGTGGGGGCGACCGTCGACATCGGCTACGTCGACCAAAACCGCGACGCGCTCGATCCCAACAAGACCGTCTTCGAGGAGATCTCGGGCGGCCACGACACGATCGAACTCGGCAAGCGGACGGTCAACGCCCGCAGCTACGTCGCGAAGTTCAACTTCATGGGGCCCGACCAGCAAAAGAAAGTGGGCACGCTCTCCGGCGGCGAACGCAACCGCGTGCATCTGGCGAAGCTACTCCGCGGCGGGGCAAACCTCCTGCTGCTCGATGAGCCGACGAACGACCTCGACGTGGATACGCTGCGGTCGCTGGAAGAAGGCATTTCGAGCTTCGCCGGTTCGGTCGTGGTGATCACGCACGATCGCTGGTTCCTCGATCGCCTCGCCACGCACATCATCGCCTTCGAGGGGGACGGCTACGTGCACGTCTGTGAGGGCAACTTCGAGGTTTACGAGCGCGGCCGCAAGGAGCGGCTGGGCGTGGCTGCCGACGAACCGCACCGCTTCCGCCACAAGAAGCTCACGCACTAAATAGATCGCCCGCCGGGCCATCCATGGCCCCGGCGGGCTTCCGCGTCTGCGACCACGGGTCTCTTCGGCGAAGAGGGCCCTCCCTCCAGGCGGGCAATCCCGGTCGGCTCGGGAAATGCCTTGAAAAGAGGGCGTGCTTGAGGCTGCCGCTCCCGACTTCTGCCACCCGCTCCACCCTTTCCAGCCGGGGCGATACGCTATGGTGTCTTTCTGTACACATAAGGAGATCGCGCGTGAGTATACGACTCGAACAGAATGGCTTTCCTGTTTGTCATGCGAATCCTCGCGACCAGGCGCCGGCCGCAGGCCGGAGTGACGCTCACTCGGGTGGCCCCAAGCTCCTTGACCGGGTGCGGATGGCCGCTCGGGCCTTTCATCTCGCGCAGAGCACGGAGCGAGCCTATGTCTCTTGGATTCGTCGATACATCCTGTTCCACGGCAAGCAGCACCCTTGTTCCCTGCGAGAGCCAGCAGTCAACGAGTTCCTGACGAGTCTGGCCGTCGATCGCCACGTGGCTGCTTCCACGCAGAATCAAGCACTCGCGGCGCTGTTGTTTCTTTACGAATCAGTTCTTCGCTCACCGCTCGAGCGGCTCGACGATGTCGTCCGAGCGCGTAAGCCGAAGAGGTTGCCTACGGTGCTGACTCAAGAGGAAGTGGCCGCCCTGCTTGCTGCACTGAACGGCGAGCCTGCGACAATCGCGACGCTGCTCTACGGCGCCGGCCTTCGGCTCCTGGAGTCGCTTCACCTGCGGGTCAAGGATCTCGACCTCGCGCGGCGTCAGATCGTGATTCGGGAAGCAAAGGGCAACAAGGACCGCATTAGCGTGCTGCCGGAGTGTCTGGTGACGGTTCTCGCTGATTCGCTCGATCGCTGGCGTGCGGAGCATTCGCGGGCGGTGGCTCGCGGGGCAGGTCGCGTCCGGCTTCCAACGGCGTTGGGGAGAAAGTATCCGTCTCTCGAGACCGACTGGGGCTGGCAATGGGTGTTTCCAGCTGTGCGGGATTACTTCGACCGCGCGGATGGCCGGCACTACCGCCACCACATTCATGAAAGCACGATCCAGAAGGCGGTGCGCGACGCGGCCCGACAGGCGAGGCTTCCGAAGCGGGCCACCTGCCATACGCTTCGGCACTCCTTCGCGACCCACCTCCTCGAAGCCGGCTATGACATCCGCACCGTACAGGAACTGCTGGGCCACAATGACGTCCGCACGACAATGATCTACGCGCACGTCCTCAACCGTGGCGGTCCGCTGATCCGGAGTCCGGCCGACCGCCTTTGCGGCCCGGGTTTATCACGACCGAATGCCGCAGAACCACCGACTCCCTCTGCTCGATCGCGTACCTAAGTTGTTATTCAGAATTGACTTGCTCCCTAACCGCCTCCTACGCTCAGCGGGGATATCACGATGCCCGGCGGGATTGTCGAGAAACAGAGAAATACAAGTTCGGATCATCCCGTAGTGATTGAAGTGAGCTATGGCTTCTTCTGACAAATACTGGTTCCCCGCAAAAACATACGGATGGGGGTGGGGCCCGCCCGTCCGCTGGCAAGGGTGGTTGGTTCTAGCTGTTTACTTTCTGGCGTTGGTTGCGGTGAGTGTTGTCGCACGCCCATCCGATAAGCCTGCCGCCTTTGCACTCGGCGTAGGCACCGCGTCTTGCGCGTTGGTTTTCATTTGCTGGATGAGGGGAGAGCCGCCAAGTTGGCGGTGGGGGGAGCGGATCAGATCCGAACCAAGCGATGCAGCGGACTCGCGATAAAATCGGTCCTGATGGAAGGCCCGTGGTCGCGAGCCGCTGATCGCAATCGTT
>JBIIQM010000099.1:0-10605 GCA_044342075.1 Pirellulales bacterium
GCGAGCGGATCACGAGGCGGGAGACCTCGCCGATCGAGGCCAGGGCCTCGCCGCGAAACCCGAGCGTGTTGATCCGCTCGAGGTCGTCGGCCGTGCGCAGTTTGCTCGTGGCGTGCGGCGCGACGGCAAGCGGCAGATCATCCGGCTCGATGCCGCCGCCATCATCGACCACCCGCACCAGCGCGATGCCGCCCTGCTCGAGGGCGACGTCGATCCGCGTCGGCCCCGCATCGAGGGCGTTCTCGAGCAGCTCCTTCACGACGCTCGCCGGCCGCTCCACCACCTCGCCGGCGGCGATTCGGTTGACGACCGACATGGGAAGTTGGTGGATGCGTGCCATGCGTTCCGTCACTCGGTGGCCCGGCATCCTATCTGGAATTCCTTGATCTTGCGGTACAGCGTCCGCTCGCCGATGCCCAGCAGCTCCGCCGCCTGCTCGCGATTGCCGCCAGTGAGCTTGAGCGTCTCGGCGATGAACAGCCGCTCCACCTCCTCGAGCGGCCGCCCCACGAGGGCCGTCAGGCTCGACTGCGGCTCCGCGGCGGTCGTCGGCGCTGCCGCCGCCACGGCGGGCTCCAGTTCCAGCGGCAGGTCGTCGACGTCGAGCATCTCGTCGCAATCGACGACGACCATGCTCTCGATCACGTTCCGCAATTGCCGCACGTTGCCGGGCCAGGCGAACGATACGAGCTTCGACCGCGCCGGCAGCGACATGCCCTTGATCGCCTTGTGGTGCCGCTTCGCAAAGAGCTTGACGAAGTGCTCGATCAGGAGCGGAATGTCGGCGGCCCGCTCCTGCAGGGTCGGGATCGCGATCGTGACCACCTTGAGCCGATGGTAGAGATCGCTGCGAAACGTGCCGGCCGCGATCGCCTCCTCGAGGTTTCGATTGGTGGCCGAGAGGATCCGCACATTGACCCGGACGGGCGTATTCGATCCCACGCGGGTGATTTCTCCCGACTCGAGCACGCGCAACAGTTTGATCTGCGTCGCCATCGGCATGTCGCCGACCTCGTCGAGGAAGAGCGTGCCGCCGTTGGCGTATTCGAACTTGCCGATGCGATCGCTCGAGGCGTCGGTGAAGGCGCCGCGAACGTGCCCGAAGAGCTCGCTCTCGAGGATGTTCTCGCTCAGCGCGGCACAGTTCAGGGCGACGAAGGGGCGGTTCTTGCGGGGGCTGTTCTGGTGGATGGCCTGCGCCACGAGCTCCTTGCCGGTGCCGGTCTCTCCCTGGATGAGCACCGTGGCATCGGTCGGCGCGATCCGCTTGAGCCTTTCGATCAGGGCGAGCATCTGGGGACTCGATCCCACCACCCCCTCGAACCCGAATTTCTCATCGAGCCGCCGGTTGAGCTCGACATTCTGCCGCTTGAGCCGGATCGCCTCGGACGCCCTCTCGACGGCGGCCCTCAGCTGCCCCAGGTCGAGCGGCTTCTGAAGATAGGTGTAGGCGCCCTGCTGCATGGCCGACACCGCCGACGGCACGGTGCCGTGGCCCGTCACCACGATCACCTCCGTTTCCGGCGCTGCCTTCTTCACCCGCGCGAGGATCTCGAGCCCCCCGATGTCGTTCATCATCAGGTCGGTGACGACGATGTCGAAGGAATCCTGCTCGATCTTCCGCGCCCCCTCGGTACCGCTGCCGACGACGGTGCACTGGTAGCCGGGGCGGCCGAGCCCTTCGCCCATGGTGCGGGCGTGGACGATGTCGTTGTCGACGACGAGCACCCGGATGAGTTCCTGGGAGCCCGGATCCGAAGCGGCGGCGCTGGAAGGAGCGGCGGCGCTGGCAGGCTGGGGTTCTTTGGGCTGCGGCATGACCACGATGGTACGAATCGGCGGAGCGCCCCGTCCAGTTCCCAGCGAGCGCCGCGGTCAGCGGGGAGGCTTTCCACCCGTCGGCAGCCGCGGGGGCGCGGGCAGCCAGATGGAGACCTTCGTGCCGCGGCCGGGCGCGCTTTCGATGTCGATCGTGCCCCCATGCGCCTCGATGATCTTGCGGGCGGTGGGAAGGCCGAGGCCGGAGCCGCCCTGCTTGGTCGTGTAAAACGCGCGAAACGCCTTGGAGAGCGTCTCCTCGTCCATGCCGGGCCCGGTGTCGATCAGCTCGATCGTGACGCCGAGCCCCGACGACCGCGTGCGGACCATGAGCTGGCCGCCGCCCTCCATCGCCTGGATCGAATTGATGAGCAGGTTGAGGATCGCGGAGCGAAAGGTCTCCCGATCGAGCCGCACCTTCGGCAGCTCGGGGTCGAGGTAGCGAACCACCTCGACCCCCGCCTCCTTCGCCTGCGGGGCGAAGAAATCGAGCAGTTGCGACAGTTCTTCGTTGAGGCTGCCGGGCTCCAGCGTGAGCGATTCCTGACGGGCGAAGTCGAGGAAGTCGCCGAGCAGTTTCTGGAGCCGGTCGCACTCCTGCCGCACCAGTTCGATCTTGGCCTTCGCCCGACGGTCGCGCTGCTTCGTGGGCGAGGCCGGATCGGCGGCCTCGAAATCCTCGGCGAGCAGCTCCATGTTGAGCCGGATGGTCGAGAGCGGGTTGCGGATCTCGTGGGCGAGAGCGCCCACGAGCGCCGCAAACTCCGCATAGGTCTCGGCCCGCGCACGGGACTCCTGATCGATGTCCGACATGGCCAGATTCGCCCAAATTCCCGTTTGGGGTGTCGCCGGCTCAGGGACGGCAGAAGTCGCCTCGCAAAGAAACTTTCTCCGCTGACGACCTACGGAGCTTCATTCCCCAGAAGGTCGAAAGTTCCTAACGCTCGTCGAGCTTCAGCCGATCCCTTCGCCTTCCGGATACGCCGGCTACGGTCTCAGGTGTGTCGAGCTTCCGCCGATCCCTTCGCCTGTGATTAATCAAGCCGATGGGGGCTGGTTGCCGCTCTCGGCGAGCTCGCGCATCGCCACCTTGCGGCTGAGCTTCACGCGGTCTTGGTCGTCGACCGCGATCACCTTCACCCGCATGATGTCGCCGACACGGCAGACATCCGCGACGCTCGAGACGTAGTCGTCCGAGAGCTCGCTGATGTGGCAGAGGCCGTCCTTGCCGGGCACCAGTTCCACGAACGCGCCGAAGTCCTTGATGCTCGTGACCCGGCCTTCGTAGATCCGGCCGACCTGGATCGAGGCGGTGAGCGCCTCGACCTTGGCCATCGCCGCCATCGCCCCTTCGGCGTCGTGGCTGGCGACCGTCACGGTGCCGTCGTCCTCGACCTCGATGCTCGCGCCGGTCGATTCCTGGATGGCGCGGATCGTCTTGCCGCCCGGGCCGATCAGGAGGCCGATCTTCTCCGGGTTGATCTGCGTCCGCAGCAGTCGCGGCGCCCAGGTGGAAATCTCCGGCCGCGGCCGGCGGATCGCCGACAGCATCGTGCGGAGAATCTCGAGCCGCGCCTCGCGCGACTGGCGGAGCGTCGCCTCGATGATCGCCGGCGAGATGCCGTTGATCTTGAGGTCGAGCTGGATGCCCGTGATGCCGTTTTGCGAACCGGCGATCTTGAAATCCATGTCGCCGTAGTGGTCTTCGTCACCGATGATGTCGGTGAGCAGCACCCACTTGTCTTCCGACTGCTTCACCAGGCCGACCGAGATCCCCGCCACGGGGTTCGTGATCGGCACGCCGGCGGCCATCAGGCCGAGCGTGGCGCCGCAGACCGAAGCCATCGAGCTCGAGCCGTTCGACTCGAGGATGTCGGAGATCACGCGGATCGTGTAGGGGAAGGCATCGGGCTCCGGCAGCACCGGCTTCACGCTGCGCTCGGCGAGCGCGCCGTGGCCGATCTCGCGGCGACCGGGGCCGCGGATGGGACGGACTTCGCCCACGGAGAACGAGGGGAAGTAGTAATCGAGCATGAACTTCTTCGAATACTCGTCGATCAGGCCGTCGACCCGCTGCTCGTCCTTGCCGGTGCCGAGCGTGACGGTGATCAGGGCCTGCGTCTCGCCACGCTGGAAGAGCGACGAACCGTGGACCCGCGGCAGCAGATCGACCTCGCAGTGAATCGCCCGCAGCGACTTGTGGTCGCGGCCGTCGGGCCGGCGTCCCTCGAGGATCAACTCCCGCACCGCCCGCTCCTCGAGGCCGTGCCAGACGTGGGCAAAATCGGCGTCGCTCACGCCCCCGGCCTCGCCCGGCTTGAAGCCGAACGCCGGCTCGGTCGGCGCGACCTCGGCCTTGGCCCGCTCGCGCAGGGCCTTCACGGCCTGGCCGCGGTCCTGCTTGACGGCGATCGCCTTGGCGGCCTTGAGCTCACCGAGGTAGTCGCGGGTGAGCCGATCGCGGAGCTGCGAGTAGTCGGCGAGCACATATTCCTTCTTCGGCTTGCCGGCCTTCTGCACAAGCTCGTGCTGCATCGCGCAGAGTTCGCGCACGATGCGGTGGGCCTCGGCGATCGCCTCGAGCATCCGATCCTCGGGCATCTCGCGGGCGAAGCCCTCGATCATCAAGACCGCCGTCTCGCTTCCCGAGATGATGAGGTCCAGATCGCTCTCCTCGAGCTGATCCTGCGTGGGGAACGGCACGAAGCGGCCGTCGATCTGGGCGAGCCGCACGCTGCCGAGCGGACCCTGGAAGGGGAGCGGGGAGATGCACAGCGCCGCGGAGGCACCGTTCATCGCGAGGACGTCGCCGTCGTTTTGCTTGTCGCTGGAGAGCACCGAGGCCTGAACCTGAACCTCGTCGTAGAAGCCCTCCGGAAAGAGCGGCCGGATCGGACGGTCCATGAGGCGGCTGGTGAGCGTCTCCTTCATGGTCGGACGGCCTTCCCGCTTCAGGAAGCCACCGGGGAACTTGCCGGCCGCGGCCGCACGCTCGCGGTAATCGCAGGTGAGCGGAAAAAAGTCGATGCCCGGCCGCGGGGCGCCCGTGGCGGCGGCCACGATCACGCTCGTGTCGCCGTACTGCACGAGCACGGAGCCCGCTGCCTGCTTGGCCAAGATGCCCGTCTCGATGCTCAGAATCTGGTCGCCGATCTGCCGTTCAACTCGTACTTTCATGATTGCTTCTCTTCTTTCCTTCCCTTGCCTCCCCGGAGCGAAAGAGCGCCCGGGCCCGCCAAGAACTTCACCTACCACACGTCATTGCGAACGATGACGGATGGCCAAACGACACGAATGGCCACCCAGCGGGCGACGCCGGACACCGGAAAACGTCCGGCCGGCGTAGACGCCCGAACCAACCTGGCCGCGCACTACTTGCGGATCTCCAGCCGCTTGATGATGTCGAGATACCGCTGCGGCGCGACGCGCTTGAGGTAGTCGAGAAGGCGGCGGCGACGGCTCACCATCATGAGCAGGCCACGCCGGCTGGCATGGTCTTTGGAATGCTTCTTGAAGTGGTCCGTCAGGTGCGAGATCCGCCCGGAAAGCAGTGCGATCTGGATCTCCGCCGAACCGGTGTCGGCAGTCCCTCGCCGATAGGCACCGATCAATTCCTTCTTGCGATCTTTGGTAAGCGACATCAGCCGAAATTCGCCCGACAAAGGGGCGACCTGGTAAGTGACAGGCAGTGCGAAGCGCGGTGACTGCGGATGCCCAGTGCATCCAAATCCATTTTCAGCCGGCACGCACGCCACAAGGGCTCGAGCCGCCGGGGAGTGCCCGGCATAGCGAGGAAGTCTATCTCCGGAGGCCTCGATTGCAACAGACCCGCCGCAAAACAGCCGGCGAAATCACCCATTTGCAGGAGGGTTCAGCCATTGGCGCCGACGGCCTGCCGGCGGTTCTGCGACGCGACCTTCGCCTGCCGGCCATGGCCGGTCGGCTCGTGGACCACGTTCCAAGCCAGCCCCAGCCGTTCCATGGCGACGATGGCCCAATACGTGACATCGACCTCCCACCAGCGATGGCCGTGCTTCGCCATCCGCTGAAACGCGTGGTGGTTGTTATGCCAGCCCTCGCCGAAGGCCAGCAGGCCGACCCACCAGAGATTCGTCGAGTCGTCGGTCGTCTCGTAGTTGCGGTAGCCCCACATGTGCGTGGCCGAGTTCACGAGCCACGTCACGTGAAACACGATCACCATCCGCACAGCCAGCCCCCAGAGCAGCCACGACACCCCGGTATACGGCCCATAGAGGAGCCAGCCGGAGCCCAGCAGCGCCAGGCCGATGAGCGTGTGCCAGAGGAGGAAGGTGCGGTGGATGAAATGCATGCCCGGATCACGGTCGAGATCGGGCGCCCAGCGAGACACGTGCGCCGCGAGTTCCTGCGGATCGCGCCGCGTGAACATCCAGAGGATGTGGGCCCAGAGGCCGCCATCGTGGGGCGTATGCGGATCGCCTTCCTGATCGCTGAATGCATGATGCTTCCGGTGGTTCGACACCCAGTGCAGCGCCGACCCCTCGCCGGAAACGCCCCCCAGGAAGGCGAAGAAAAGCTTCACGGCCCGCGAGGTGGCAAAGCTGCCGTGCGTGAGCAGGCGGTGGTAGCCCAGGCAGACGCCGAGACTGCCGGTGATGTAGTAGAGCACCATGCAGATCGCGAACCCCGACCAGGTGAAGAAGAAGGGAGCGGCGAGCGCCGCCAAATGGACGCCCCCGATCCAGATCACCACCGGCCAGTCGAGATTGGCCCAATCGAGTCGCCCGTATTCGATTCTCGGTTCGACGGATTGCCGGCCCACCCGGTCTTCGGCCCCCTCGTCGACGTCGCAACTGCCGGCATCACAGGCATCCGCGGCGAGCGGGTCGTGGATGGCGGAGCGGCCAAAGGCGAACTCATCTTCGCGATCGATCGGGGAGGCAGTGGGGGCGGAACTCATGAGTATCCTTTCCTGGGGGACCGAAGCCGCTGACCAGACAACGTCTGGAACCGCAACACTGTGACCTATTTCGACATTTCTGCCAGCCAGGAGAGGTCAGCGACCGGTCGAACCAACGTCAAAAACCTGTCAAAATTCCTCGCGCCGCCCCGGCCGCTCGGCCCGCGGCGGCAATTCACGCCCCCCGACTGCTCCGGACGCCGCCGGCGCGCCGCTCGGCAACCGTGAAATCAGCCATGCCGTCGCATCGGAGGCGGGCACGGGAACCCTCCCAGGAGGGGCAAGCAGCCAAGCGAGCCGCTCGGCGGGCACCGGTTCCGCCGGCTCCTCCAAGACGGCGAGCCCCTGGAAACGCATCACCGCGCCGGCGCGATCGCCAAGGGCGCGGATCGCCAGACCGCGGCCGTCGATTCGCACGCGGCACGCCACGTCGTCGTAGCCGCGCACCACTTCCGACGCGAGCGACCGAAACGCCGGGCCGGTGCGGCAGCCGAGCACGTTGACGACCGCATTCAGAAAGTCCTGCGGCACGCGCCCGGCCACGGCCGACACATTCGCCTCGCCGGCGGCGAGGCGACCTTGCTCGAATTCGAGCGAGGAGACCTCGAGATCGGCCTCGCCGGTCATGCGATGAAGGGCTCTGGCGGTGAGCGCCGCGAGATCGATGCGACCGAGCGAGCCCGACAATCGGCCGCTCCATTGGCCTGCCTCGTGAACGGCATCCACGCCGCCCTGCACGAGCGCCGCCGGCCCGGCCGCTCGAGCGGCGGCCGGCGGCAGCCCGGCCATCGCGCAAACGAGCGCCACCGGCAGCGGCTCGTCGATCACGGCATGGAGCTCGATTCGCCGGCCGCGCAGCGTTGACTGCACGCGGATCTCGTCGCGCCCCTGCGGCTCGCGCCGAACCCGCACCGCCCGGGCATCGGCGACCGTCGCGCCCTCGGCATGGATCCCCGAGGGCCGCATGACAGCCGCCCCCGGCTCCGCGGGCCAGACCACCTCCGCCACATCGACGACCCAGGCCTTCGTAAACCGTTCCGGCTCGCCAAGCCACAGCCCGCCGATCTCCGCGAGCGCGGAAATGACCCGTGGCGTGCACTCGAGCCGCTGCGCGGCCAGCCGCACCTCCGTGGCCGACACCTCCACATCGAGCGCGGGCAGCGCGAGGATCGGCTCGCCCGTGGCGGCGAGCAGTTCGACGGCTTCGAGCCGCATCGCCCCCGGCCGCAGGTGCCTGACGCCGCCGATCTCGAGTGGCATCCCGAGCAGCAACTCGCATTCCCGCTCCACCGCCTCGACGTGCCGCGCGGAGTGACGCCAGACGGCGAGCCCCACGAGCAGGGCGCAGGGCAGAACCCCGGCCAGCACGAACAGCGTGCGCACGAGGCGGATCCGGCCTGCCGATTGTTCGATGAACATCCCTGTCCTCGAAGACGTCCTGCCACCGACTGCCGAAACGCCCCGCCTCCGCGGGGCACTCTCTCGGAGCGTTCCTAGCGGCTCCGCGCCAACTCGTGATAGAGCCGATACCGAGCCTGCATCTCCTCCACGCTGTCGCCGCCAAACTTGTCGACGAGCGCCGCGGCCACCTCGAAGGCGACCACGCTTTCGACGATCACGCTCGCCGCGCTCACGGCGCAGACATCGCTCCGTTCGTAGGCGGCCTCTTCCGGCTTCTTGGTGCGAAGATTCACCGAGGCCAGCGGCTTTCGCAGCGTGCTGATCGGCTTCATCGCGGCCTTCACCACCAGCGGCTGGCCGTTGGTCATGCCCGCCTCGAGGCCGCCGGCATTGTTGGTGGGCCGGGTAAAGCCGAGCTGCGCGCCCTCGCGGGCGGCGGCGTCGTAATGGATCGCGTCATGCACCTGCGAACCGCGCCTGCGCGCGGCTTCGAAGCCGAGGCCGATCTCGACGCCCTTGATCGCCTGCACGGCCATCACGGCCTGCGCGATCCTGCCGTCGAGCTTGCGATCCCACTGCGCGTGCGTGCCCAGGCCGATCGGCAGGCCATCGACCCGCACCTCGACCACGCCGCCGAGGGTGTCGCCCTCCTTGCCGACGCGGTCGATGAGTTCGGTCACCTCCGCATCACGTTCCGGATGGAGCGAATAGATGGCGCTCGTCTCGCGGAGGCCACGAAGCTCAGGCAGCGTGCCCGCCCGGTCGCCGAGCACGACGCCGCCGAGCTCGGTCACCCAGCCAGCGACCTCGATGCCGAAGACGGAGAGCAGCTGGCGGGCCAGGGCGCCGGCCGCGACTCGCGCCGCCGTCTCGCGGGCGCTGGCACGCTCGAGAACCGCACGAACGCCGCCGAGATGCTTGATGGCGCCCGGCAGATCGGCGTGGCCGGGACGCGGCCGATCGACGTCTTCGAGCCGCTCGAGCTTCGCGTCCTTATTGACCACCTCGAGCGCCAGCGGGCTGCCGAGCGTCACGCCATGCCAGAGGCCGGAGAGAAAGGTGACGGCATCGGTCTCGATCCGCTGCCGTCCGCCGCGGCCATAGCCACCCTGCCGCCGGACGAGCTCCGCGTCGATCTTGGCCTTGTCGACGGCGAGCCCGGCGGGAAAACCGTCGACGAGCGCAAGAAGGGCGGGGCCGTGGGATTCGCCGGCGGTCCAATAACGCAGCATGGCAGGGGGGTGCGAGAGCGGGGCGGGGGGGGGGAGGAAACTCTCGACGATTCTAGTTTGAGACCCACCCGTCCCCTAGAGCGCTTCCGACTGACGTGAATCACCGGCTCAGGGACGGCAGAAGTCGCCGTGGCTCAAGGCGACTTGCCGGTCAGCAACCGGCAGGCTTCGAGATACTTCTCGCGGGTGCGGGTGACCACTTCGGCGGGGAGGGCCGGAGGGGGGCTCGACTTGTCCCAGCCGCTCGTCTCGAGCCAGTCGCGGACGAACTGCTTGTCGAACGAATCGGGCACGCGGCCCGGCACGATCGCCGCGGCGGGCCAGAATCGGGAACTGTCGGGCGTGAGCACCTCGTCGACGAGCAGAATCCCGCCGTCGGCGGCCCGCCCCCATTCGAACTTCGTGTCGGCGACCACGATGCCCCGCGACGCAGCGTGGGCGGCACCGCGCCGAAAAACGTCGATGCTCTTCTCGCGAAGCGTGGTCGCCACATCCAGCCCAACGGCATCGGCCATCACCTCGAACGACACATTTTCATCGTGACCGCTGGCCGCCTTCGTCGCGGGCGTGAAGATCGGCTCGGGCAACTCCGCGCCTGCCGTGAGGCCCGCCGGCAATTTCACGCCACACACCGTGCCGCTCTTGCGGTATTCCACGAGCCCCGATCCGGCGAGCCAGCCGCGCACGACACATTCGAAGGGGATCACCTCCGCCCGGCGGACGAGCATCGTGCGCCCCCGGAGCGGTCCGCGATCGACCGAGGCCGGCAGCCCCATCGCATCGACGTCGGTTGTGAGCAAATGATGCGAGACCGGACTCGGGCCCGAGGCGAGCCAGTCGAACCAGAATTGCGAGATCGCCGTGAGCACCTTCCCCTTGTCGGGAATCGGCGTGGGCAGCACCCAGTCGAAGGCGCTGATGCGGTCGGTGCTCACGATGAGCATCGCGTCGTCGAGCCGGTAGCAATCGCGAACCTTGCCGCGATAGGGTGTGCCGAGCGGCAGGTTTGTTTCGGTGATGGCGGCGTTCATGAGCGTTGTTCTACGCATTCAGGGCCGCCTGGGCCATGGCCTCTATGCTCAACCCGGCCCGGGCCTGCACATGCCCTCTCGGCGGACGTTCGCTGCGGACATCCTGTCCTTCGCTCACTGCATGTCCGCTCGCTTCCGGCATCCTGCCTGCGCTCGCTTCCATAGCCCGCGAGAGGGCATGTGC
>JBIIQM010000162.1:0-2963 GCA_044342075.1 Pirellulales bacterium
CGTCGGCGGTGGTGCGGGTGAAGCCCCGTTGGTCGAGCGTGGGCGTGCCGAGCACGGTGCTGCTGATGGCGGCGCTGCCGGTCACGAGCGCCTGCGTCCGCGTCGGGCCGCCGTTGTTCTGGAGCACGCCGAGGTTCAGCTGCGCGCTCGTCACGGTCGTGGCCCAGGCGAACGAACCCTGTGTCACGAGGTTGTTCGTCGATGCAGCGTTCGTGCCCGTCCCGTATGAGGCACCGTAGTCGCCGCCGCGATTGTCACCCAGGATCGTGTTGCTGAGCGTCACCCGGTCTAACTCATACCAGCTATTGTAGATTCCGCCGCCGGACGTCGCGGTGTTGTCGGCGACGGTGCTCTGCGAAACCGAGAGCGTCCGACCGTTGATGCCGCCGCCTGTGCCGCTCGCGCGGTTGCCGGAGATCGTGGAGTTGGTGATCGTGAGAGTGTTGTTGCTGTAGATGCCGCCACCATCGCCGACCGAGGCGTTGTCGGAGATCTCGCAGGCGTCGATCGTCATCGTGCCTGTACTGGCGATGCCTCCGCCCCAGTTGTTGCCGCCGCCGGCGCCGGTGCGGTTGCCGCGGATGGTGGAGTTGGAGATCGAGACGGTTCCCCCGGAGAAGTTGTAGAGACCACCGCCCCCTTCGCCGCCGGCGGCGTTTCCGGTGATCACCGTGTTGGTGATGGTGGTTGACCCGTGGACGCGCAGTCCGCCGCCGTACCCGGGGCTGGTGTTGCCGGAAATCAGCGAATTGGCGACCGTGAGCGTGCTGCCAAACTTACTTAAGATGCCAGCGGCGCCGATTGCGGCGTAGTTGTTCGAAACCGTGACCCCGTCCAGTGCAAGCGTGCCGGAGTTCTGGAGTGCACCGTAATCGTTGAGGCTGTTCACGCCGGTCACCGTCACGCCCGAGAGCGAGGCATTGCCGCCGGAGTTGACCGTGAGCACGTTGTAATTGCCGTTGTTGGCGGTGAGCGTGAGCGTGGCGGCGCCGGGGCCGGTGATCGTGAGCGTGCCGGCGGTCGTCGTCGTCACGATGCTCGGCAGTGCGGAGCCAAGCGTGATCGTGCCCGGGCCGCCGGTGAACAGCGACGACGCGAACACGATCGTGTCGTTGTCGGCCGACGCGTTGGCCGTCGTGATCGCCTCGCGGAGCGTCGTGAAGGCGTCGCTCGTGGTATTGTCGGCGAGCGAATCGACGGTGATCGTGGCCAGCACCCGCCGGGCTTCGAGCGGCTCCACGCCGAAGAGCCGGCTGCGGGTCACGTTCCGTCGCACGGGCGATCGCCCGGTGGGGCGGCGGCTCCGCCGCCCCGGAAAAAAGAGGTTCACAAAACAACCGATTTCTGGGGGCGGGCGTGATGCCGCAGGATCAGAAGCGACTGAACGAAGTGCCGGGCTGAGTTCGCGAGCAGCGGCGCCGTTACCCGTCCCTGCTGGAACTCGAGATCGGTGTCACCGCCCTGGCCGGTACCATCGGTGCTGGCCACGACGTCGGCCTGGGGCAGGTTGCCGAGTTGAGCCGCGGCAAGGAGCTGGCGGGCTTCGAGCGACTCCAGATTCATGCCGCTCGCTGGCCCGCGGCTTGAATTCAGCCGCCGGCGCGTGGAACGCCCGGTGGCCGGGCGAAGCCCGCCTTTTCTGGCACGCCTGCCAAATGGGTTGTGCATGCGGGCTTTCTGAATCGCATCCAAGGCAGCGGTGGTGACGCGGCAGATCGACCCTTGTTTGGGACGCCTCGCCACTGCCACCATACGTTACATACGGGATATAAGTTTGCTTCGCCAGAAATCGGTGCCGAAAAACGCGATAAAATCGAATGAAACGGTCCGCGAGGCCCTGGCGGACCGCGACGGAGCGGCCCCGGCTCAACCCCTGCCGGCGGGGCGTTTTGCCGAGTTTCAGCGGCGAAACTGCCAAAACGGCCCGTCGATCCGCACGCAGAGCAGAAGCTCGCTCGCGCTGAACGCCGACGTGTAGTCGCCGGCCGGGCTGCCATCCCCCAAAAGGAGCGGCGTCGATGCGGTTCCGAGATCGAAGAATCGGTAGCCCAGATCGAGCGTGACGTGCGGCCCGACGCGGTAGGTCACGCCGCCTCCCGCCTGCCAGGCAAATTCCGAGGCGGTGCTCGCCCCGGTGACGATCGCCAGCGAATCTTCGACGGCGAGCCGATAGCCCCCCGCCCCGATGCCACCGCCGCCGTACACGCCCAAACGATTCGTGAAAAAATAGTCGCGCCAGATATTGGCCATCACGGACCAGCCGTCACTGGCTGCCACGGCGAACGGCTCCACGCTGGCGGTCTCACCCTGGAGCAGTTCGCGGCCGCGGCCTTCCAACTCAGCCCGCAGCAGTCCATGAGGACGGTCAAAGGCGGCGCCGAATGCGCCGCCGGCGGTAAACAGATCGTCAGACACCGTGCCGGTGTTTGGCGTGGGGATGCCGGCCGTGTTCGTTCCGCCGCTCGTGAGGGACGCGAACGATGCGCCCGCAATGCCGGCGACGTAGCATCGCGGTGATGGCGGGGCCTCCAGATCTTCGGAAAAAGCAGCCGACGAGCAGGCGGCGATGAGCAGCCCGAGCACGCCAACGAAAAAGGAACGCACGCCCTCCATCCCAGCCCCCATGCACGGGACCGACACAACCCTGCCGGTATCTGGGACTATCGTCTATTTGCGGGTGATTCGCCTGGCGAAGCCGCACCGTTGGCACGACCGCTCCGACCGGTTTGGATCGGCCAAGGGGGCTCCGGTTGGGCAGGATGAGAGGGCTCGCTACCGCACGACCCGCGCCCCGCCCCCCTTGATCTGCTTTTCCACCTCGGCCCGGGTGGCCATGGAGGTGTCGCCGGGGGTGGTGCTGGCCAGGGCGCCGTGGGCGGCGCCGTAGTCGACGGCCTTCTGCGGGCAGTTGAACTCGAGAAACCCGAAGGCGAGGCCGCTGGCGAAGCTGTCGCCCCCCCCCA
>JBIIQM010000035.1:0-30500 GCA_044342075.1 Pirellulales bacterium
CGATCGCGCAGCTCCAGTATGAATACGACAAGGCGGTCGATCAGATGAAGGAGGGCCGCGAGGGGCTCGAGCAATATCGGGCGCTCGTCGAGCGGGTGACGCGGCAGGTCAACGGCGACCGCGAGCATGTGCGGAAGCTCGAGGCCCAGGTGAAGGCCTACCTGCAGATCGGCGAACGCGAGACGGCCTCGAAATTCGCCCTCGAATTGCAGCGGGCCAAGAAGGAGCTCGCGGAGAACGAGGCCCAGCTCAAGCTCCACGAGGCCGCCTACGGCAACAACGTGACGAAGATCCAGCACGCCACGAAGAAACTCGCCGACCTCAAGCAGAAGATCCAGAAGTATGACGCCGAGCTGAAGCTCAGCCGCGCTGAGGCGGAACTCGCCAAGCTCGCCACGAGCTTCAACTTCGACATCACGACCGACTTCGGCCAGATCGAGGACGTGATCCAAGACAAGATCGGTCTCAACCGGGCGAAGGTCCGCGTGGCGGCCGATCTCTCCGGCGAGGGACTCGAAAAGATCAAGGCCGAGCAGGCCGTCGAGAAGAACATGGCCGATCAGGCGCTGCGGGACTTCGAGATTGAGATGGGCATGGTCACGCCTGAGACCGCCGGCGTGAAGGCCGACGACAAGGAATTGGGGTCGGAGCGGGCCAAGCAGAAGCATTCCTGAGATCCCCTTCACCTCCGGAGCTGCAACGGTGGCCACTGCCGCGTCTCTTTCTCCCTCCCTCGGCACGTCGTCCGAAGCCGCCGGCAAGGGCGCCTCGCTGCCGGCCTGGTGCCCGCCGTGGGCCGAACGGCTCGGCGACGCCTACCTCTCCGGCACGAGCTGCATGTTTCTCCTGCATGGCAACGTGCGGGATCTCGTGGCCGTCTCGCCCCCCGGGGCCGACGCGGCGACCGGCTGGGGTACCGTGCCGGACTTTCTCGCCCGCGAGATGTTTGGCCGCTGGGACATCGTCTTGGCATACGACGTGGGCAAGGGCCTGAGGCCGCTGGCCGGCCCCGACCCCAACCGCCTTCGCACGATGGCGCAGTGGCTCACCGAGCGGCTCGGCAACGCCACCCAGTGGCCACGCGATCCTGACGCCGCGGTGGCGGCGATCGACGCGCTGCTCGAGCGCAACCTGCTCGAGGCGCCCGAGCAGCGCAAGCGGATCGCGCTTGTGCTCGACTACGCCCAGTTTCTCGCGCCGGGAGGCGAGGGATCCCGCTCGAGCGCCAGCCGGCTCGTGCGGCTGCTCGCCTGGGCCACCAATCCGCTCCTGCGCCGCGTGAACGTCTCGATCGTGCTCATCACCGACTCGATGGCGGAGATGCATCCGCGGCTCGTGGCGAACCCGGCAGTGACCACGATCGACGTGCCGCTCCCAGACGCCACCGAGCGGGAACGCTTCGCCATCGCCACCGCGACGGCGGCCGGCGTGCCTGCGGCGCAGATGGAGGCGGTGAAGCGGACGGCGGCCCTCGCCGGCGGCCTGACGCTCGAAAGCCTGCGGGCGATCATCACGATGTCGGCCCGCGAGGGCACGCCACCGGACGGGCCGGAATTCGCGCTCAAGAAGAAAGACCTCATCGAGCGGTCCTGCCAGGGGCTGATCGAGTTCATCCAGCCGCGGCTCACGCTCGACGCCGTCGCCGGCCACGCCGCCGCGAAGAACCGGCTCGAATCCGACGCCCGGGCGATCAAGCGCGGGCAGTTCGAAAGCGCCCCGATGGGCTACCTGATCTGCGGCCCCGTGGGCACCGGCAAGAGCTTCATCGCCGAATGCTACGCCGGCAGCGTGGGCATCCCCTGCGCCGTGCTCAAGAACTTCCGCAGCAAGTATGTGGGCGAGACGGAGGGCAATCTCGAGCACGCCCTCGACGTGCTGCGGAGCCTCGGGCCCGTGGTCGTGATCATCGACGAAGCGGATGCGGCGCTCGGCAATCGGCAATCCGACGGCGACTCGGGCACGAGCGCCCGCGTCTTCTCGATGATCGCCCGCCAGATGGGCGACACGCGGTATCGCGGCAAGATCGTCTGGATGCTGCTCACGAGCCGCCCGGATCTCCTGCCAATCGACCTCAAGCGGCAGGGTCGCGCCGAAGTCCACATCCCGCTCTTCTACCCGCACGACCAGGCGGAGATGGAGGCGATGTTCACCGCGATGGCCCGCAAGAGCCACGTGAAGCTCGCCCCCGGGCTGCCCGGCCCCGTGGATCTCTCGCTCGGCCTCTCCGGCGCCGACATCGAGAGCGTGGTGCTCGCCGCGCGGCGGAAGGGGCTCGAGCGGGCCGCCGACGCCGGCAAGCCGGCCCCCGACACGATCTCCGCCGAGGATCTGAAGGCCGCGCTCGACGACTTCATGCCGAGTGCCCAAGGCCTCGAAAAAGAGATGCAGGAGATCGCGGCGGTGCTCGAGTGCACCGAGAAGCGGTTTCTGCCGGAGCGCTGGCAGAAGGAAGTGAGCCAGCCCGGCGGCCGCTCGCGGCTGCAGGAAAGGCTCGCTGCGATCCGCGAAGTGATCAGTTCGTGACCCACGCATTCATAACCCCAGAGGAGAGACCCCATGGCCAAGCCCAGTGATTCGAAGGCGTCGCACGACAAGACCCCGTGGTTCGACGCCGGCAGCGATTCGGAACTGCTCACCGAATACGCCCGCAAGCTCGATTCGTTTCTCGACGTCGTCGCCGACGGCAAGGTCGACGCCAAGGAGCTCGAGGCGCAGGAGCAGCGGGTGGTGAAGCTCATGAAGGAAGTCGAGCCGCTTCTGCCGCCGGAGGCCCACGCCAAGGTGACGGAGCTGCTCTGCGAGGTGACGGCCTACGACCTGATGAACACGCTCCACATGGCGGGCAAGTCGCGGCCGCAGACGAAGTTTCGCGGGTGACGCTCGTCAACGCGCCCAACCCGGCGAGGGGCTGCCCATGCCGCCTCGCTCGGACGTTCACTGCGCCCATCCTGGGCTCCGTTCACTCGATGGCGGCTGCGCTTTCGGCATCCTGCCTTCGCTTGCCGCCAACGCCGGCTCGACGGCACGGGCAGCCCCTCGCCTCCCGTTTTCGTCGCGCATCGCGTTTGCGCCTGCCTGAAGTAGGACAGGCTTCAGCCTGTCTCCGGTGGGGCAGGCTTCCAGCCTGCCTCGGCAGGATGCCGAGAATGGCGCAATGAACGGCGCCAGGCCCGGAGGGCCGGGTCAGCACCAGCCGACGGAGTCGGCCAAGCGACTGTGGTTCTACGGGCCTTCGCCCGTAAGGGGGCAGGATGCCGAGAATTCGCGTGTAACTAGTCGAGCCAGTCCTGCTCCGCGAGCCGCTCCGGCGTGTAGACGTCGGTGACGTAGCTGATGTCTTTCGAGATGAGCGACTCGACTTCGAGTTTGAAGCCGTTCTTCAGCATCGTCTCGATCTCCTTCTGCCAGCCCTTCTTCTCCGCGAACCACGGGTAGGCGGCGATCTGCTTGGCCCGCTTGATGTCGGTATCGTTGAGGGTGATCTGCACGCTCTGCGAGAGCTTGCAGCGGTCGTAGTCGCGGGAGCGGATGCCGAGGAAGCGGGCGGCCGGGATCGCCATCCGCTTCGACTCGTAAGCCAGGTTGATCGAGCCCTGCTTGAGCACCGAGTAGATGTAGTAGCCCCAGGGATCGTTGTCGAGCAGGCAGTAGACCGGCAATTTGAGCTCGTTGTGGAGCCGGTAGAGCATTCGCCGCACGCCGCGGGGCGGCTGGCCGCCGCCGTGGGTCAGTAGGCAGGAGTGCTTCCGCCAGAACTTGTCTTCGTTGAACCGTCGCCAGACGGTGTCTTTCTCGACGTGGAGAATGAACTTCGCGTCGCACGACTTGAACTTCACGATGTCGGCTTCGACGATCGACGGGATCGAGTAGCCGCCGGAGCCCATGCGCGAGCAGTCGATCTCGTCGCCCGAATCGACGAGCGTGATCGGCCCCACCATGCCGCCGCGATTGCTGGCGTAGACGTGGAGCTCCTCACGGAGGCTCTCGAGCGTCACCTCGAGATCCTCGATGATCGGGTCGCACTCCTCCTGCGTGGCGAAGGTCTCCTCGCGGGTGCCCTCGATCGTGTGCTTGAGCAGGTAGTAGAGACCTCGGATGCTCGTGGTCTTTTGCTGGTCGATCAGGGCCTTGCAGCCGGTGGCCACAAGCAGAGTCTGCATGTAGCTCTTGGCCTGCGAGAGGTTGAAGAGCTGGCGGCGGTTGGTCTGGCCGCCCATCTCGATGATCTTCCGCGACTTGTTGAAGCGGACGTTCGAGAGGCTGCGGGTCGGGATGTCGAGATGGGGGTCGCGACGCTTCTCGGCGGCGGCGGCGACCTCGTTGGCCAAATCGACGATCAGCTCGAGCGTCTTGACGTCGATCGGCGGCAGCTTCGACTTCGCGGTGGTGGATTTCTTGGCGCGTTTCGCGGTCGTGGCCATGCGGGAGGGAACCTAAGGGTCTCGGATGCCTGACGTGGCCGGCATCCTACCCTCCCGCAAAACCCGAGGCTAACACCTGACGTCGTCGGCCCTGCCGACGGCCTTCATGCGGCGGAGGAAGTGCGGGCCCTCCATCGGCCGCGATTCCTCGGCCCGCTTCGTCTCCGGCGCGGGCTGCCGCAGCTGGCGGGCCGAGAAAAACTCGGCGATTCGGCCGACCACGGTCCGCTGCTCGGCGGGCTCGAGTTCCGGGAAGATCGGCAGCGCGAGGGTCTCCTCGGCGGCGCGTTCCGTCTCGGGCAGATCCCCCTTCTGCCAGCCGAGCGGCGCGAAGCACTGCTGCAGGTGGAGCGGAACGGGGTAGTAGATCTCGGTGCCGACGTTGCACTTCGCCAGGTGCGCCCGCAGGGCGTCGCGGCGGCCGCCGGCCACGCGGATCACGAACTGGTTCCACACGTGCCGGCCCCGCGGCTCGTCGCCGGGAGTCGCGATGTGCTCGTCGAGATCGTATTGCGAGAAGAGCTCCATGTAGCGGGCGGCATTCTGCTGCCGGGCAGTGGTCCAAGCGTCGAGGTGCGGGAGCTTCACCCGCAGCACCGCGGCCTGGATCGAGTCGAGGCGGCTGTTGATGCCGACCACCTGGTGATAGTAGCGCGGCTCCATGCCGTGGACGCGGAGGAGCTTGAGCGACTTGGCGAGGTCGTCGCGGGTGGTCGTGAGGAAGCCGCCGTCGCCGACGCCGCCGAGATTTTTCGTGGGATAAAAGCTGAAGCAGCCGATGTCGCCGATGGCGCCCGAGCAACGGCCGTGCCAGGTGGAAAGGATCGACTGCGCGGCATCCTCGATCACGGGAACGCCAGCCGCCTTGGCGATCGGCAGAAGCGCGTCCATGTCGGCGGTGCGGCCGAAGAGGTGCACGGGGATGATCGCCTTCGTCCGCTTGCTCACCTTCCGCTGCACGTCGGCGGGATCAATGAGGTAGGTATTGGGATCGATGTCGGCGAAGATCGGCACCGCGCCGAGCCGCGTGACGGCGCTGGCGGTGGCGAAGAACGTGTAGCTGGGGAGGATTACCTCGTCACCCGGCTTGATGTCGATCGCCATCAGCGCGAGCAAAAGGGCATCGCTGCCGGAGGCGCAGGAGATCACGTGGGGGACGTCGAGGGCGCGGGCGAGCTCGGCCTCGAGCTCGGCGACGTCGGGCCCGAGCACGAAGCGGCCGGAATCGCAGACCCGCTCGATCGCCGTGCGGATCTCCTCGCGGAGGACGGCATACTGCCGGTCGAGGGCGAGCAGGCCGACCGCGGGCAGGAAGCCGCCGGTCTCCGGGGAATCGTCGGCGGAGTTGGCGTGCTTCTCGCTGGCGTTGGCGGGCAGGATCGACGTGTTTGGACGGATCATGATGGCCGGTTCTCCGGGGCGTTCTCGTGCGGGAGGCGCCATGCAGTCGACCCTGCAGGTCGCGCCGCCTCTGGTGTCGAGATCGTCACGATCGCCTTATTCGCTACAGTCATTTGCTCGAGGTGGTGAAAGGATCCGTCCGCCGGCTCCGGCCTCGCACGGAAGTCGGGGAAATACGAGAGGTTGCGCGCAGCGTCAATGCCATACGTCCGCGGCTTCTGCGGGCGGTTGATGGCGGCGTCCGCAGGCCGATCCGGGCAGGAAAGCGTGGGGATGGGAAGGCTGGGAAGGATGCCTCGCGGCAGGCCGCCGCAGTTGCCCAGCCTGAAAAGTTTGACATCCGCCCGTCACGCACCCTAGATTCCTGCGGTTTCCAAGTCTCGCACCCTGCCGTCGCCCAGGCGCCGGCACGCGGGAGAAAGGTGGAGTTGGGCAGTCGCTCGCCGCTGTTTCAGCGGCGGGCACGCCAGTCGGATGGGATCCATAGCGATCATTGATCTGGGGCAGATTGCCCAGCGGCTCGGCCTGCGTGCGGCCGGCGTCGAGGCGGTTGTCCACCTCCTCGACGAGGGGAACACCGTTCCCTTCATCACCCGCTACCGCCGCGACCAGACCGGTGGCCTCGACGAGGTCGACGTGCGGCGGGTCGCCGAGAGCGTCAGCAAGGCCCGGCAGCTCGCCGATCGCAAGCAGACGATCCTGCGAACGATCCAAGGCCAGGGGAAACTCACCCCCGAGTTGACGGCGCTCGTCGAAGGGGCCGACAGCCCCAAGCAGCTCGAAGACCTCTATCTGCCCTTCAAGCCGCGGAAGCTCTCGCTGGCGGAAGTCGCCCGGCAGCGCCGGCTCGAGCCCCTCGCCCGCGAGATCCTTGCCGCCGATGCCGCGGTCGCCGATCTCGACGCCCGGGCCGCAGACTTCGTCGATGCCGATGGCCAGGTCGCCACCGCGGCCGACGCGCTCCTCGGCGTGGGCCACATCATCGCCGACGACTTCAGCGAGCGGGCCGACGTGCGGCAGCGGCTGCGGTCGATCCTCCACAAGAAGGCCCATCTCAAGAGCCAGCGGGTGGAGAGCGAAGGCAAGGCGCTCTCCAAGGACGAAAAGCACTTCCGCGATTACTTCGACTACTCGGAGCACATCCAGCGGATTCCGCCGCATCGGGCGCTGGCGATCAACCGCGGCGAACGGGCGAAGCTGCTCAAGGTGCGGATCGACGGGCCTGCCGATGAATTGCAGGCCTCCGCCGAGGAGCTGCTCGTGCCGGCCGGCCACCCCCACGCCGATTTCCTGCGCGGGTGTGTTCGCGACGCCCTCGCCCGGCTCGTGCTGCCGAGCCTCGAGCGCGAGGTCCGTCGCGAGATCACCGAATATTGCGAGTCGCACGCCGTGGAGGTCTTCGCCCGCAATCTCCGCAACCTGCTCCTGCAGCCGCCCGTGGCGGGGCGGCGGGTGCTCGCACTCGACCCCGGCTTCAAGAGCGGCTGCAAGGCGGTGGCGCTCGACGAATGCGGCAACCCGCTCGACCACGCCGTGCTCCACCTCATCGGCAAGAAGGAGAAGCGCGACGCAGCGGCCCTGAAGATCGTCGAGCTGGTGAAGGCCCATGCCTGCACCGTCATCGCGGTGGGCAACGGCACGGCGGGCCGCGAGACGGAATCGCTCGTGGCGGAGCTCGTCGCCGGGGAGCTCAAGGAGCTCGATGTCGGCTACGTGATCGTCAATGAAGCGGGCGCGAGCGTCTATTCCACGAGCAGTTACGCCCGCGAGGAACTGCCCGGCCACGAGGCGGCCGTGCGCGGTGCGATCTCGATCGGCCGCCGGCTCCAGGACCCGCTCTCGGAGCTCGTGAAGATCGAGCCGGCCAACATCGGCGTCGGTCTCTACCAGCACGACGTGAAGGCCCGCCACCTGCATACCTCACTCGACGCCGTCGTCGAGAGCTGCGTGAACTACGTGGGCGTGGACGTGAACACCGCGAGCCCGGCGCTTCTGCGGTATGTCTCGGGGTTGAACCAGACCACCGCGAAGGGCTTTCACGAGTGGCGGGCGAAAAACGGCGCCTTCACCTCGCGGCAGCAGTTCCTCGAGGTGCCGGGGTTTGGCGAGGCGGCGTTCGTGCAGGCCGTCGGCTTCCTCAAGATCACCGGCGGCGTGAACCCGCTCGATTCGACCTGGATCCATCCCGAAAGCTACGCCGTCGCTGAGAAGGTGCTCGAGCGGCTCGGCGGCAGCTTCGAGGTGCTCACGAGCCGGCAGCAGGCGGAGACCTTCGCGGAGAAGGCGGCCGCCCTCGACCTGCCCGCGCTGGCGGCGGAACTCGGCGTGGGGCGGCTGCTCCTGGCCGACATCGTGGAGCAACTCGCGCGGCCCGGCCGCGACCCCCGCGAAGACCTGCCGAAACCCTTCTTCAAGAAGGGCGTGCTCAAGCTCGAGGATCTCGAGGTGGGCATGGAGCTCATGGGGTCGGTGCTCAACGTGGTGGACTTTGGCGCCTTCGTCGACATCGGCCTCCACGACAGCGGCATGGTGCACATCAGCCAGCTTTCGAGCCGCTACGTGCGCGACCCGCACGAGGTGGTGACCGTGGGGCAGATCGTGAAGGTCTGGGTGCTCGAGATCGACAAGGCCCGCCGACGCGTGGCGCTCACGATGATCCAGCCCGGCACCGAGCGGCCCCAGCCGCAGAAGCGGCAGCGTCCGGAGAAGGGGGAGCGTCGCCCCAGGCCCGCCCCGCAGCCGCAGGCCGTCGACGGCCAGTCCGCGCCGCCTTCAGCCGCGCGGCCGCCGCGCCGTCAGCCACCGGCCCGCCCGCCCCGCGAGCAGCAGCCGCGGACCTATACGGCCACCGCGAAGAAGCCCCCGAAGCCGATCTCGAAGGAGATGCGCGAGGGCAAGGAGCCGCTGCGGACGTTCGGCGATCTGAAGCAGTTTTTCGAGAAGCGCGAATCCGCCGGCGAGAACCAGTAGGGTAGGCTTTAGCCTGCCTTCCTTTTGCAGGCTGAAGCGCGATTAGGGACAGGCTGAAGCCTATCCTACCGCTCGCGGAAGGTGATCCGGCCCTTGGTGAGGTCGTAGGGGGAGAGCTCGACCTTCACCTTGTCGCCTGGGACGATGCGGATGAAGTTCTTTCGCATCTTGCCGGCGACGTGCGCGTTGACGATGTGGCCGCCGGTGATCTGCACGCGGAATCGCGTGTTGGCGAGGGCCTGCGTGACGACGCCCTCCACTTCGAGTGCCTGTTCTTTTTCGGCCATGGGTTTCCTTGTGGGCTCAGACGGACTGCAAAAAGCGTATCGCCGGGCCGCGGCAGCGTCCAGCGGGCGTCATTCGTCGCCGCCAGCCTGCGGTGCGGAGCCAGAGGCCTTCCACTTGAGGAAAGCGTCGAGAAAGCCGTCGAGGTTGCCGTCGAGAACGCTCTGGAAATTGCCCACGTAGTGGCCCGTGCGCTGGTCCTTCACCCGCTGGTCGGGGTGGAGGAAGTAGTTGCGGATCTGCGAGCCGAAGCCGGTCTTCGGCTGCTGCTTGTAGCGGGCGAGCTGCTCCGCCTCCCGCTTCTCCTCCTCGAGCCGCGCGATCCGCGACCGCAGCATCTTGATCGCCGTCGCGCGGTTCTTGTGCTGGCTGCGTTCGCTCTGGCACTGCACGACGATGCCGGTGGGGAAGTGGGTGAGACGGATGGCACTCGACGTCTTGTTGACGTGCTGGCCACCGGCGCCGCTGGCGCGGAAGACGTCTTCGCGGATGTCTTCGTCTTTGATCTCGACTTCCGTGTCGTCGTCGGCGATCTCCGGCGAGACGTCGACGGCCGCGAAGCTCGTCTGCCGCTTGCCTTCGGCGTTGAAGGGGCTGATCCGCACGAGTCGGTGGATGCCGGTCTCCCCCTTGAGATAGCCGTAGGCCCACGGGCCACGGATGGCGAAGGTGGCGCTCTGGATGCCGGCCACGGCGTCGTCTTGACGGTCGAGCAGCTCGACGGCGTAGTCGCGCTTCGACGCCCACGCGGAATACATCCGTAGGAGCATCTCCGCCCAGTCGTTGGCGTCGGTGCCGCCGTCACGGGCGTTGATCGAGACGATCGCGTCGGAGGAATCGTGCGGGCCGGAGAGGAGCGACGCGAGTTCGAGGGCATCGACCAGCTTCTCGAGCCGGTTGGCCTCCTGCGCGAGCTCCGCCTCGAGCGAGGCATCCTCGCGGGCGAGCTCCTCGAGCGCCTCGAGATCGCGGCCCACGGCCAGGGCCTCCTCGAGCGGCTTGAGGATGGAGTTGACGCTCTTCAGCTCGGCAACGGTGGCCTGGGCCTTCTCGTTGTTGTCCCAGAAATTCGCCTGCCCCATCGCGTCTTCGATGCGGGCGGCCGACTTCTTGCGGCCTTCCCAGTCAAAGGGAGTCCCGCAGCTGCAGCAGGCGGGCCCGGATCGCTTCGGCGCGATTGAAGAGAGCTGTATCCATGCGGCGAATTCTACGGGCCGCCGTGCCGACCGAGAAGCCGCCGCAGTTTCCGCCTACCTGCGGCCGCGGGTGGCCGTGCGATTGAAGTCTTCGAGCGTGGCAAAGGCGGCGGCGAGCGCCGTTCGCGACAGGGCGTCGTCATTGACGATGAGCCCCGTGGCGCGGCGGTCGGTGTCGGAGAGCCGGCCGCCGGTGGTCGATGTCAGCTGCACGAAGAACGTCTCGTTGGCCTCACGGATTCGGTCGGCGACCACCCAGATCACGACCGTGGCCGACTGCTGCCCGGACTTGATCACCGTGCGGCCGGCGCCGCCGAGATAGTCGCGGCCAGTGAGGGCCGAGCCGTTGGCCGTCTTCCAGTTGACCGCGACATCCCGCTCGGCCGCGGCGGAGAGCGAGATCGTGAACGCCAGCCGGGTGCGGCCCGACTGGCCCTCCATCACGGCGGCGGATGCGATCGACACCGTCGGCACCACAGGCACCGGAGCAGGGGGCGGGGTTGGTGTGGGCGTTGGGGTTGGCGTGGGCGTGCCCCAGAGTTTGCCCGTCGCGGCATCCACCACCGCGGAATAGCGGTAGGCCGTGGCGAGCGGCTCGTCCATGCGATGCAGCTTCGCGAAATCGCCCCACGACGAGGCGCCGGCCTGCCCGGTGAACTGGAAGTCGACGAAGAGATCCATGCCCACGCCGTCGAGCGCTTTGAGATAGTCGCGGTAGATGTCGCCCATCCGCGGATCGTTGGCCGCGGCGTAGAAGGCGCTTTGATAGGGGGCGTTGCGGCCGTCGAGGTGCTGGCCCCCCTCGTAGGCGACGAGTTGGATGTCGCGGCCGAGCCGTGTGGTCCACGTGTCGGCCAGCGTCTGGTGGTTGCGTGCCCAGCCCACCGCCTCTGGTAATGAGGCGCGGGAGTCGGCGATCACCTGATCGACCGTCGTGGCCGAGGTGTAGGTGGCCCGCCGCTCGTCGTTGGGGGTGAAGTAGGGGGCGATCGCGATGGCGTCGAACGAGGCACCCATGCTCTCGACGACCCGGTTGGTCACCCAGTCGTTGGCGGCCCAGCCGGCGGCCACGCGGACGAGGCGGCCGCTCTGCCCGGCGAAGACCTCGCTCCAGATGTCGAGATCCCGCTTCGCCTCGCGGCCGGCCACCTGCCAGTTGTCGAGGCCGGCGTATTCGGGCCGCGCGGTCTGCGCCTGCACCCAGTGCGATGCCTCGAAGCCCCAGCCGAAGTTCCAGATTTCGTTCGACCACTCGACATAGGCTTTGCGGCCCGGCTCGAGATTCTCGCGGACATACGTCGCGAAGTTGCGGACGAACGTGTCGTCGGCCATGTGGGGCATGTTGACCCACGGATCGGCGTCGAGCTCGTTGACCAATTGCACCATGTATTCAAGCGACACGCCGTTGGTGAGCGGCTCGGAGGGGGAGCCATCGCTGCCGGAGCCTTGGCGGATGTCGGCCGCGTCGCGGCGATCGGCCCAGGTGCGGATGTCGGAGCTATTCGTCTCCTGCATCCCCATGAAGCGGATCACGCCGAACGGGGCGAGCCGCTCCTTGAAGAGCGGGTGGAAAGGGGAGACGCTGGCGCCGGGCTGCCACCGCTGGCCGGCAAACGACTGGCCGTTCCACGCAGGCATCCAGACATTGAAGTTGCGCACCGGGTCGGCGGCGCTCGTCTCTTCGATCCGCATGTAAATCCCGTCGTTGCCGGGCGTCACGGCGAGATCGGCGTAATTGCGGCCGGCGGGCGTGCGGCCCGTCGCGATCGTGCGGGCGTCGAATCCGAAGACCACGGTGCCCGTGCCATCCCACTCGGCACGGTATGTGCCGGCCGGATAGGCGCCACCGGTATCGCGAAACACGAGCGTGGCGGCCATCTGCCGGATCGTCTGGCCGCTCGCGTTGACGCGGCTGCCCAGGCTCGCGACGTTGCCATTGGCATCGACGCGGACCGGGTTGGTCGTGCCGACGTCCCACGTCATCTCGTAGGTGGCCGTGTTGAACTCCTGGGTGATCCAGCCGCGCGAGGCCTTGAAGGCATCGGTGAACGTCCAGGCGGGCGACCAATCGACGATGTTTTCGAGGTTCATCCCCACCCGCATGTGCTGGCCGTCGGCGGCCATCAGAGTGCGGGTTTCCAGGGCCTCGGGAGGGCAGAGGCGCGCCGCGTTTCGCCTCGCGCCGGCGCGTTTTGCACGACGGATCGCCTTGGCTTTTTCCGTCCGCCGATCGTCCTTGCCCGGTTTCATGGCCGTTCTCCTGCAGAAGCGCCCCCGAATGGTTTTGCCCGTGGGAAGGGCAGCAGGGAAGAGATGCAATCACCGTGCCAAAGCGAAGAGAGAAGGGCAGGCTGAAGCAACAGCTGACAGGCTGAAGCCTGTCCTACAGCCGCTCGATGCGGTTGCCGGGGAGGCGTCGGACGAGCCGCCGCATCTCGAGCACGCTCAGCGTGGAGAGCACCTGCGAGGCCGCCAGGTCGGACGTCTCGACGATCTCATCGACCGTGACCGAGCCGCGGCCGACGCAATCGAGCACGCTGCGCTCCACGTTGCCAAGCTGCAGTTCGGCGGCGCTCGCGACCGGCACGCCCTCGGGGGTCGTCGCCGTCTCGAAGAGCGGCCCGAATTCCTCGAGGATGTCGTCGACCCGGTGCACGAGTTTCGCGCCATCGCGGATGAGCGCATGGCAGCCCCCCGACAGCCGGCAATCGATCGGCCCCGGCACCGCGAAGACTTCGCGGCCCTGCTCGGCGGCCAGCCGCGATGTAATCAGCGCGCCCGACCGCTCCGCCGCCTGCACGACCACCGTGCCGAGCGACATGCCCGACACGATCCGGTTGCGCTGCGGAAACGCGCCAGTGGAAGGCTCACAGAGCGGCGGTACCTCGCTGACGAGGGCGCCGTGCTTCTCGACCTCCGCCGCGAGATCCTCGTGCTCGGGCGGGTAGACATTCAGCACGCCGCTGCCCAGCACGGCGATCGTGCGGCCGCCGGCGGCGATCGCCCCACGATGGGCCGCCGCGTCGATCCCGCGGGCCAGTCCGCTGACCACCGTGTAGCCCGCCCGGGCGAGGCTGCCGCCCAACTGCTCGGCGACCTTGATGCCGTAGGGCGTGGCATGGCGGGAGCCCACGACCGCCACGGCGAGCGCATCGCAGGGCAGGAACGCGCCGCGCACGAAGAGCAGCCCCGGGGGATCGTCGATCCGGGAGAGCAGGGGCGGATAGCCCTCGCTCCCCTCGAGGACGATATCGACGGCCCGCTTCTGGCAGAGCGCGATGATTTCATCGGCCGCGGGCGAGTTGGCGGCCTCGGCGATCGCATCGGCGAGCTTCTTGCCGAGCCTCGCGACCGACCTCAGTTCGGCGGGGCTCGCGGCGAAGATCCCCGCGGGGGAGCCAAACCGCTCGAGGAGCAGCTTGCGGAATCGCGGGCCGATGCCCGGCACGGAGGCGAGGCGAACCTGATCGCGAAATGGCTCGGACGTGAACATTTGTCACGTTGTAGCGTCGCGCGGGCGCGGCGTCAAACAACGTGAAAAAGGTGTCAGGACTCTTTTCTGCGCGTTGAATGAACGCAGAAAAGAGTCCTGACACCTTTTTCAGCCGGCGGCGGCTTTGAGCTCGGCCAGATGCTGGGCCGTGTTCACGAGGCGGTCCCAGTTTTTCTCGACGTATTCCGGCGGGCCGCCGATCTGGGCCACGACTTGCGCCACCTGCTCGGTCGGCACCATCTCGATGGCGTCCCACGGGCAGACCTTCAGGTCGTAGGGATTCGACTTCTTGCCCGGGATGTGCACGCAGACCTCGCAGCCCACGCACCGCTCGATGTCGATCTCACACCAGCTCTGGAGGTTGTGGAACTGGTCGTACTGCTGCACCTTCAGGATGCAGTCGACCGGACAGACCTCGAGGCACGACTCGCAGCCCGTGCAGTTATCGGCGTTGATGACCGCCAATTCCTTCGGGAGCTTCTTGCGGGGACCTGCTTTTGCCATGGTGTGGAGATCGGCGGAAGGAGGGACGAAAATTCAACAGATCGCGTTGCGAAAATATGGTAGCCCAGCGGAACGCTTCGGCAAAACGGCTGTTTTGCCCGTGGGCGGCTCAGGTGGTTTCCCCCACGATCAGGTCGTTTCGCCTTGGATCAGGTCGTCCGGGGTCTGCCGACGCCGGACCAGCCGGGGTCGGCCCCCGTCGACGAGCACCTCGGCCGGCAGGGGCTTTGAATTGTAGTTGCTCGCCATCACGAAGCCGTAGGCCCCGGCGATCTCGATCACGAGGTAGTCGCCCACGGCCGCCCGCGGCAGGGCCCGGGTGGCCACGAAGCCGCCGTCGGTCTGGGTGAAGATGTCGCCCGACTCGCAGAGCGGCCCGCCCACCGCCACCTCCTCGACCTCCTGCCCCGCCACGCCGTCGGCCGGGCAGAGGCTCATCGGATGGTAGGAGCCATAGAGCACCGGCCGCGCGAGCGTGTTGAAGCCGGCATCGACCAGGATGTATTTCCGGCCCCCCTGCCTCTTCACCGCCCGGACTTCCGTCACGAGGTAGCCCGACTCGGCCGTGAGGTAGCGGCCCGGTTCGATCTCGAGGCGGATGCGGTGGCCGAACGTCTGCTCGAGCTTCTTGCGCGTGGCGTCCCAGAGCTGAAAGTAGCCGGAGAGATCGGCATGCACCTCGCCCGGCTTGTAGGGCACGGGCAGGCCGCCGCCGGCGGAGATCGTGGTGAGCGATCGGCCGATCTCGAGCGCGACGCGTTCGAGCGACCCCGCCACTTCGGCCAGGTGCGCGAGGTCGGTGCCGCTGCCGATGTGCATGTGCAGGCCGCTGACGGAGAGCCCAGCCCACTCCGCGCGGCGGAGCACGTCGGGAATCTCCTCGTGCCAGATGCCGTGCTTCGAGCCCTCGCCGCCGGTATTCGTCTTCTGGCTGTGGCCGTGGCCGAAGCCGGGATTCACACGGAGCGTCACGCTCGCCCCCGGCACCCGCTCGGCCAGTTGCTCGAGCATGTCGGCAGAGCCGCAGTTGACGTGGATGCCGAGCTTCGCGACCGCGTCGAGGCTCTCGCGGTCGAAGATGTCGGCCGTGTAGACGATCGGGTGCACCGGCGGCAGCCCGTCGGCGTCGGCCGCGCGGGCCGCATGCGGCTGGTAGCCCGCGGCGAGCGCCCGGTGGATCTCGCCCGTGCTCACGGCATCGACCATCACCCCCTCGCGCCGCACGATGTCGAGCACCGCGAGATTGGAGCAGGCCTTCTGCGCGAACCGCACGGTGTCCCACGCGGCGAGGTCGCGGCAACGGCGGCGGACCATTTCCGCGTCATATACATAGAGCGGGGTGCCGTGCGCGCGGGCGAGTTCCGCGACGCTCGCGCCGGCGATCGATTCGCGAAGCCCGGGATGCCGGGGGGAGGAGGTGGTCGTGCTCATGGGCTGACTGTCTTGGATTCCTACTGGGGGAGAGGCACGGGGATTGGAAAGCCTTGCGGAAAGCCTTGCGGCACCTGTGGCAGCGGCACGCCGCCGGGGCCGACGGGAGCCTGCGGCACGCCGCTGAGCGTAGCGACGGCCTTGAGCACGCCGGCATCCGCCGAGAGCCGCGTGACGAGGCCGCGATCGACCGGCCGCACGAAGACCTCCAAGAGCGAGCGCGGCGCCTCGTCGGCCCGCTTCGCGGCGGCGGCGGCTTGCGGCTGGCCGGTGACGGTGTCGGCATAGCGGAGAACGCGGTTCATCGCCACCTGCACGTTGGCGATCGGCTTCGCCTCGGGATCGGCACGGCCGCTCGAGGCGAGCGCCGCGGCGATCCGCTTCTGCAGGTCGCCGCCGGTCAGCACGAAGGCATAGTCGTCGGCGACTGCGAGCGTGAGCTCGAGCGACTCGCCCACGGCATCGGCTGCCGGCGAATCGCCGAGGTCGATCTTGACGGAGTGAAGATTGGCAGCGCCCGCCTTGCCGGTGTCGAACTTCACGGCGACGTTGGGCGGCAGGGCGCCTGCGCCGAAGAGCGTCTTCACCTGCTGCTCGAGCGCGGGGCCGTCGTCGACTCGCACGCCGGCCGTCATGGCGGGCAGCGGCGACTGCTGCGTGGCGGCGCTCGTGTCGATGGCGACCGCCGCGTCGATCCCGCCGCTCGCGAGCGTGGCCCGGAGCAATTCGCGGACGAGGCCGGTGATCACCTTCGTGAGCGGATCGTCGCTGCCGGGCGGCAACGCGCGGTCGAACGACTCGAGCACCTTCGCCCGCGACGCCTCCGTCACCATCTGCGCCACATACCCGCGGACGGCCGGGCTGCCGCCATCGGCCGCCGCCGGCGTGGCGACCGTGAGCGTGCCGCGGCCGGCCGCGCCGAAGGCCGCGGCCGAGATGCTGCCCGGCATGGCGATCATCCGGTTTTCGATGAACACGTTGCCGCTCGCATCGTCGATGCCGAGGCCGAGCGCGAGCGACTCCGTCTGCCGCAGGCTCGCGAGGCCCGCCTTGAGCGCATCGGTGTCGACCGGCTGCCCCTGCGCCGCCGACACCGCGGCGGTCTGGTCGATCGCCGCCTCGAGCCGCTTGCGCACCGCGTCGGACATCCGCCCCGGAAACGTCTCGATGCCGACGGTGTACGACTTGGCGACCGCGTCGAGCACGGCCGTGGGATCGACCGCGCCTGCCGGCATGCCCCCCGGCGCGATCACGGCCCAGCCGTCGCGCGCGGTGATCTCGAGTGGCAGGCCGCTCGGCAGCACGATCCGACGCACGTCGCCGTCGGTCTCCACCGGCCCGGTGACGCCCTGCAGCGACGAGAGCAGGCGGTCGAGATCCTTGACCGGCGCGAAGCCGTGCACGGCGAGATCGGCGCCGTCGCTCGTCACCACCGCGCCGAGCGGCCGCTTCACGTCGAGGCCGGCGAGGCCGCGGCCCTGCGTGGCGAGCAGCAGGATCGATTCGAGCATGCCTGCCAGGCCGGGATTGTCGATCTGGTTGCCGAGCCAGCCGAGTTGCTTCTTGAGATCGGCGTAACTGTCGCAGGCGGCGACCGCGAGCACGGTGCGGTCGGCGGCCCGCGCGACGGGGCCCGCGGCGACGGCCGCGGCGAGCGTCGGAAGCGCCGCTAGCATGCGGATCAGGAGGCTGCGGAGGATCGCATCACGGCGGCGGGGCGACGAGTGCATCGGAAAACTCCTTGCGAGGGGCTCGGCCAGGGCTCCGCAGTTTACCAGTGGCGTTCGGAAACCTGTATTCTCACGCTGCATGCAGCCTTTCGACGAGCGTTTCGACACGGTCTCCCCGCCGCGGCGGCTGCGGCCGCAGGCGATTCTCTACCTGGCGACGGCTGCCACGACGTTTGCGGCGGGTGTGGCGGGCTGGCAGCCGGTCGTGCTCGGGCTCGACGACAACCTCGCCAACGAGATCGCGCCGCACTGGCAGCGCGGGCTCGCCTACATGGCGGCGGTGATGGCGGTGCTCTCGGCCCATGAGGCGGGCCACTTCATCGCCGCGCGGCTCCATCGCATCCCGGCGACGCTCCCCTTCTTCATTCCCGTGCCCGTGCTCCTCACCGGCACGCTCGGCGCCGTGATCGGCATGGAAGGCTCGCGGGCCAACCGGCGCCAGCTCTTCGACATCGCGATCGCCGGGCCGATCGCCGGACTCGTGGTGGCGCTGCCGGTCTTGGCCATGGGCATGCTCTTCGGCACGCCCACGGCGGAGAGCCCCTTCGCCACGCCGCCCGTGGCCCGCTGGATGCTCTCGCTCCTGCGGCCCGATATCGTCGCGGGGACGAGCATCGAGCCCAACGCCCTCTTCATGGCCGGCTGGGTGGGGCTGCTCGTGACGGGCTTGAACATGATCCCCGTGAGCCAGCTCGATGGCGGCCACGTGAGCCACGCCATCTTCGGCGCCCGTTCCAACTGGATCGCCCGCGCGATCCTGCTCGCGGCGATTGCGGCGATCATCCTGCTCGGCCGCTACAACTGGATCGCGATGGTGGTGATCGTGGCGCTGATGGGCACCGACCATCCGCCGATCCGCGACGACGGCCGGCCGCTGGGGCTCGCGCGGACGATGCTCGGGCTCTTCTCGCTCTTGATCCCGATCGTCACGTTCATGCCCGAGCCGCTGCTTTTCGAGTGAGCCGGCGGCAGGAGGCCATTCGTATGACCGCAGCGCCATCGCGGTTCGTTGACGCTGGCAGCCCGCCGTTTCACAATCGTCTATCATTCGGCATCGGGAATCCGCACGCTTTCAGGAGGATCGCCGTGAGCATCGCATCGCAAGGCACGCCCAATTTCGTGGAGCTCGAAGACCCCGACGTCTGGTCGGCGATCGCCGCGGAGCAGACCCGCCAGGCCGAGGGCCTGGAGATGATCGCGAGCGAAAACTTCACGAGCCCCGCCGTCATGCAGGCCGTCGGCAGCGTGCTCACCAATAAATACGCCGAGGGCTACCCCGGCCACCGCTATTACGGCGGCTGCGAGTTCGTCGACAAGGTCGAGGACCTCGCCCGCGAGCGGCTCAAGAAACTCTTTGGCGCGGAGCACGTCAACGTGCAGCCGCATTCGGGCAGCCAGGCCAACGCGGCCGTCTACATGACGGCGATCCAGACCGGCGACACGGTGCTTGCCTTCGATCTCGCACACGGCGGCCACCTCACGCACGGCATGAAGCTCAACGCCTCGGGCGTCCTCTACAAGTTCGTGCACTACGGCGTCCGCCGCGACAACCAACTGCTCGACTTCGACCAGATCGCGAGCCTCGCCCGCGAGCACAAGCCGAAGCTGATCGTGGCCGGCGCGAGCGCCTATCCGCGCGAGATTCCGCACGGGAAGTTCGCCGAGATCGCCCGCGAGGTCGGCGCGAAGCTGATGGTCGACATGGCCCACTACGCAGGGCTCGTCGCCGCCGGCATCCACGACAACCCCGTGCCCGTCGCTGATTTTGTCACGAGCACGACCCACAAGACGCTCCGCGGCCCCCGCGGCGGCATCGCGATGTGCCGTGCCGAAAACGCCAAGGCGCTCGATCGCTCGGTCTTCCCCGGCCAGCAGGGCGGGCCGCTGATGCACGTGATCGCCGGCAAGGCCGTGGCCTTCGGCGAGGCGCTCAAGCCCGACTTCAAGCGGTATGCGAAGCAGGTGGTCGAGAACGCACGGACGCTCGCGGCGGCTCTGGCGGCCGGCGGCGTGAAGCTCGTCAGCGGCGGCACCGACAACCACCTCATGCTCGTCGACGTCACGCCGCTCGGCATCGGCGGCAAGCTCGCCGAGGAGACGCTCGACCGCTGCGGCATCACCTGCAACAAGAACATGATTCCGTTCGACGAGCGGAAGCCGATGGATCCCTCCGGCATCCGGCTCGGCACGCCGGCGCTCACCACGCGTGGCATGGGCGCCGACGAGATGAAGCAGGTGGCGGCCTGGATCCTCCGCGTGCTCAAGAGCCCGACCGACGAGAAGCTCGTGGCGGCCACGAAGGCCGAGGTGGGCGAGCTCGCCGAGCAGTTCCCCGTGCCGGCGGCCAGGCTCGAGGCCGGCGAAAGGTAAGCTGCCTATTCATGAGCCGTGTCGTTCGGATCGGCCTCGTGCAGTCGGCGTGTACTCCCTCGCGCGAAGGCAATGTCGCGCAGGCCCTCGCCGGCATCGCCGCGGCGGCTCGCGCGGGCGCGGAGGTCGTCTGCCTGCAGGAGCTCTTCGCGGGCGAGTATCCCTGCCAGTCGGAAGACCACGGGAAGTTTGCGGAGGCTGAGGCGGTGCCCGGCCCGCTCACCGAGCGGCTCGCGCAGGCGGCGCGGGAGCATGGCGTGGTGCTCGTGGGGAGCGTGTTCGAGCGGCGCACCCCCGGGCTCTTCCACAATACGGCCGTCATCTTCGACGCCGACGGCTCGACCGCGGGCGTCTACCGCAAGATGCACATCCCGGACGATCCGCACTACTACGAAAAGTTTTATTTCGCGCCTGGCGACACGGGCTTCATGGCGGTGCCAACGAGCCGGCTGAAGGTGGGCCCGCTCGTCTGCTGGGACCAGTGGTATCCGGAAGCGGCGCGGCTCACCGCGATGGCCGGAGCTGAGGTGCTCTTCTATCCGACCGCGATCGGCTGGCTCGACGGCGAGGAATCGCTTCACCGCGAGCAGTATGAATCGTGGGACACGATGCTCCGGAGCCACGCGATCGCCAACGGCGTGTTTGTGGTGGCGGTGAACCGCACGGGCCGCGAGGGGCCGCTCCGTTTCTGGGGCGCGAGCGTGGTCTACGCGCCCAACGGCGAGCCGCTCGCGAAGATCGGGCACGACGCGCCCGAGACGATCGTGGTCGACTGCGACCTCGATCGCATCGAGTGGTCGCGGACGCGGTGGCCCTTCTTCCGCGACCGACGCATCGACGCCTACGGAGGCTTGCTCAATCGCTGGGGGAGTGCATGAGCAGTCCGTCGGAATCCGCCGCACTCGGCCACCGTCTTGCCGCGGAGTGGGAGCCGCACGCGGCCACCTGGCTCGCCTGGCCGCACCGCAAGGCAACGTGGCTCGGCGACTTTTCCGCGATCCCGCCCGTCTTCGCGCGGATCGCGCGGCTGCTCGCCTCCTATGAGCCGGTGCGCGTGATCGCCTCGGGCGCCGTCCTCGACGAGGCCCGCGAGCACCTCGGCGGCGTTGGCAACCTCGAGCTCGTCGACATCCCGACCGACGATGCCTGGCTCCGCGACACGGGGCCGATGTTCCTCGCGCCGCGCGAGGCCGGCGCTGCCAAGCCAGCGGCCGTCTGCTGGCAGTGGAATTCCTGGGGGGGCAAGTATCCGCCCTGGGATCGCGACGCCGCCGTCGGCGGGAGAATAGCGCGGCGGCTTGGGCGGCGGGTGATCGAAGGCGGGCTCGTGCTCGAAGGTGGTGCGATCGAGACCGATGGCGAAGGGACGCTGCTCGTGAACCATCGCTGCGTGGAAGACCCGGCGCGCAACCCGGGCGTCGGCCGCGATCGGCTCGAGCGGATCCTCTGCGAGCGGCTGGCTGCGGACCGCGTGCTCTGGGTGGGCGGCGAACTCGCCGGCGACGACACCGACGGCCACATCGACCAGCTCGCGCGGTTCGTGGCGCCGGGCCGCGTGGTCGCGGCGCGGCAGCCCGATCGCGACGATCCCAACCATGGCCCGCTCGAGGCCAACCTCGAGCGGCTGCGCTCACTCGTCGATGCGCGGGGCCGGAGGCTCGAAGTGATCCCGATCGACATCCCGGCCCGGTTCGCGTTTCAGGGCACGCAGCTGCCGGCGAGCCACCTCAACTTCTACGTGGCCAATGGGGTGATCGCGGTGCCGGTGTTTCTCGGGGCGACCGACGAGGCGGCCCTGCGGACGCTCGGCGAGTGCTTTCCGGGCCGCACGGTGGAGCCGGTGGCCTGCAACGAGCTGGTCCGCGGCCGCGGCGCGCTGCACTGCATCACACGGGACGAGCCCCTGTAGGACAGGCGTCTCAGCCTGTCACGGCGGGCGGCAGGCTGAAGCCTGCCCTACTTTGATATTGCTCCGCCCTTCACCGTTCGCGACCATTGTCGGCTGTCACCGAGTCCCTGACGAGGGTATTGAGATATGGAACAGATGGCTTCGATGGCCCAGGGGCTCGTGTCGCTCCTGGCGCGGCTGATGATCGCGTCGATCTTTCTGGCCAGCGCCATCGGCAACAAGATCCCGCAGTTCCAGGCGACGGCCAACTACATGCAGACGGAGGGCGTGCCCAATCCGAAGCTCGCGCTCTTCGGGGCGATCGGGCTGCTCCTGCTTGGCGGCTTGTCGGTAGTCGCCGGCGCGTGGACGCGGATCGGCAGCCTCTTCCTGCTCGTCTTCCTGGCGGCGGCGACGTTTTACTTCCACGATTTCTGGAAGTTCGCCGATCCCACGCAGCGGCAGCTGCAGACGATTCAATTCATGAAGAACCTCGCGATCGGCGGAGGCCTGCTTGCGCTGATCGCCTACGGCGGCGGTGCGTGGAGCGTCGATGGCTGGATCGCCAAGCGGCGCGAGGAGGCGGAGTCGGGTGCACCCGCCGCAAAGCCGCGGGTGACGGCCAAGGCTTCGTAGCAGATCATGTCGGCAGGTGGTGAAGGGGTCCGCGAGATGCTCCGAGCGATGGTTGCTGCAGCCCTCCTGCTTGGTTCCGTGGCCCTCGCTGAGGAACGCTGGCCCCCGATGAAGCCGCCGACCGTGACGCCGTTTGGAACGCTCGCCGACGGGCGGGAAGCGAGGCTTTACACGCTCGAGGTGCCGGGCGGCTGGAAGGCCACGCTCACCGACTACGGGGCGATCCTCACGCAGTTCCACGTGCCGTCGCGCGATGCGGACGGGGGCACGGTCGACGTCGTCCTCGGCTTTGATTCGCTCGATGGCTACGTGAAAGAGCATCCGTATTTCGGCGCGATCTGCGGTCGCGTGGCCAACCGGATCGCCGGCGGCGAGTTCACGCTCGATGGCAAGCGGTATCGGGTGGCGACCAACAACGGCCCCAACCACCTCCACGGCGGCGTCGTCGGCTTCGACAAGAAACTCTGGAAGGCGACGCCCAGACTCGGCGACCGCGGGCCCGCGGTCGATTTCGAGATCGTCTCCCCCGCCGGCGACGAAGGCTATCCGGGAACGCTCGCGGTGAAGGTGACCTACACGCTCACGCCTGACGGCGAACTCTGGGTCGAGATGGCTGCCACGACCGACGCGCCGACGCTCGTCAACCTCGCCCATCACTCCTATTGGAATCTCGCGGGGCATGCCTCAGGCACCATCCACGGCCACGAGCTCAGCGTCGTGGCCGATCGCTACCTGCCGGTCGATGCAAGCAGCATCCCCACGGGCGAGTTTGCCGCGGTCGAGGGCACGCCGTTCGACCTGCGGCCCGAACGTGGGGCGGCGGCAAGGCTCGGGGACGCAATCGCCGGGCTGCCGCCGAAGAGTGACGGCAGCCATCCGGGCGGCATCGACCACAACTACGTGGTCCGCGGCTGGAAGCCGGACGGGGCCTTGCGGCTAGTGGCGACGCTCCGCGATCCGGCCAGCGGCCGCAGGCTCGAAGTGCTGACCGACCAGCCCGGGCTGCAGGTTTACACGAGCAGCTATCTCGACGGCACGCTCGCGGGAAAGGGGGCCGCCTCCTATCCGAAGCAGTGCAGCGTCTGCCTGGAGACGCAAACGTTTCCCGACACGGCCCACCATCCCGACTGGCCAGCGCAGCGGCTCGACCCGGGCCAAACCTACCACCACACGATGGTGCACCGGTTTACCAGGTGATCCGGCGGGCAGCGGGCCGGGCCGTCGTGGTGGTCGCGGCCGCGTGGGCGGCGAAGGCTGCCTGACGGGCCGTCCGCGGCTGGGCGGCGGTGTCGTCATCGCGGAACCCGAGCGTGCGAACCATCTCGCTCGCCCGCTTGGTGGGGATCGCGCTCAGCGTGAACGCCACCTCGTAGCCGCCGGTCGAGCCGTCCCGGGCGCGGATGCCGTTGTTGGCCCAGTAGTTCGAGTTGCCATAGCCGGAGACGCCGATGAAGTAGGTGCCGGCGGTTTGTGCCGTAAACGAGAGATAGCTGTCGTAGGAGCCGTTCGAATCGTCGTTACGGGTCAGTTCCCGGCCCCCGACGTTGAAGAGCCGCAGGTAGCTGTCGAGCCGCGACGGGGTGGCGAGCGACCGGGCATCGACGTCGATGGCGATCCGCTGGCCGGCCGCCAGCGTGACCTTGTAGAGGTCGATGTCGCGGCGGCCGTTGGTGCCGTCGCCGATCGTCTGGCCGACGAACCGGATCGTCTCGCTGGTCGTGGGCACCGTCGTCGCACGGGCGAGCGTGTCGCCGGGGTCGGCGACGGGGGAGACCGGTGCGGGAGCGGGAGCGGGAGCTGGGGCCGGAGCGGGAGTGGGAGTGGGAGTGGGAGTGGGAGTGGGAGTGGGAGTGGGAGTGGGAAGCGCGCCGCTGGTGATCGCGTTCACAGCAGCTTGGACATTCAGGAGGCCGCCGGTGGCCACCTTGCCGGCGAGGCTCGCCGTCGGGGCGGCGGTCGCGAGGATCGCGGTGCGGATCTGGGCGGCCGTGGCCTGGGGATTCGCAGCCGCCATCAGGGCGACGGTGCCGGTGACGTGCGGCGTGGCCATCGAGGTGCCGCTGTAGGACGCATAGTTGTTGCCGGGGGTCGTCGAATAGATGCCGACGCCCGGTGCCGCCAGATCGACACCCGTGACGCCGTAGTTGGAGAACGTGGCGAGCGCGTTGGAGCGGTCGGTGGCGGCCACCGAGATGATCGACTGGCTCGTGTAGCTGGCCGGATACGACGGGGTCGCGTCGTTGTTGCGGCCATCATTGCCGGCGGCGGCCACAAACAGGATGCCGGCCTGGCCACCAACCTCGATGGCGTCCCGCAGGCCCGTCGAGAAGCCGCCGCCCCCCCAGCTGTTGTTCGTGGCGACGACGTTGATCCCGAAATCACGCCGCATCCGCGTCGCGTAATTGATCGCCGCGATGGCCCCGCTCGTGGAGCCGCTGCCGGAGCCGGAGAGGAACTTGAGGCCCATGATCGAGACCTGCCAGTTCACGCCCGCCACGCCGACGCCGTTGTCGCCGACGGCGCCGATCGTGCCCGACACGTGCGTGCCGTGGCCGTTGTCGTCCATTGGATCGGCGTCGTTGTTGGCGAAGTCCCAGCCGCGGACATCATCGACATAGCCATTGCGATCGTTGTCGATGCCGTCGCCGGCCACCTCGCCCGGGTTCGTCCAAACATTTGCGGCGAGGTCGGGGTGGCCATAGTCGATGCCGGTGTCGATGACCGCGACCACGACGTTTCGCGAGCCGGTCGTCGTGTTCCAAGCCTCCGGGGCGTCGATGTCGGCGTCGGCGATGCCGCCCGACTGGCCCACGTTGTGGAGGCCCCAGAGCCGGCTGAACGACGGATCATTGGGCAGGGCCGAGGGAGCGATCGCGAAGTCGGGCTCCACGTAGGAGACGCTGGCGGCCCGGCCGGCCCAGCCCGCGACATCCTGAGCGGATGCGCCCGGGGTCGAAAGCGAAAAAAAGCCTTCGCCGAGTGGAGCCGCCTGCCAGCCCGCCGAGAGGCCGAGGCTATCGGCCGCGGCCTGCGTGTTGCGGGTGCGGACGATCCAGGAATCGGCGAAGGTTTCGGCGGTGCGACCGTTCCATTCGATCTGGTCGATCTGGCGGGTGGCACGGCTGGCGGCGGAAAAGAGATCCGCCGTCATCATCGTCCGGGCTTCGAGCGTTTCGAGGCCGAGCGAGGCCTTCGAAGCCCTGCGAGAGCAGGTGGGCCTTTTCATGATGGCTGCCTTTATGGCTGCCGTCGGCCTTTGCCCCACCCGGGCTTTCGCCCGTGGTCGACGTGGTGTCGCCGAGCGGTCGGCGAGGTCATCACTTTCCGCTCGACGTCGGGATTATCGGGCGTTCTCAGCAGAAGTCACGTAATTTTGAACCAAAATCAGCCGAGGCCCGTACATCATGGTAAATTAGTGGCGGCAGACACTTGGCAGACACTTAGTATTTTGATGAAGCCGGGGCCGCTCAATGGTTTTTCCCGTCGGTGACGACAACACGGATCGACGACTATTCCCCTTCGTCACGATCGCGCTGTTGATCGCGAACGTGTTCGTGTTCGTGGTGCTCCAGGGGATGGGCGCCAACGAAGATTTCACGATGGCCTACGTCCAGGTGCCGGCCGAGATCATCTCCGGGCATGACGTGGTCACGGAGCCCTCCGTCCAGCGGATTCCGGTGCCGGGTGGGCAAGGGCAGGTGATGGAGGTGACCGTGCCGGGCCTCAAGCCCACGCCCGTGCCCGTCTGGCTCACGCTCCTCACCGCGATCTTCATGCACGGCAGCATCATGCACTTGGCCGGCAATATGTGGTTTCTCTGGATCTTCGGCGACAACATCGAAGATGACATGGGCCACCTCAAATACCTGCTCTTTTACATCGCGACCGGCGTCATCGCGTCGCTCGCGTTCGTGGCCTTGAACAGCACCGGCGAGGCGGCCCTCACGCCCTGCCTCGGCGCCTCGGGGGCCATCTCCGGCATCCTCGGGGCCTACCTCGTCCTCCACCCCAATAGGCGGGTGAGCGTGATCCTGCTGCGGATGATGGTGGACGTGCCCGGCTACGTGGCCGTCGGCATCTGGTTTCTCTTCCAGGTGGTCAGCGGCATGTTTGATTCCAGCGGCGGAGGCGGCGGGGTGGCCTATTCGGCCCACGTGGCCGGGTTCATCGCCGGGATGATCCTCGCCAAGCCGATGAGCTATGGCCACGTCCGGGACGAGGCCGATTCGCTGGTCGTTTTACGGCGGCGGGTGCCGTAAAGGCGGCGGGAAGGCTGTCCACCGGGGGGCGTAGAGCCTATATAAAGAGAGTCTGTACAGAGCCGGTGAGGGCAAGGCAGGCTGAAGCCTACCCTACTCTGCAACGCGGGCTCCCATGAGATCGTTGGAGCAAAACGAATGGTCAGCGGCGGGCCGGCGCAAAGCGAGGTAATCGTCATCGGCGGCGGGCCAGCCGGCGCGACGACGGCCACGCTCGTGGCCCAGCGAGGCCGCCGCGTGACGCTGTTCGAGCGGGAGCGGTTTCCGCGGTTTCATGTCGGCGAGTCGCTGATCCCCGAAACGTTTTGGGTGCTCGAGCGGCTGGGCATGCTCGACCGGATGCGTGGCAGCCGCTTCGTCGAGAAGCACTCGGTGCAGTTCGTGAACGAGAAGGGATTGCTCTCCGAGCCCTTTTATTTTCATGACCACAAGCCGCAGGAGAGTTCCCGCACCTGGCAGGTCGTCCGCAGCGAGTTCGACGAGATGATGCTGCGAAACGCGGCGGAGCAGGGGGTCGATGTCCACGAGGGCGTACGGGTGCTCGACGTGCTCTTCGAGGGCGACCGGGCGAAGGGCGTGCGCGTGCAGGACGAGAGCGGCGTCGTCCGCGAGGTCATGGCCGACGTCGTCGTCGATGCCAGTGGCCAGGGCTCGATCATCATGAGCCGGCTCGGCCTTCGCGACTGGGATCCCGTCCTCAAGAAGGCGGCGATCTGGAGCTATTGGAAGGATGCCGAGCGCGGCACGGGCCGCGACGAGGGGGCCACGGTCGTCCTGCAGCTCGACGACAAGCAGGGCTGGTTTTGGTACATCCCGCTGCACGATGGCACCGTGAGCGTGGGCGTGGTCGCGGGCTACGACTACCTCTTCAAGGACCGCCCCACAAAGGATCCCGAGGCGATCTATTTCGAGGAGGTGGCCCGCTGCCCGGGGCTCCAGCAGCGGATCGCCCGCGCCGAGAAGACGGCCCCCGTTCGTGTGGCGAAGGAGTATTCCTACCGCTCGCGGCAGGTCGCCGGCGATGGCTGGGTGCTCGTGGGCGATGCCTTCGGCTTTCTCGACCCGCTCTATTCATCGGGCATTCTGCTCGCCCTCAAAAGTGGCGAGCTCGCGGCCGACGCGATCGCGGCGGCCCTCGATGCCGGCGACACCTCCGCGGCGCGGCTCGGCACCTGGGGGCCCGAATACATTCGCGGCATGGAGCGGATGCGGCGGCTCGTCTGCGAGTTTTACGAGGGCTTCAACTTCGGCCGGTTCGTGAAGCGGCATCCGCATCTGAAGGGGCACGTCACCGACCTCTTGATCGGCGACCTCTTCAACGACCGGGTGGACGAGATCGTGGCGCCGCTCGACGCGATGCGGGCGGAGGAGCGGGCGGCCGCCCACTGAACCGAATCCGCTTGCCCACCTCGATCACGGCCAGCGGCACGAGGGCCAGGGCGAGCACGAGCAGCCACTCGCGGCCGAGATCAGTCCTCACCTCGAACACCGGGCGGGTGAACGGCAGCGTCACGACGGCCACCTGCAGCAGCGACGAGATCGCGATCGCGGCGAGGAGCGCCGGATTGCGAAAGAAGCCGATCTCGAAGGCCGTCCGCCGATCGCTGCGGCAGCCGATTGCGAAGAAGAGCTGGGCAAAGGCCGCGACGCAGAAGGTCACCGTCTGCGCATGCGCGATGACGGCCGGATCGCGCGAGCCCCGCCAGGTGAGCCAGAATCCGCCGAGCGTCACCAGTGTCACCAGGGCCCCGTGGGCCAGGATCACGAGACCGCGCCGCGCGGTGATCACCGGCTCCTTGGGAGGCCGGGGCGGGCGGGTCATGATGTCGCGCTCCGGGGGCTCGAGGCCGAGCGCGAGGGCGGGCAGTCCGTCGGTCACGAGATTGAGCCAGAGGATTTGGATCGCGGCGAGCGGCGTCGGCCAGCCTGCCACCGCGGCGAAGAACATCAGCATCACCTCGCCGGCATTGCAGGAAAGCAGGTAGTGGATGAATTTCTGCACGTTGTCGTAGATGCTTCGCCCCTCTTCCACGGCGCTCACGATCGAGGCGAAGTTGTCGTCGGTGAGCACCATGTCGGAGGCCTCCTTCGTCACGTCGGTGCCGGTGACGCCCATGGCGATGCCGATGTCGGCCGCCTTCACCGCCGGCGCGTCGTTGACGCCGTCGCCCGTCATCGCGACCACCTGCCCGCGCCGCTGCCAGGCTCTCACCACCCGCAGCTTGTGCTCGGCCGTCACCCGGGCATAGATGGCGATCGAGTCGACGGCCTCGGCTAGGGCGCTGTCGGAAAGGTCGTCGAGCTCGGCGCCCGTCACCGCCCGGCCCACGCCGTCGATCAGGCCGAGCTCCCGGCCGATCGCCAGCGCCGTGGCGGGATGATCGCCCGTGATCATCACGGGCCTGATGCCGGCCGAACGGCAGATCCGCACCGCCTCCCGCGCCTCGTCGCGGGGCGGGTCGATCATGCCGACGAGCCCCACGTGCACGAGATCGCGCTCGCAATCATCGGGCGTGCCGTCGAGTGGCTCGTGATCCGCCACCTCGCGGCAGGCGAGCGAGAGCACCCGCAGCGCTCCCTCGGCAAGCGCGGCGGCCGCCCCCAGGATCTCGTGGCGTCGCTCGGCGGTGAGCGGCACGACCACGCCATGCCGCCATTCGGCGTTGCACCGCGGCAGCACCGCCTCGGTGGCCCCCTTTGTCTCCATCAGGCGGCCTCCATCCACCCGCCGCACGACCACGCTCATCCGCTTGCGTTCGGAGTCGAAGGGAATTTCGAATTCGACCCTCTCGGCGGAATCGCCGGCCCGGATGCCCCCCTTCATGCCCGCGACCACGAGCGCGCCCTCCGTGGGATCCCCCACCACGCGCCAGCCGCCGCCGTCATCGGGCTGCACCGCGGCGTTGTTGCAGCGGGCGCCGATCACGAGCAGCCTTTCGAGATCGGGCTGCGTGGCCACGGCGACGGCCGCGCCGTCGGTGACCCGCTGAAACTCGCCGTGCGGCGAGTAGCCCGCGCCGGTCACCCGGTAGCGTCCGGTGGCCGTGGCGATTTCTCGCACCGTCATCTCGTTGCGGGTGAGCGTGCCCGTCTTGTCGGAGCAGATCACCGTCACGCTGCCGAGCGTCTCGACGCTCGGCAGCCGGCGCACGAGCGCGTTGCGGGCTGCCATTCGTTGGATCCCCACCGCCAGCACGAGCGTGACGACCGCGGGCAGCCCTTCGGGCACCGCCGCGACGGCCAGGCTCACGGCCCGCAGGAGCACTTCCGTCACCGGGCCGCCGCGGGCGATCTCGAGCGCGAAAATCACCGCCACCACGCCGAGGCAGACGGCGATCAAGAGCCGGCCGAGCTCGGCGAGCCGCCGCTGGAGCGGCGTCGTCTCCGGAGGCGAACGTTCAAGCAGGCTGGCGATGCGGCCGATTTCAGTCGCCATGCCGGTGGCCACGACGATCGCGGCGCCGCGGCCGGCCGCCACCACGGTGCCCGAGTACACGATCGAGAGGCGGTCGCCGAGCGGCGTGGCCATGGGCAGCGGGCCGACGGGCGCCTTCTCCACCGGCTCGCTCTCCCCGGTGAGCGCCGCCTCCTGCACCCGCAGGCCGAATGCCTCGATCAGCCGCGCGTCGGCAGGCACGTTGTCGCCAGCGTCGAGCTCGATCCGGTCGCCGGGCACGAGATCCCGCGTCGGTAGCTGCTGGAGTTCCCCGGCGCGAACGGCCTTGGCCACCGGCGTCGAGATCCGCTGGAGCGCCGCGAGCGCCTGCAGGGCCCGCTCCTCCTGGAAGAAACCGATGATCGCATTGACGAGCACGATCGCCAGGATCGCCGCCGTGTCGGCCCAGTCGCCCATCGCCCCGGCGATCAACGCCGCCACGAGCAGGATCCAGATCACGAGTTCCTGGAACTGCCGAAG
>JBIIQM010000163.1:0-2884 GCA_044342075.1 Pirellulales bacterium
CAAAACCGTGGACGACGCTCCACGCCTTGAGTTCCGCGCCTGCCCGCCGTTCAGGAGGCAACACGCCCTCGGCTACGAGCGAGTCGAGCGATCGACCGAGCAGCTCCCACGGTGTCGGTGTCACGAGGCCGGGGGCATCGTGATCCAAACACCCGACGCCGCTGCCGCTGAAGATCAGGCGAAAGAGTTCGGGATGCGCCAGGGCGAACTCGACGTACGCTCGGCCGACGGCCGTGAGCCTCGCGATCGCCGGGCTCTGTTTGCCCCTGCTTTTGGCGGCCCGGTCCATGGCCGCCTGCATGAGGGCCGACAGCCGCTCCAGCCCACTGGCCGCAGCGGCGGTCAGAAGCGCGGTCTTGTCGTCGAAGTGTCGGTATGCCGCGTTCGCGGACACGCCCACGTCGCGGGCCGCCTCGCGCAGGCTGAAGGCGGCCTCGCCTCCCTGCTCGATCAGACGCACCGCCGAGGAAATCAGCGCGTTGCGAAGATCCCCGTGGTGATACGCCGCGCGTGTGTGGCTCATGAACCAATGTTGACGCTGTCCACTTCATTTGTCAAAGTGGACGGCGTGAACATCCTGCCCGGCGGTGAAAGAGGAGACTCCAGCGTGACTTCGTCGATCGCGTGCGGGATAGCACTTGCCGTGGCGGCATACAGCTGGCGGCGGATGCGCGTGGTGTCACTCGGGGTGATGGCATGGTGTGCTGCAGCCTGGGCGCTCTCGCTTCATGGCTTTTTTCAGGATTCGCGCGAGTGGCACACTGCCGATGTTCCAGGCTTCCTCCTCTTCGGCACCCTAATGACGCTGCCACTGATGGTGATTGCGTTCGGGTGGTATCGCTCGCCGACGTTTCGCGGGTTTCTGAAAGCAATTCCACTGCCGACGCTCATCGGCACCCAGGTGTATCGGCTGGCAGGCGTCGTGTTTCTGTGGATGCATGCGGAAGGCCTGATGCCGCCCGAGATTGGCATCGTCACAGGGTGTGCCGATGTGTTCATCGGCATCACGGCGCTTCCGTTGGCGTGGGCGGTCGGGAAACAGATCGGTGGTGTCCGCCGGCTCGCGATCGGCTGGAATCTGTTTGGCATCGCCGATTTTCTGATCTCGGTGAGCATGGTGTCGCTGTCTTTCATCGGCGCCCTGACTTTGCAACCGGCCCCCGTCTCAATCGGCCTGCATCCACTGGCGCTCATATCGCTTTTCCAATTGCCACTCTCCATCGCCATTCATCTGCTCGCGCTGCGCCGGCTCATGTGGCCGAGATGGGCCGCCGGGGAACAGGCTTCATGAACTGGGTTGCCCTCAAGATGCTGACGGGAGACAGGGCCAAATACTTCGGCCTCGTGTTCGGCGTGGCGTTCGCCAGCATGCTCATGTCGCATCAGGTGAGCATCTTCTGCGGGCTGATGCGCCGCACGGCCAGCCAGGTTCTCGACGTGCGCGACGCAAGCATCTGGGTCTGCGACCCGGAACTGCAGAGCGTCGACGAGATCGAGCCGCTCTCGGCCACCGCGCTCCACCGGGTGCGGAGCGTGCCGGGAGTGCGGTGGGCGTCGCGGCTCTCGAAGTCGCTCGGGCGGGTCCGCACGGCGGATGGGCTGTACCGCACTGCCATCGTGATGGGGCTCGACGACGACAGCCTGGCGGGCGCTCCCCAGCAGATGATCCTTGGGGCGTGGCACGACCTGCGGCAGCCCGATGGCGTGATCATCGACGACGCGGGCTACAGCTATCTCTTTCCGGGCGAACCGGTCACCCTCGGCAGAACGCTCGAAATGAACGACCGCCGCGTTGTCATTGTCGGCATCTGCCGGGTGGCGGCGCCGTTTCAGACGTTTCCCGTCATGTACTGCCGCTACAGCCAGGCGATGCACTACGTGCCGCGCGAGCGCAACGCCCTCTGCTTCGTCATTGCCGACGCTCATCCCGATGTCGATCCGCGGGAAGTGTGTCGGCGGATTCGCGACCGCACCCAGCTGGCGGCCTACGACTCGTGGTCGTTCGTCTGGCTGACGATCGGCTATTACATGCGGTCCACCGGAATCCCCGTAAACTTCGGGATCACGGTGGCCCTCGGCTTCATCGTGGGGACGGCCATCGCCGGCCAGACCTTCTATCTCTTCACGCTCGAGAACCTCAAGCAGTTCGGGGCGCTCAAGGCCATGGGGGTCACCAACAAGCGGATCCTCGCCATGATCCTTTTGCAGGCCAGCGTCGTGGGCGGGCTTGGCTACGCGCTGGGCATGGGCGCGGCGAGCGTCTTCTTCGAGGTCACCAAAGACATCTACCACCTCCGCGGTTTCTATCTGCCCTGGGAGGTGGCCATCGGCACGGCGGCGGCCGTGGTGGTCATCATGTTCCTCGCCAGCATCGTCAGCATCCGCCGGGTGTGGACGCTCGAGCCGGCGATCGTCTTCAAGTAGGCCGCCCCGCGGAAACTTCATGATTCCCACAGCCACCCGCACCGCCGTCGCCTGCACGGGCGTCACGAAGTCGTTCGGCTCGGGCGACGCCCGGGTGCAGGTGCTCCGCGGAGTCGACATCGAGGTCGCCCCTGGCGAGATCACGCTCCTCGTCGGCCCCTCGGGCTGCGGCAAGACGACGCTGATCTCAATCATCGCCGGCTTGCTCGAGCCGACGTCCGGCGACGTTTGCATCTTCGACCGCCGCCTCGGCGACCTGCGGGGCGACGCCCTCGTAGCCTTTCGGGCCCGGATGATCGGCTTCGTCTTCCAGCAGTACAACCTGCTGCCGGCGTTGACGGCTGCCGAGAACGCGAGCCTCCCCCTCCTCGTGCAGGGCCGGCGCCGAAGCGACGCGATCCGGGAGGCCCGCGAGATGCTCGCGGCCGTGGGGCTGGGCGAAAAGGCCGACGCCCGTCCC
>JBIIQM010000036.1:0-29625 GCA_044342075.1 Pirellulales bacterium
GCGATCGCTCCAGGCGACCCCGATTCGAGCGTGGCCCTCGACCGGATCTTTTCCGACGACCCCGAAGAGGTGATGCCGCCCCCCTCGATCAAGAAGGTGCTCAGCGCTGAGCAAAAGGAGCTGCTCAAGCGGTGGATCGCCGAGGGGGCGGAGTATGAGCCGCATTGGTCGTTCATCCCGCCCGCGCGGCCCGAACTGCCGGCCGTCAAACAAAAGGAGTGGGTGCGAAACCCGATCGACGCCTTCATCCTCGCCCGCCTCGAGAAGGAAGGCCTCGCGCCCGCGCCGGAGGCCGACCGCCGCACAATCGCCCGCCGGCTCGCGCTCGATCTCACGGGCCTGCCGCCGGAGCCCGCCGTTGTCGATGCGTTTGTGGCCGACCCGCACCCCGACGCCTATGACCGGCTCGTCGACACGCTGCTTTCGAGCCTCGAATGGGGCGAGCACCGCGGCCGCCACTGGCTCGACTATGCCCGCTATGCCGACACGCACGGCATCCACTTCGACAACTACCGCGAGATGTGGACGTATCGCCAGTGGGTGGTGAATGCGTTCAACCGCAACATGCCGTTCGACCAGTTCACGATCCTGCAGTTGGCGGGCGACCTCGTCAGCCATCACGGGCCCAATGCCACGCCCGAGCAGATCCTCGACAATCGGATCGCCAGCGGCTTCAACCGCTGCAACATGACGACGAACGAGGGGGGCGTGATCGCGGAGGAATACCTCGTCCTTTATACCCGCGACCGCACGGAGACCACCTCCGCCGTCTGGCTCGGCCTCACGACCGGCTGCGCCGTCTGCCACGACCACAAGTTCGACCCGCTCTCGCAGCAGGAGTTCTACGAGCTCTCGGCGTTCTTCAACAACACCACGCAGGCGGCGATGGACGGCAACATCCACGACACCCCGCCGATCCTACCGGTGCCCCGGATCGAAGACCGGCCGCGGTTCGCGGTGCTCGAACGGGAGATTCCGGCCACGAAGGCCGCGGCCGAAGACCGCAGGAAAGCGGCGAGGCCGGAGTTTGACGCCTGGCTCACGAACCTCACGCCGGAGATTGCCAAGCGAACCGCCCCGCAAGACACGCCCGCCCTGGAGATGCCGCTTTCCGAGGGAAAGGACGCGGCCACGCGGATTCGGCAAGGCGGCAAGGAGATCGACCTGCCGCTCACGCTCGAGAAGGACTCCGCCTGGCAGGAAGGCCCCGGCGGCCGGTCGGCACTCTCGCTCCACGGTGTGGTCGCGGAGCTGCCGAGCGTCGGCGACTTTGAGTTCGATCAGCCATTCACCGTCACATTCCAGACGCGGTTTGACGAGGCAGAGCGGCCTGGCGCGATCGTGGCCCGCTGCACGGCCGGCGACAAGCGCCGCGGCTGGACCATCTACAATGAAAGTCGAAAGATCGCGATCGACATCGCGCACGAGGGGAGCGAAAACACGCTCCGCGTGACGGCCGACAAGCCGCTCAAGCCCGACCAGTGGACTCACGTGGCGGTGAATTACGACGGCTCCGGGACCGCCGCCGGCGTGAGCATCTTCTACGACGGCAAGCCGATCCCGAAGCGGACGCAGAAGGAAAATCTCCAGAAGCGTTCGATCCGCGTAGACGTCCCCCTGACGGTGGGCGGCCGCTCGGGAGGCGATCTCCCCGCCCAGGGCATCGGCCTCGCGGGCCTCTCGATCTGGGGCCGTGGTCTCTCTGCCGACGAGATTCTCCGACTCTCGCTCGAGCCGAAGTTCGAAGACGTTTTGAAGCTGCCTCCCGATGACCGCTCCCCGGCGGCGGACGGCCTGCTCGACTGGTGGTTCACCACTTTCGATGAGCCATATAAGTCGATCCTGGCCACGCTCGCCGGGCTCGAGTCGGAAGAGGCCGCGATCCGCAAGCGGGGCACCGTGGCCCACGTCATGCACGAAAAGACCGAGATGGCGAAGGCCTACATCCTCGACCGCGGCGAATACGACAAGCGGAAGGACAAAGTGAAGCCCGACACGCCCGACATTCTGCCGGCATTCCCCGCGGATGCGCCGCGGAACCGGCTCGGCCTCGCCCAGTGGCTCCTGCTGCAGGATCATCCGCTCACGTCGCGGGTGACGGTGAACCGGTTCTGGCAGGAGGTGTTTGGGACCGGCCTTGTGCGGTCGAGCGGCGATTTTGGCATCACCGGCGAACTGCCAAGCCACCCCGAATTGCTCGACTGGCTCGCGATCGAGTTCATCGAAAGCGGCTGGGACGTGAAGAAGCTCTTCAAGCTGATGGTCTCGAGCGCCGCCTACCGGCAGAGTGCCGCAGCCACGCCCGAGAAGCTCGCGAAGGACAACGCCAACCGCCTGCTCTCCCGCGGCCCGCGGTTCCGGATGGATGCGGAGATGGTCCGCGACTACGCGCTCGCCGCCAGCGGCCTGCTCGTGAAGCAGATCGGCGGCCCGAGCGTGAAGCCCTACCAGCCCGACGGCGTCTGGGAGGCCGTGTCGATGGGCGGCAACACGAATAAGTACAACCGCGACAAGGGGGAGAACGTCTACCGCCGCAGCATGTATTGGTTTTGGAAGCGGTCGGCCCCGCCGGCGTCGATGGACATCTTCAACGCGCCCTCGCGGGAAAACTGCTGCGTGAAGCGGGAGCGGACCAACACGCCGCTGCAGGCGCTCGTCACGCTCAACGACCCGCAGTTCGTCGAAGCCGCCCGCGTGCTTGCCGATCGGGCGCTCGAGATCGGCGGCGACACCGACGAATCGCGGATGGAATTCGTCGCCGAACGGCTGCTCGCCCGCCCCTTCACGGCCGATGAAGTCGCCGTCGTGAAGCAATCGCTCGCGGATCTTTCCGCCTGGTACAAGGATCACCCCGACGAGGCGAAGCAGCTGATCGTGGTGGGTGACTCGAAGCCGCGGGCCGCCGATCCGGTCCAACTGGCCAGCTGGACGATGCTCACCAACCAGCTCATGAACCTCGACGAGGTGCTCTGCAAATAAAAAAGGTGTCAGGACTCATTTCTCACTCGAGAAATGAGTCACGGCACGATTTTTGGAGATTGAGAAATGAGTCCTGACACCTTTTTTGATGAACTCGGGCTGAACCTCACCCGCCGGCGGTTCTTCGAGGCCGGCAGCCATCTGCTCGGCGGCGCGGCGCTCGCCACGCTGCTGGGCGACCGCGTGGCGCTCGGGAATGCATCCACCGCGCCCACGGCCGGCATCGAGCGGGTGGCCGGTGCGATCGGGCCCCACTTCGCTCCCAAGGCGAAGCACGTCATCTACCTGCACATGGTGGGCGGACCGCCGCAGCAGGACATGTATGACTACAAGCCGGTCATGAACGACTGGTACGACAAGGACCTGCCGGAGAGCGTCCGCAACGGCCAGCGGCTCACGACGATGACAAGCGGGCAGGCGCGATTTCCGATCGCGCCCTCGAAATACAAGTTTGCCCAGCACGGCCAGAGCGGCATGTGGGTGAGCGAGCTTCTGCCGAACACGGCGAAGATGGTCGACGAGATGTGCTTCATCCGCTCGATGCACACCGAGGCGATCAATCACGAGCCCGCGATCACGTACATGCAGACCGGCAACCAGATCTCGGGCCGCCCCTGCCTGGGATCGTGGCTGAGCTACGGCTTGGGCTCGCTCAACAAGGACCTGCCGACGTTCGTCGTCCTCGTGGCAAAGCCGACCAACACCGAGCAGGTGCAGGCGATCGGCGCCCGGCTCTGGTCGAGTGGCTATCTACCGGGCGAGCACGCGGGCGTGAGCTTCCGCAGTGCCGGCGACCCGATCCTCTACATCAACAACCCGCCCGGCGTGTCCGCCGAGGTTCGCCGCAAGACGCTCGACGGCCTGCAGTCGCTCAACCAACGGACGCTGCAAGAGATCGGCGACCCCGAGACGCGGACGCGGATCGCCCAATACGAGATGGCCTTCCGCATGCAGTCGAGCGTGCCGGACCTTACGAATCTCGCTTCCGAGCCCGAACATACCTACGCCCTGTACGGCGAGGCGGCGAAGAAGCCGGGCACGTTCGCCAACGCGGCGCTCATGTCCCGCCGAATGGTGGAGCGTGGCGTGCGGTTCGTGCAGATCTATCTCAACAACTGGGACACGCACGGCAACGTGGCCGGCCGGCTGCCGAGCCAGTGCAAGGACATCGACCAGGCCTGCTACGGCCTCGTGAACGATCTCAAGGCCCGCGGTCTCTTGGACGAGACCCTCATCATCTGGGGGGGCGAGTTCGGCCGCACGGTCTACTCGCAGGGCGGCCTCTCGAAGGAAAACTACGGCCGCGACCATCACCCCCGGTGCTTCACGATGTGGATGGCGGGCGGCGGCGCGCGGCCGGGCCAGATCTACGGCGAGACCGACGACTTTTCCTACAACATCGTGAAAAACCCGGTGCACATCCGGGACTTCCACGCCACCGTGCTCCATCTCATGGGCTTCGACCACGAGCGGTTCACCTATCGCCACCTCGGCCTCGACCAAAAGCTCACCGGCGTCGAGCACGCGAAGGTGATCGCCGACCTGCTCGCGTAAACTGCGGCCCGTGCGATGGCGGGCGGGCAGGCTACAATCAAGGTTCCGTTTCCCTGGGCCTATTTTTGGAGCCATCTCGCATGCTACGCGACCGGATCGCGATGAACGTTTGCGGACCCTGGATCGCTGCGGTGGCGGCCATCCTCACCTGGGCCATGCCGGCCAACGCCGCCCGGCTCGACCTTCAGGAAGGCGACCACATCTGCATCATCGGCGGCGGCGTCGCCGAGAGGATGCAGCACACGGGCTGGCTCGAGGTCTATCTCCACAGCCGGTTTCCCCAGCATCGGCTCGTGATCCGCAATCTCGCCGTCGACGGCGACGAGATCGACCCGGCCAAGCGGCTGCGGAGCGAGGATTTCGGCACGCCCGACCAGTGGCTCGCCGGGTCCGCGCCGATCCCGAAACCGGGCGACCTGAAGACGAGGGAATTCGTCCGCGAAAACCGGTTCGAACTCACGGGCACCAAGGCCGACGTCATCTTCGCGTTTTTTGGCTCGAACGAGGCCCATGCCGGTCCCGCCGGCCTCGACGCTTTCAAGAAGCAAGTCGATGACTTCATCAAGCACACCCGCGCCCAGAAATACAACGGCGTCGATGCGCCGAAGCTCGTGATGTTTTCGCCGATCGCCCACGAGGCTCTCGGCCGGCCGCACTGGCCCGACGGCAAGGCGCACAACGCGAATCTCAAGCTCTACACCGATGCCCTCGAAGCCGTCTGCGCGGCCAATGGCGTCGAGTGCGTCGATCTGTTCACGCCCACGAGCGAGGCCTACGCGAAGTTTGCCGAGCCGCTCACGACCGACGGCATCCACCCCAACGACCGCGGCGACCGCGAGATCTCCCGGATCATCGACGAATCGCTCTTCGGCGTTCCCCCCGCCCGCGATCCGAAGTCGCTCGCGCGGCTGCAGCAGGCGGTCGCCGACAAGAATTTCTTCTGGTTCCACCGCTACCGGGCCACCGACGGCTATTCCACCTACGGCGGCCGGGCGTGGCTCAAGTTCGAGCCCGACCAGCAGAGCAACTACGAGGTCACTCAACGCGAGCTGGAATACCTCGACGTGAAGACGTCCAACCGCGATCGGCGGATCTGGGCCACCGCCGCGACGCTCGGCGATCCGGCCGCGGCGCTGCCCTCCGTCGAGGATGTCGGCCTGCCCGCATTCCTGCCGGTGAAGACCAACAAGCCCGGGCCGCTGCCCGGCGGCAAGCACGCATTCCTCTCGGGCGAGGACGCGATCGCGAAGATGACGGTCCACTCTCGTATGAAGGTGGAACTCGTCGCCGACGAGGCGAAATTCCCCGAACTCGTGAACCCCGTGGCGATGAGCTTCGACACGAAAGGGCGGCTCTGGGTGGCGGCCTGGGGCAGCTATCCCCACTGGCGGCCGAACGAGCCGATGGACGACAAGATCCTGATCCTCGAAGACACCGACGGCGACGGCAAGACCGACCGCGTGAAAACATTCGCCGGCGACCTCCACAACCCGATCGCGTTCGAGTTTTGGGGGAAGGGCGTGATCGTCTCGCAGACGCCGGGCATCGTCTACCTCGAAGACACCGATGGCGACGACGTCTACGACCTGAAGACGCCGCTCGTGGGCGGCCTCGACACCGCCGACACCCACCACGCCTCCAATAGCTTCACGCTCGACCCGGCCGGCGCGATGTATTTCCAGGAGGGCGTGTTTCAGCACTCGCAGCCCGAGACGCCCTGGGGCCCGCCCGTCCGCGTGGCCAACGGCGCCGTCTTCCGCCTCGAGCCGCGCACCGGCCGGCTCGATCTCTACACCTCCTATTCGTTCGCCAATCCCCACGGCCACGTCTTCGACCGCTGGGGCGACGACGTCGTCGTTGACGGCACGATGTCGGCCCCCTACTGGGGCAGCGTCTTCTCGACCCGGCTCGACGGGATGGACAAGCACGCCAACGCCCCCACGGTCTACAAGCAGCGGACGCGGCCCTGCCCGGGCATCGAGATCCTCTCGAGCCCGCACTTTCCGAAGGAATTGCAGGGCAACCTGCTCGTGGGCAACGTGATCAGCTTCCAGGGGATCCTGCAGTATGCGTTCAAGCCCAAGGGGGAATCGTTCCCGGAGGCGGTCGAGGTCGAGCCGATCCTCTCGTCGAGCGATCCCAACTTCCGGCCGGCCGACCTCGAGATCGGCCCCGATGGCGCCCTCTACTTCACCGACTGGCAAAACCCCGTCATCGGCCACATGCAGCACAACCTCCGCGACCCGAGCCGCGACCGCACCCACGGCCGCGTCTACCGGGTCGTGATGGCCGACAGGCCGCTTGCGAAGCCGGTGCCGATCGCGGCCCGGCCGGTGGCCGAGGTTGTCGCGCTCCTCGCCGATCCCACCGACCGCGTCCGCTATCGCGCCCGGCTCGAGCTTTCGGCTCGGCCGGAGGCCGAGGTCGTGCCCGCCGTGAGGGCGTGGCTCGCGAAACTCGATCGGGCGGCGCCGGAATACGAGCACCAGCGGCTCGAGGCGGTCTGGATGCTGCGGCATTTTGATGCGATCGATCTGCCGCTCCTCGAGGCCGTGCTCACGGCCCGCGACCCGCGGTCGCGCACGGCTGGCATGCGGCTGCTCTCCACGATCCACCCCCGCGTGCCAAATGCCCTCGATCTCGTCCGCCGCGCGGCCGCCGACGAAAGCCCCCGCGTGCGGCTCGAGGCGTTGCGGACGGCGACATTCCTCCGCGTGCCGGAGGCGGTCGAGGCGCTCGCGATTGCGGAGGAGTTTCCGAGCGATCGCTTCATGGCCTACGTGAAGCAGGAATCGCTCCGCGTGCTCGACCCGGATTTTCGCCGGGCGCGGGAGGCCGGGAAGCCGCTCAGCCTGGCCACCGACGCCGGCCGGCGGTATCTCTACCGCTCGCTGACCAACGACGAACTCGCCCGGGAGCCGCGATCGGCGGCGGTCTACCGCGAGATGCTTCTCCGCAGCGGCCTCGACGAGCGTCTGCGGGTGGAGGCGATCGAGGCCCTGGCCAAGAGCGAGGGCGTGACCCCGGCACGCATCGTCGCGAAGGCGCTCGGGGCGCTCGACGCCCGCGACGGCGAGATCGACTCGGCCACGGTGTCGGCGTTGATCCGGGCGATGCTCGGACGGCCGCAGCAGGAACTTGCCGAGTTTCGCGGCGACCTCGAAAAACTGGCGACGTCTGCCAAGCGGCCGACGCTGCGGCGGATCGGTTACGTGTCTCTCATGACGATCGATTCGGCCGGGAGCGACCCCAGCGCGAAGGCCTGGCAGCTCGCGGCTGCCGATCCCGCCCGGCTGGTCGACCTGGTGGAGTCGCTGCCGCTCGTGGAGGATCCAAAAGCAAAGGCGAGTCTCTACGATCGGATCCTGCCGCTCGTCGACGCGTCGGCCGCGAAGGACACGCCGCTCGGTGTGCCCGGTCGCTTCGTGCGGGTCGAGCTCACCGGCTCGATGCGGACGCTCTGGCTCGACGAGGTCGAGGCCTACGTCGGCGGTACGAATCTCGCCCTGCGAGGCAAGGCGGCGCAAAAGCAGCCGCCCGCCGGCCCGGCGGCCGACGCGCGGCTCGTGATCGACGGCCGGTTCGATCCCAAGGCGGCCGCACCGCGGGCCGGCACGTCGCCGGAGGACCCCTGGTGGGAGGTCGACCTCGGGTCACTCCATCCCCTGACGCGGATCGTGGTCCGCCACACGAGCGGCATCCTTGGAGACCGTCTCAAGAACTTCAAGGTCGTCGTGCTCGATGAAGGCCGCAAGGAGGTCTTCTCCACGGAAGGCAAGGCGGATTCGTCGCTCAAGGTCGAACTTCCGCTCTTGAGCGAAGCCGGCAAACAGTCCGCTGCCGTCCGCCGGGCCGCGATGGAGGCGCTGGCGGGCGTTCGCGGCCGTGAGACCGAGACCTTCAAGAAGATCGCGCCGTTCGTGCGCGACGGGATCGAGCGCGATGCCGCCATCCGGGCGCTCCAGCAGATCCCCGTGGCGAAGTGGCCCGCCGAGGAGGCGGCGCCACTTGTCGACGCGCTCATCGCTTCGATGAAGACCGCGCCGCCGGAGAAGCGGTCAAACGACGCGGGCCTTGCCGCTTGGCAGTTCGCGGAAAACCTCACGACGCTGCTGCCGGCGGCGGAGGGGAAGCCCCGCCGCAAACTCCTCGCCGACCTCGGCATCCGCGTCGTCAGGATCGGCACCGTCTACGAGCGGATGGCCTACGACAAGGAGACGATCGCCGTGCAGGCCGGCAGGCCGGTGCTCTTCGTGCTCGACAACGCCGACGTCATGCCGCACAACTTCGTGATCACGAAGCCGGGGCGGATGCAGGCGATCGGCGAACTGGCCGAGGCGAGCGCGCAGAATCCGGCGTTTGCCAAGCAGCACTTCGTCCCGCAGAGCCCCGACATCGTGGCCGCGAGCACGCTCATGCAGCCCAAGGCAGCGCAGCGGGTCATGCTCGAAGTGCCGACGGCGCCGGGGGTCTATCCCTATGTCTGCACCTATCCGGGCCACTGGCGGCGGATGTTCGGGGCGATGTACGTGGTCGACGACCTCGAGGCCTATCTCGCCGACCCGGCGGCGTATCTCGCCGCGCACCCGCTCGAGATCAAGGACGAGCTGCTCAAGGACCGCCGCCCGCGCACAGAGTGGACGCTCGCCGATCTCCAGGCCGATCTGGCCGGGATGGAGAAGGGACGATCGTTCATCCACGGGCGGGAGCTCTTCCGCACGTCGAGCTGCATCTCCTGCCACAAAATGGGGGAGGCCGGCAATGCCTTCGGCCCGGAGCTGGCGAAGCTCGACGCCGCGATGACGCCCCTGGAGATCGCGCGGCACATTCTCGAGCCCTCGCTCCGGATCGACGAGAAATATCGCTCGACGACGATCCTCACGGACGACGGCCGGTCGGTCACGGGCCTCGTCGTCGAGGAGACGCCGGCGGAGCTCGCCCTCGTGGAGAACCCCGTCGCAAAGGCCGATCCGGTGCGGATCAAGAAGAGCGAGATCGACGAGCGGGCCACGTCGCCCGTGTCGATCATGCCCAAGGGGCTGCTCGACAAGCTCACGCGCGACGAGGTGCTCGACCTCGTCGCCTACGTGGCCGCCCGCGGCCAGGAGAGCAGCTGCCTCTTCAACCCCGACGGCTGTCCGCTCCATGGCGCACCGGCTGCAGGGGCCGCGGCGACGCGATAGGATGCCCGCATGATCCCCCCCGCGACCGCCTCTCACGCAGAGGCTTCCCGTGCGCCGTCGCCCGACGCGCTGCCTGCGCTGCTGGACCGGCAGCGGGAGGCATTCCTCCGCGACGGCCCACCATCGGCCGAGGTGCGAATCGATCGCATCAACCGCTGCATCGGGCTGCTCGTCGACCATCAAGACGCGATCGCCGCCGCCATCGACCACGACTTCGGCTGCCGGCCCACGCTGCTCAGCAGGTTGACCGACGTCTCCGCGTCGATCGAGTTGCTCAAGCAGGTTCGCACCAACGTGCGGCGGTGGATGCGGCCCGAGCGGCGACGAACCACGCCCGCGATCATTGGCTGGATCGGCGGCAGCGCGGAGATTCAGCCGCAGCCGCTCGGCGTGGTGGGGCTGATCGCGCCGTGGAACTTTCCGGTGAGCATGGTCTTCGCTCCATTGGCCTCCATCCTCGCCGCGGGCAACCGCTGCATGGTGAAGCCCTCGGAATACACGCCGGCGACGTCGGAACTCCTCGCCCGCCTCTTCGCGCAGGCCTTCGACGAGACCGAGATCGCCGTCTGCACCGGCGGCCCGGAGGTGGGCGAGGCGTTCAGCCGTCTCCCCTTCGACCACCTGCTCTTCACCGGGAGCACGTCGGTCGGCCGCCAGATCATGCGGGCGGCCGCGGAAAACCTCGTGCCAGTCACACTCGAGCTCGGCGGCAAATCCCCCGTGATCATCGGCCGATCGGCCGACATCGAACTGGCCGCCACCCGGGTGATGGCCGGCAAGACCATGAATGCCGGCCAGGTCTGCCTCGCCCCCGACTACGTCCTCCTGCCGGCGGAGCGTCGCGATGCGTTCGTGGCGGCGGCCGTGGCGGCCGTTGCAAGGATGTTCCCCACGCTCGCGGCCAATCCCGAATACACGTCGATTATCAACGAGCGGCATGTGGGCCGCCTGCGGTCGATGCTCGACGACGCACAGGCGGGAGGCGCACGGCTCGTCGAGGCCAACCCGGCCGGTGAAGACCTCGGCCGCTCACTCCGCAAGCTCGCCCCGGTGCTCATCCTCGATCCCACCGACTCCATGCGGGTGATGCAGGAGGAGATCTTCGGGCCCTTGATGCCGGTGAAGACCTACGAGACGATCGACGAGGCGATCGCGTATGTGAATGCCCGGCCGCGGCCGCTGGCCCTCTACTATTTCGGGGAGGATCGCGTCGAGGAGCGGCGGGTGCTCGCGCGGACCACGTCGGGCGGTGTGACCGTGAACGACGTCGTGATGCACGTGGCGATGATGGAGCTTCCGTTCGGCGGCGTCGGTGCCTCCGGGATGGGCGTCTACCACGGCATCGAGGGCTTCCGGCGATTCAGCCACATGAAGCCGGTCTTCCGCGAGCCCACGTCGTCGTTCGTCGAGCGGGTGCTCGCCCGCATGCGGCCGCCCTACCGCGATTCATTCCGTCGGATGATGGCCCGCCAGATTCGCCGCTAGAGTTCGGGAGGATTGCGGGCATGCGGGGCGATGAAGGTGTCGAAACGGCGGCGGGCTTTCAAGCCAGCGCCGCCATCGAGCGACTGACGCAGGCCTTCGCGGAGATCGTCGGCGAGCCATCGGCCTCGGGATTCGCCGGAGGGTGCGCGGTCGCGGTATGGCAGGACGGCAAGCCGCTCGTCTCCCTCCAGGGGGGCGAGGCAAGCCCAGGCAGATCCTGGACGGCGGCAACTCCCTGCCTGATCTGGTCGGCCAGCAAGGGTCTCGCCGCCGCCTGCACACTGCACGCGCTCCACGAGCACAAGATCCCGCTCGAGACGCCCGTGGCAGCCCTCTGGCCGGCATTTGCGTCCGCGGGCAAGGAACGCATCTCGCTCGCCGAAACGCTTTCGCATCGCGCCGGCCTTGCCGCGATCGATTGCAAAGGGCTCGCGATCACCGATCACGATGCGGTGGCAGCGGCGTTGGCCGAACAGCCGCCCAACTGGCAAGCCGATGGATCGCATGGCTACGGCGCCCGCACGTTCGGCTTTCTGCTCGACGAGATCGTCCGCCGCGTCGCCGGTGAATCGCTCGGCGGCTACTGGGAGCGGGTGTTTCGCGGTCCGCTCGGCCTCGATCTCTGGTTCGGCCTACCGGCGGAACTCACCGACACGGCGGCCACCGTCATCGCCCCGAAGGTGCCTCCGCCCCCCGGCCCATTCTCGCGTGCCTTCGGCGACCCGGCCTCGCTCACGCGCCGCGCGCTCAGCGAACCGGGCGGAATTCTCACGCCCGCCGTGATGAACACGCCCGCCATGCGTGGTGCCTCCCTTCCTTCGCTCGGGGCAATCGGCACCGCCGATGCCCTCGCCCGGTTCTATTCGCTCCTGGCCGGCGGCGGTGGCTCGCTCTTCCACGCCGATACGCTCGCTGCGATGCGCACGACCTTGAGCAGCGGCCCCGACCGCGTGCTCGTGGAGAGCACCTCCTTCTCGGCCGGCTTCATGACCAATGATCACGGCGTCTACGGGCCAGCTCCGGCCGCCTTCGGGCATCCGGGCGCGGGCGGCTCGCTCGCCTTCGCCGATCCAGCGCTGGGCCTCGGCTTCGCCTTCATTCCCAGCGCCATGCATTCCGGCGCCCTCCCCGGTCCGCGCACCCGCAGACTGATCGCCGCCCTCTACGGTACACGCTAGAGCACATCCGACTTTGGTGTATCGCCGTCTCAGGAACGGCAGAAGTCGCCTCGCAGTGGCCGCGGCGGCCAAACGCTCGCCAAGCTTCCGGTGTGAAAAAAAGCCGGGCCTTCCAGAGGAAGGCCCGGCCCTATTCACGCGTCGAGAGCAGGGCTGGCCAGATCAGCCAGCGTTGCAGCACGGCTCAGCGCCGCAAGCCGGCTCGGCACCGCAGGCGGGCCCAGCACCGCAATCGGGCTCGGCGCAGCAGCTGGTGCAGCTCTCTCCGCCGCTGGCCTTGCTGCGGCGGCTGAAGAGACCGCCGCGGGCACGACCACGGCGACGGGGCTCGCAGCAGTTCGACTCAGCAGCGCTGCAGGCGGGCTCGGAGGCACAGGCCTCGGCGGCACCGCAGGCGGGCTCAGCCGCACAGGCGTTGGCTGCACAGGCAGGTTCGGCGGCGCAGCCAGGTTCGGCAGCACAGGTCGGTGCACAGTCGCAGTTGGTGCGACCACGACGGCCACGGCCAGCGGCCGAAGCGGTATCGGCGGCCACGAGGCCGACCATGACAAACACGAAGAGCATCGAAACGATCGTGGAAAAACGCTTCATCGAGAAACTCCTAGAGAAAAACAGAACCGAATCGCAATCCCTTGAAGATTGATTCAGTTATCCGAGCCCGCGGAACGAAACCCGGTGCCGGATACCACGTCACCCTAGCGGCTGCCGCGAACATACGGGAAGTGGAAAAAATGTAGGGGCAAAAACGCCGGTCAAAGGGCGTTTCTCCGCCTTCGGGGATGGGGTCGGGGCATGCCCCGCCCTGCATCCTTCCTGGACCTACACATCGTTTTCCAGAGTGCCGGAGGTGGGACTTGAACCCACACGCCATTGCTGGCAACGGATTTTGAGTCCGCCGCGTCTGCCATTCCGCCACTCCGGCTCGTGAGAGGCGACCACGCTGATCCGAGATTACGCCGCCGGCCCCTCTTTTGCCAGCACTGGCCTCCGCACCGGGAGATCGCCCGTGGTAGTGTTGTCGCGAGGGTGAAGCCATGAACGTACTCGTCTTCGAAGACAGCCGCGTCGACCGGCTCGGCGTGCTCACCGCCGCACGGCCGGCCTGCGATCTCATGATCGGGGCCTCCTCGCTCCACGACGCCCTCGCCCATTTCGGCCACGTGCAGCGAGTCGTCCGTCCGCACCTCGCCCGCCACATCGCCGGACTCGCCGGCCGACGGATCACGCTCTGGGGCGGTGCCACACCGTCACTAACGAACGAGCCACCCGCATCGAGCCACGGAGCCACCGCGATCGTCGTCAACGCCCGCGTCGTGCCGAGCCGTCGAAACATCCAGTCATTGCGAAGCCTCGTCGAGGCAGGCCACCGCGGCGCCGTGCGCGAGCACGGCACGATCGCCGCGGCGGTGCTGCATCTCTCCGCCGATGGCAGCGGGCCCGACCACGCCGCCTGGAATTCCCTGCGCGACACCGGGTCAACAGCCACGCTCGAAACTCTCGAGCTCATGGAGCTCGACGGATCCCTCGATCTGCTCCACGAACCGCACGACGTGATCACGGCCCACGAGGAGGCAATCGAAGGATCGCTCGCCATGCTCCTCGACACCGGCCGCTTTCGCGAGACGAAGCCCGGGCTTTTCGTGGCCGACGGGGCGAGCGTCGCCGATCAGGTCGTCGTGCGGCAGGGCCCGGTGGTCGTCGCAGCCGGCGCCGAGATCGGCCCCTTCGTCTGCCTCGACGGGCCGGCCTTTATCGGTTCCGGCGCCCGCGTGAACCCCCATGCCTGGATCCGCGCCGCCACGGCGCTCGGCATGGCCTGCCGCGCCGGCGGTGAGATCGAGGCCACCGTCATGGAGCCCTTCTCCAACAAGCCGCACGACGGCTTCCTCGGCCATAGCCATGTGGGCAGCTGGGTGAACCTCGCGGCGGGCACGATCACGAGCAACCTCAAGGCCACGTATGGCCCGATCCGTCTCCACATGATGCTTCCCGACGGCAGCCGCGAAACGATCCACACCGGCAGGCAGTTCCTCGGCGCCATGATCGGCGACTTTGCGAAGACGGCGATCAACGCGTCGATCCCCTGCGGCGCACGGATCGGCGTGGCCGCGACGGTCGGCGGGGCGGTGCCCGAGACGGTGACGGCCTTCTCCAACACACTCGTCAACGGCCGCTCCACGGCCGAACAGGCCGCCACGATCCTCGAACGCATGATGGCCCGCCGGGGCCTCGAGATCATGCCGGCCGACCGGGAGCTGCTCGAAGAGCTCGCGAAGTAGGCCGTGGCGACGAAAGCAGCCATTTCGCTCGGCGGCGAAGCGGACTACGATACACCGCATGTCACTGGAAGAAGCCTACACAAACGGTCGGTTCGGCCTGTCGTTCGAACTCTTTCCGCCCAAGACGCCCGAATCCGAGGCGACGATGTGGCGGACGGTCGATGAACTGATGGCCTTCGAGCCGTCGATGATCACCTGCACCTACGGCGCGGGCGGATCCACCCGCGGCACCACGCTCGACGTACTCAAGGGGGTGCGGTCGCGGCACGGCCTTCCCGTGGCGAGCCACCTCACCTGCGTGGGCAGTTCCGTGGACGAGCTGCGCGACTACCTGCGCGAGGCGGAGTCGCTCGGCGTCAGCGCGATCGTGGCCCTGCGCGGCGATCCGCCGAAGGGAGAGACGAGCTTTCAGCCCGTGGCGGGCGGCCTCCGCTACGCGTCCGAACTCGTCGCGCTCATCCGCAGCGAATTCCCCGACTTCGGCATTCTCGTCGCCGGCTATCCCGAGACCCACCAGGAGGCCGTGAGCCCCGAGGCCGATCTCGAGAACCTCAAGCGGAAGTGCGACGCGGGGGGCGACGTGATCGTCACGCAGCTCTTCTACGACAACGCCGATTTCTTCCGGTTTCGGGATCGCTGCGACGCCCTCGGCATCCAAACGCCGATCGTGCCGGGCGTGATGCCCGTCACGAATTATGCCCAGATCCGCCGGATCGCCACGCTCTGCAAGGCGCGGCTGCCGGACGAATTCACACGGGCCTTCGAGGCGGCCGGCGCCGACGAGGCGGCCCAGTTCGAGGCGGGCGTCGAGTTTGCGACGCGGCAGGTGCGGGAATTGCTCGACGCAGGCGTGCCGGGCATCCACTTCTACGTGCTCAACAAGTCACCCGCCACGGTGCGGGTGCTCGAGCAGGTCGAGCTAGCCCGGTAGACCGCTTCGACAGGCTGAAGCCTATCCTACTTCACCGGGGCGGGAGGTCGTCGTCCATGCTGCTGATGTAGCTGCGGAGCCGCTCGAGCTCGTCGCTCACGTGCCGCAGCTTGAGCATGTTTTCCACCCGCTTCACGAGTTCCACCTTGTTGACCGGCTTCGAGAGGAAGTCGTCGGTGCCCGCTTCGACGGCCCGCTCGATATCGCCGAGCTCGCCCAGGGCCGTCACCATCAGGATCATGATCGGGCTCGTGGCCGGATCCCCCTTGAGCCGCTGGCAGACCTCGAAGCCGGAAAGCTTCGGCATCATCACGTCGAGCAGGATGACGTCGGGCTTGAACGAGGCCACCTTGTCGAGCGTGTCGCGGCCATCGACGGCCGTGGCGATCTCGCAATCGATCTCGGCGAGATAGACCTCGAGCAGCTCGCGGTTCGGCTCGTTGTCATCGGCGATGAGCACGCGGCTTTTGCGGGGGGCGGTGGATTTGGGCATCGCGTCCTCGTATCAGGGCAGTTCGAAGAGCGACTGGCTCTTCACGATCGCAAGGTCGTCGGGAAACGTGTGGAAGGCCTGCACGAGCAGGCTCTTCGTCCGCGTCTCGACGTTGATCCAGCTGATGGCGCCGAGCGCCAGCCGGCCGCCCGATTCGAAGCGGTGAAACATGCCGTGCTTGATGCCCTCGCCGCAGAGTTCCTGCTGAAACGTCCAAAAGACCTCGGCCGGCACCGTCTCCAGTTGGAAGCAGGTTTGGTAGGTGATGCCACCGCGGCACTCCATGCGGTCGCTGCGCTCGCCGGCGAGCCGGTAGGAGAGCAGCCGTCGCCGCTGGGGCAGGGGCTGGGCGGCGCTGGCGGCCACCTCGGAGAGCGTCAGGCCCTCCCGGCGCCAGGTGACCAGGTGACCGGCGCTGGTGATCGAGATCGTGGCCTCGTAGTTGCCGCGGCTGACCGACCGCGTGGAGACGATCTCGAAGAGCTCGGGATGCAGCCCGCGGCCGTAGAGCTGAAAGACCAACTCGGCGACTTTGGGACGGACCGATAGCAAGCGACGCATCTCCTGGGAGTGGGTCAATTATAAAATCGATGCGCGGGAACCACCAAGACGGCTGTGGGCAAACACCCCGATTGGCTCACAAAAGACCGACGAGCATGTCGTAGGCCGCGTGGGCGCCCGCGGCGATTCCGAAGCCGCGGATGACGAAAAGCGTGGCGAAGAAGATGCCGGCGAGCGTGCGAAACGTGAAGCTATAAAGCTCGAAGGTGTCGCCGAGCGGGCCCACGTAGTGCGCGGCGCTGAAAAGCAGGCTCGTGAGGATGACCGACCAGCAGGCCGCGGCCGCGGTCGAGAGCCCTGCCCGCTCGAGCACCCAGATCACGATCGGCAGCAGGATCAGGCGAAAGAGCACCTCCTCGTAGAGCCCCGCCCCGCAATAGCCCACGAACCGGGCGAAAATGCCCGACACGCCGTCCACGATCCCCAGCGGCCAGAGCCGGTGCTGCAGCCGCGCGATGCCCACGAGCATGCATGCCCACACGAAGGATTCAAAGGCCATGCCGGCAAGCACGGCCGGGCTGAAACGCCAGCGGTCATGCTCGATATGGTGCCAGGCGAGCAGCCCGAGCAGCGTCAGCACCGGCAGCAGGAAATAGGAGCCGAAACCGATCAAATCGAGGAATTGCCGCAGCCAGACATCGGCACCGTTGCGCGGCGACCCACGACCCAGCCAGAGCACGCCTCCCTCGTAGGCGAGCACGAGCGGCAGCGTGAAGACGAGGCTCGTCAGCGGCGTGCGGGAGAGGCTCCAATAATCATCGGTAGAACCGGCCTGTTGCGGCGCGGATTCGTGGTCCATGCCGGCTTGGTCGGGGTCACCGGCACCAGCCGCATCACGGCCGCCCAACTCGTCGAGAAGGCTCTCGAGTTGCTCGTCAAGGTCTCCGGCTGAATCGCGATGAAAACCGCGTGCACCACGATCGTCGGGCGTTGGGGGCGGCATTCAGCAAGGCTCGCGTGCGGATGATAGCACCGCGCTCGTGACTTCACGGCGCGGGCTTTCACCGCTGTTTTCGCGGAAAGAGAAGCCTCTTGGCAAGCCGTACGGCGCGGCCCCTTCCACCATCCGCCTCGAGCGGGCTGCTATCGCTGCTATCAAAAAAATTTTTTTGCGCATGACGATCGCGTTTTGATCGGGGTTTGATGGCCATACAGGCATCGACGCCACCATGCGATCGCGCCAGTCCTTGACAACTCGCGCTCCCTCAGAAGAATGACGCGCGGTCAGCCGAAAGCATCGCACAACAAGGCGTCGGCAACACCGAATCAGGAGTTGGTCTCGGAAGCAACGGGGGGCGACGACTTGAGGGATCGACAGTCGACGACCTTGGTCGTGGCCTGGATGTCCCCCCCATTTCCGAGTGCCGGCAGGGCCCGACGAGCCTGCCGGCGGACTTCCGCTCGAGAGAGTTGCCTTGGCGGGGTGGTTGGCCCTTAGAATCGTTGCGTTCTCAGGGCACTTTTCCATGGCACGATGCCTGATCGGCTGCGGCTCCAATCAGGGCCGACGACGCGAAAACCTCGACCAGGCGGTCGAACTCCTGCGGTTCATGCCGGGCGTCCAGGTGCTGGCCGTGAGTCGGCCTCGCGAAACCCGTCCTGTGGGCGGGCCGCCGGGGCAGCCGGCCTTTCTCAACGGCGCGTGCCTCATCGAGACAGACCTGCCTCCGCAGGCCGTGCTCGAGATGCTGCAGGCGGTCGAAAACACGCTCCATCGGGAACGCGAGGAACGCTGGGGGCCGCGGACGATCGACCTCGACCTGCTGCTCTACGACGACGTGGTGCTCGAGTCAGAGCAGCTCGTTCTCCCACACCCACGGATGGCCACGCGGCGATTCGTGCTCCAGCCCTCCGCCGAGATTGCGGGCGGCCTGCTGCATCCGACGGCGGGCTGCACGGTGCAGGCGCTGCTCGACAACCTCTCGCAAGACCATCCCCATGTGGCGATCGTTGGCGTGCCGGGCGCCGGCGCGCCGGAGGTGGCCGCAGCAGTGTCTGACGCGATCCTGGCGCGGCTGGTGCGCAATCCCGCGCCGCTAGCGACGCACCTCTTCGCCGAACGCGCCGACACCGACGAAGCGCAGCTCGCGGCGATCTGGCTCAAATCGCTGGCGGCCCGAGCCAAGCCACTCGAGGCGGCCCGCTGGCCGCGCGACCCGCACGGCACGGTCTCCGATTACTGGCTCGAGACCCAACGGCTCGCCGCCGGTGAGATCCTGCCCACGGCGGCGCTGTCGCGGTTCGACGCGGCCTTCGCCCGGCATGCGGCCACCACGGTCGCGCCGAACGTCGTGATCCTGCTGCTTGCCGCAGCCGACGTGCTCGAGGAGCGGATCGCGTTTCGCGCGCGGCGGCCACCGCCGCAGACTGATCTCTTCGCCGATGTCGCGCCTTCGCCCACGACCACCTGCCAAGCGCCACCCGACTCGGTCGCGATGCTGCTGCGGCTTCAGGAACGGCTCGCCCATCGACTGCGGTCTCCGGCGGGCGGCGGGCCCAAGGCCACCGTCGTCATCGACTCGGGCGACCTGGGCCAGGCAACGCTCGAAGCCATCGCCGCGGTCGAGGCGATGGCGTGATGCAGGTCGTCCGCGAGCCAGCCCGCATGCGAGAACTGGTGCAGGCCGCCCGGGCCGCCGGTCGCCGCGTGGGCTTCGTGCCCACGATGGGCGCGCTCCACGCCGGTCACGCGAGCCTCGCCGCCGAGGCCGTGCGATCGTGCGACGATGTCGCCGTGTCGATCTTCGTCAACCCGACGCAATTCGCGCCGCACGAAGACTTCAACCGCTATCCACGTTCGCTCGATGCGGATTGCGCGCTGCTCGAGCGGCAAGGCGTGACGTGGGTGTTCGCGCCGGCCGTCGATGCGATGTATCCGCCCGGCAACGCGACGCGCATCGTTGTGAGCGGGCCCGCGCTCTTGTTCGAAGGGGCGATGCGGCCGGGCCACTTCGACGGCGTGGCCACGGTGGTCCATCGTCTCTTTCAGGCTGTGCCCGCCGACGTGGCCTATTTCGGCGCGAAGGACTGGCAGCAAACCGTGGTGGTACGGCGGATGGTGATCGATCTCGCCCTGCCGATCGAGATCGTCGTCTGCCCCACCGTCCGCGAACCGGACGGCCTCGCGATGAGCTCGCGCAACGCCTATCTCTCGCCCGACGAGCGCCGCCGCGCCATCGCGCTCTCCGCGGGGCTCGCGCGGGGGGCGGAGCTTTGGGATGCGGGCGCCGGCCCGCGCGAGATCGAGGCGGCGGTGCGCGACGCGCTCGCCACCCACGACATCGACTGCGAGTATGCCGCCGTCGTCGATCCCGAGTCGCTCGACGATCTTGCCGTGCGCGATCGGGAGGCCGGCCCCGCCATCGTGCTCGTGGCCGGCCGACTCGGCTCGACGCGGCTCATCGACAACCGCCATCTGCCACGCCGGACAGCGCGCGCCGGCTTAGCCTGATGCTCACGACGCTCTTCCATATTCCGGCGCGGATCGACCTGGGCGGAGCATCGCTGCCGCTCTTCGGCTGGGGACTGCTCTTGGCCATCTGGGCCCTGGCCGGCCTCGTCGCGGCCAGCTGGGCCGCCTGGCGCGGGCGACTCGCCGATCTTGTCTTCTCGCTCGGCCTGCCATTCGCGATCACCGGAGGGGTGATCGCCTGGCTCTTTCCGCTGCTCGACGACGGGCACGGCGTGCCGATCCGTGGGTACGGATTCATGCTGCTGCTGGCCGCGGCGGCGGGCACCTGGCTCTCGATCGTGCGCGGCCGCGCGCTCGGCTTCGATGCCGACACGATCCTCGCGCTCGGCATGGAGGTTTTTCTCTGGGGGCTCGTCGGCGCGCGGCTCTTCTACGTGATCGAATACCACGATCAATTCTTCCCGCCCGGCCGCAGCCTCCTCGCATCGCTCCGCGAGGTGCTCAACGTCGCCGGCGGCGGGCTCGTGGTCTTTGGCTCGTTGCCGACGGCGGCGCTGGCCGCCTGGCGGTTTGCGCGACGACGCGGCCTGCCGATCCTCGCGCTCGCCGACTGCATCGCGCCGGGGCTGCTGCTCGGGCTCGCGATCGGACGCGTGGGCTGCTTTCTGAATGGCTGCTGCTATGGCGGCCCGTGCGACCTGCCGTGGGCGGTGCGGTTTCCCCCCGACAGTCCGCCCTGGATCGACCAGGCCGCCCGCGGGCTCTTGCCGCCGCCCGACGCCGCCGGTGGCAGGCCGTGGAGCCTGCCGGTGCACCCGGCGCAGCTCTATGCGGCGATCGATGCGGCGCTCCTCGCCGCGCTCGCCGTCGCGTTCACGCCGCTGGCCCGCCGCACCGGCGCCGTCTTCGCGCTGGTGCTCACGCTCCACCCGATTTCGCGACTCTTGCTCGAAGCGATCCGGATCGACGAGCCGCCGGCCCTCGGCACGCCGCTTTCGATCTCGCAGCTGGTCTCGATCGTGCTTTTAGCGCTCGCGGCGGCCCTCTGGTGGTGGCTGCTTTCTGATAGACTTCGCCCATGGCTAACACCGATCCCGACGATGCCGAGGTGGAGACCGAGTTCAAGCGGATCGAGCACGAGCGGATCGCCCACGAACGAGCCGAGGCCCGCGAGGACATCGATTCTGCCGATCCGAGCCACGCGGCCGACCGGTCGCCGCAGGCATGGCAGCTGATCGCTTTAGCGGTGGCACTGGCCGTGGGGATCGTCGCCGCCCTGTTCGCCAGCCGTTGGCAGCCGCCCGTCCCAGCGTCCCCGCCAGTCCCGACGAGCCGGCCATGAGCGACCAGCCACAGTCCAATCGCGCATTTCCACCCGGATCGGTCACGGTCCGCTGCCGGCTCGATGGGCCGCTCGTCCTGGAAATGCCCCCCGACGCCGAGGTCTTGGGCGTTTATCTGCGGGTCACCGACCACCTAGGCAACGAATTCCAGATCCCCAGCGGCAAGAAGGCCGTGGCGTTTTGCCGCTGCAACGGGACGAAAACCCGGCCGTTTTGCGACGGCAGCCACAAAACCTGCGGGTTTGTGGCCGGAGAAACGGCCCCTGGGTGATCGCGAGGGGTCTGTCTGTAGCGGCTGCGCAGGCTTCTCCGCGAGCGGAAAGTCTTCCCTGCAAAACACTTAGGGCATGGTGAGAGGGGAAAAATTGCCCTGCGGGAGGCCGAGCCGATATGGACTGGCTTCCAAATCCCCTGTACGGTTGAATGCTCGGCTGACGGATTCCCGTAGGGAATCATGGTCAAACCCTGTCGTCCCCGGCGTTTACGTCCCTGATGTCGCCCCACAAACCCAACATCTACCAGCGGTACAGCGTCGGGATCATGGCGATCCTCGTCTTCCTGCTGCCGATGGTGGTCGTCGGGGCGATCAAGGCGAAGGGCAACAACCGCAACGACGTGAAGGGCTGGCTGCCCCTCGAATACCCGGAAACCCAGGTCTATCGGTTTTTCAGGCGGAATTTCCAGGGTGAGGAGTTCATCCTCATCTCCTGGGAAGGCTGCACGATGACCGACCCCCGGCTCGAGCTCCTGGCCCGAAAGCTCCTGCCGCCGCCGGAAGAGGCCTCCCGGATCGACCGGACGATCTATTTCAAAACCGCCCAGACGGGCCCCAGGGCCGTCGAGCGGATGATGGCCGAGCCGCTCAACCTCGACCGCGAGGAGGCGATTTCCAGGCTCACGGGGGCCCTGATCGGCCCGCCGCCGGCCGGCGTGGCGGCCGGTTCCGAGGCCGACAACCTCGACCAACGGCAGACCTGCCTCGTCCTCACCCTCGCCGACACGGCCCGCGCCAACCTCCACGGCACGATCGACACGATCAAAAAGGTCGCTGAGCAGGAGTGCGGCATCCCCGAGAAGTCGCTGCACATGGGAGGTCCGCCGGTCGACAATGTGTCGATCGACCGGGCCGGCCAGACGAGCGTGACGATCCTCTTCGGGCTCTCGCTCGTGGTCGGGTTCTTCGTCAGCTGGTGGAGCCTCAAGAGCAAGGCGCTCGTGGGCATGGTGCTCGCGTCGGGCGTCTACAGCATGTTCGCGAGCCTGGCCGTCGTCTGGTACTCGGGCTATCCCGTCGATGCGATCCTGCTGACGATGCCATCGCTCGTCTACGTCGCGACGACGAGCGGCGCGATCCATCTCGCCAATTACTACCGCGATCAGCTTGCGGAGACCGGCGTGCAGGAGGGCGCTGCGGGCCGCGCCGTGCACCACGCGCTCCTGCCGCTCTCGCTGGCCACCGGCACGACCGCCGTGGGCCTCGCGACGCTCGCCGTGAGCGAACTGGTGCCGATCAGAATGTTCGGCATCTTCTCGGCCGCGGGCGTCGTGGTGAGCTTCGTGATTCTCGTCACGTTCATGCCGGCCGCCCTCGAACTCTTCCCGCCGAAGCTGCGGCTCGGCCAGCCCGGTGAAGATGAAGACGCGAGCCATTGGAAGCCGATCGAGCAGAGCCGCTGGTGGCACGTCGGGCAGTGGATCACGCGGCACAACGGCCTCGTGGCCACGGCCTGCCTGCTCGTGATGCTGGCCGTCGGCTACGGCATGACGCGGGTCGAGAGCAGCGTGCAGCTCATGCGGCTCTTCTCCCCGAAGGCCCGGATCCGCGAGGACTACCGCTGGCTCGAGACGAAGCTCGGCCCGCTCGTCCCGATGGAGATTCTCGTCCGCATCGACCAGGAAGAGTGCTCGCTCAACTTCCTCGAGCGGATGGAGCTCGTCGGCGACATCCAGCGGGAGATCGGCGGCCTCGACGAAGTGGGCAGCTCGCTCTCCACCGTGACATTCGGCCGCAGCCTCGACACTGGCGACGGTGGCGACGGCCTCGGCGGCGCCGCGGCCCGTGCGTTCGGCCTGGGCGCCCGCACGAAACGGAGCGTCCTCAACCGCCGCCTCACCGCCCACCGCGACGAATTCCTCGAGGGCGACTACCTCCGCGATGCGAAGTCTCCGGAAGGCCGCGACGAGGAACTCTGGCGAATCAGCGCCCGCGTGAGCGCCACCAAGGAGGTCGATTACGCCCTCTTCCAGCGCGACCTGCGGACGAAGATCGACCCGATCCTCGAGCGGCTCCGCGGCGACGGCGTGACAGGCATCCGGGTCGACTACACCGGCCTCGTGCCGCTGGTCTACAAGGCGCAGCATTCGCTCCTCGACGGTCTGATCATCGGCTTCATCAGCGATTTCGCCATCATCGTGGCGGTGATGATCGCCCTCTGTCGCGCCGCCTCGGCGGGGCTGGTGCTCCTGCTGCCGGCCGCGTTTCCGGCCGTGATGGTCTTCGGCGGCATGGGCTGGGGCAACGCGCTGTTGAAATCGATGGGCACGGGCAACCTGCTCATCGACATCGGCACGGTGATGGCCCCGAGCGTGGCGCTCGGCGTGACCGTCGACGACGTCGTCCACTTCATGCTCTGGTTCCGCCGCGGCATCGCCGACGGCCTCGACCGCAAGCAGGCCGTGATGCTCGCCTACAAGGGCTGCGCCCGCGCGATGTATCAGAGTTGGGGCGTGATCGGCATCGGGCTTTCCGTCTTCTCGCTCTCCCCCTTCGGGCCGACGCAGCGATTCGGCCACATGATGCTCGCGATGCTCACCGTCGCGCTCGTGGGCAACCTCGTGCTCCTGCCGGCGCTCCTGGCCGGCCCGCTCGGGGCCGTCTTCGGCTGGAGCGTGCTCCGCATCGAGCGTGCCAAGGCGAAGCGCGAAGGCCGCCGCAAGGTGAAGGCCGAACCCGGCAGCGACGCGCTCCCCGCGCCCCACGTGATGCCCGGCGCGGCCAAGCAGGTCGTGCATGCCTGAGGGATCGCCGGAACTCGAAACCGGCGATGGATTGCCGACCGCGACCGTGATGCTCAAGCCGCGGCGGGCGCGTCCGTTCTTCGGCCGCCATCCCTGGGTGCTCGATTCGGCCGTGCTCCGCGTGGAGGGATCCCCGCGCGATGGCGACGTCGTCGATCTGGCGACGCATGACGGCACGTTTGTGGCCCGCGGTCTCTGGAACGCCGCCAGCAAGCTGCGGGTCCGGCTCTATGCCTTCGACCCGGCGACAAGGCTCGACGCGGCGCTCTTCCGCGGGCGGATCGAGGCGGCCGTGGCGCTGCGGCGGACGCTCGGCCTCGACGATCGCGCCGGCGCCGCCCGCATCGTCAACAGCGAGGGGGACGATCTCTCCGGCCTCATCGTCGATCGCTACGGCGACTGGCTCTCGGTGCAGGTGACGGCGTTGGCCATCGCCAACCGGCTCGAGGAGGTCTGCGACGCGCTCGAGGCGGCCGTCGCGCCCCGGGGCATCCTGCTCCGCGGTGCCGAGCGCGGCCTCTCGCAGCTCGAGGGGCTCCACCTGCCCGACCGCCTGGTTCGCGGCACGGCGCCCACCGGGCCGGTCTTCGTCACCGAACACGGCCTGAAATTCGGAATCGACCTGGCCGAGGGGCAGAAGACGGGCTTCTACCTCGACCAGCGCGACAACCGCCAGGCGGCGGCCCGCCATGCCCGCGGCCGCCGCGTGCTCGACATGTTCTGCTATTCCGGCGGCTTCGCCCTCGCCTGCGCCGTCCATGGCGGCGCGGCCCGCGTGCTCGCCGTCGATTCGAGCGCCAAGGCCACGGCCCTTGCGAAGGCCAATGCCGACCTGAATGGCGCGGCGAATCTCGTCGTCGAGACAGCCGACGCCTTCGAGCGGCTCGACGCGCTCAAGTCGGCCGGCGAACGCTTCGGCATGGTGGTGCTCGACCCGCCGAAATTTGCCCGCAGCCGCGCGTCGCTCGAGGAGGCGATGCGGGCCTACCACCGGATCAACCGGCTGGCCGTCGACCTGCTCGAGCCGGGCGGCATCCTCGTCACCAACAGCTGCTCGGGCGCCGTCTCGCGCGACGACTTCCTGATGATGCTCGCCGGCGTCGCCCAGCGGAGCGGCCGCACGATCCAGCTGCTGGAATGCCGCGGCGCGGCGCCGGATCACCCGGTGAGCGCCAGCTGCCTCGACGGCGAATATCTCAAGTGCGTGATCGCCCGCGTGGCGTGAGGCCTGGCCGTCGACACGCCCGCACCGGCTCGGGTCTGCACATGCCCCATCGCCGGACGCTCGCTTCGGGCATCCTGCCCTTCGCTCACTGCATGTCCGCTTCGCTTTCGGCATCCTGCCTGCGCTCGCTTCCATAGCCCGCGAGAGGGCATGTGCAGTCCCGAGCCTCCCCGCTTTGACAGTAGGACAGGCTTCAGCCTGTCATCGATCAAGACAGGCTGAAGCCTGTCCTACTTGATCGGGGAGGCTTCGGGTGACCCGTGCCCCGGGAGCCGGCGTATGCTGACAAGCGCAGCCAGGATGGCCAAGCGGAGGCGCTCTGGCTGGCGCAGTCAGCATCCGAGCGAGCGAAGGACAGGATGTCCGTAGCGAGCGTTCGGCGACGGGGTACGGGTCACCTGAAGCCGGCTTGGGCGAGTCGAGGTGAAGGCCGCGTAGAACAGTGACTTACAGCCGGCGGAGGCGGGTGTACTCGTCGATCGTGACGGTCGTCAGTTCGCCGTCGTCGCGGGAGAGGATGAGGACGTCGCTGTAGACCTTGTCGTCGGGATTGCGGCGGAAGTGGAGGCCGTGCCGCCGCCGCTCCGTCCGCAGCACCTTGCCGACGGTCGTCGTGCTCCACTTCGCGCTCGAGCCCACCGTGACCCCATGAACCACCTCCACCCGGTCGCCCGGCTGGAGTTGCTCGTAGAGGGCTCGCGACTGGTATTCCTCGGGCGTCATGGGATCACACTTCCTTGCTTTCGATCCACTTCATCATCTTGCGCAGCTGGCGGCCGGTGGCGGTGAGCTTGTGCTCCCGCTCGCGCCGGCGCGTGCTCTTGAACATCGCGGCTCCGGCCCGGTTCTCGAGGATCCAGTCGCGGGCGAATTCGCCCGAGCGGATCTCCTCGAGGATCTTCTTCATCTCCGCACGGGTCTCGTCGGTGATGATCCGCTTGCCGCGGGTGTAGTCGCCGTATTCGGCCGTGTTCGAGACGCTGTAACGCATGTATTCGAGACCGCCCTGATAGAGCAGGTCGACGATCAGCTTCATCTCGTGGAGGCACTCGAAATAGGCCATCTCCGGCTGGTAGCCCGCATCGACGAGCGTGTCGAAGCCGGCCTTGATGAGCTCGGACACACCGCCGCAGAGCACGGCCTGCTCGCCGAACAGGTCGGTCTCCGTCTCCTCGGCGATCGTCGTCTCGATCACGCCGCCGCGGGTGCCGCCGATGCCCTTGGCATAGGCGAGGCCGATCTTCTTCGTCTCAGGCGAGGCATTCGGTCCCAGGGCGATGAGGCAGGGCACGCCGCCCCCCTTCACGTATTCGCTGCGAACGAGGTGGCCGGGGCCCTTCGGGGCGACGAGCAGGATGTCGTGGCCGGCCGGCGGCTCGATCTGGCCGAAGTGGAAGTTGAAGCCGTGGCTGGCCATCAGCACGGCGCCCTTCTTGAGGTTGGGCTTGATCGACGTGCGATAGACGTCGCCGGCCAGTTCATCGGGGAGCAGAATGTTGATCACGTCGGCCTGCTTCACGGCGTCTTCGACGCTCATGGGCGAGAAGCCGTGGCTCTTGGCGAGCTCGTAATTCGGGCCGCCCGGACGCTGGGCAACGATCACGTTGAGACCGCTATCCCGCAGGTTTTGGGCCTGGGCGTGGCCCTGGCTGCCGTAGCCGATGATGGCGATGGTCTTGCCGGCGAGGGCCTTGAGATCGGCGTCGGCGTCGTAGTAAATCGTGGCTGGCACTCTTGCTTGCTCCCGTTTCGGTTGGTTTCAGTTCAGGTTTGTTCGTGGACGTTTAGTTGTGGATCGTTCAGTCGCAGGTTTGATCAGGGCTTCGATTCGATCAGGCCAGGGATTCGCCGGCCGGCTCGGCGCCGGCAGGCCTGGCGCCATCGGCGGCCTCGGTGAGTTCCCGCGTGGGCGGGCTCCCCCTGACCATCGCGATGCGGCCGGTGCGGACGAGCTCGAGGATGCCGCGGGGCCGCATCAGCTCGATGAAGCCCTCGATCTTCTTTTCGGTGCCGGAGATCTCGACGATCACGGCGTCGGCCGCCACGTCGACGATCCGGCCGCGGAAGATCTCAGCCAGCTCCTTCACTTCGGTGCGAGCGGGGCCCGCGGCGGCCGCCACCTTGATCAGCATGAGGTCGCGCTCGACGTAGTTTCGCGAACTGATGTCGTCGACGCGGACCACGGTGACGATCTTCTCGAGCTGCCGGCAGACCTGATCGAGCACGCGGTCGTCGCCGCGGAGCACGAAGGTCATCCGCGAAAAACCGCGATCTTCGGTCTCGCCGACGGCGAGGCTGTCGATGTTGTAGCCGCGGGAGGCGAGCATGCCCGAAACGTGCGCCAGCACACCCGGGACGTTTTGGACGGTGGCCGACAGGACGTGTCGCATGCGTGCGTTTCGGCAGTGGGTCTGCCGCGAAAGAGGCTCGGGAGGGGTTCTGGACGGGGAGCCCCGGAGTCTAGTTTGGGGCGTCTGGCCGATTCAAGCCTCCAGCCAGCGTTTCAGGCCGTTTTGGATGGCGGGTGGGGGCGGGTTTGACGCCTATGGCGGGGATGCCGGCCGTGCGTTGACACGGACCCGAAAAAGCCGATAGTTTGCGGTGCTCCATTGCCCCCGATCCCCTTCCCCATACGAGTGTCAACAAGCGTGTCGAACGTCCTCGCCCAAGAGTTGATCGAAGCCGGCGTGCACTTTGGCCACCGCGCGAGCCGGTGGAACCCGAAGATGAAGCCGTACATCCACGGCCGCCGCAACCTCATCCACATCATCGACGTCCGCGAGACGATCCGCGGCCTGCTCCGCGCCCGCAAATACCTCAAACAGGTGGCCGCGTCCGGCAGCCTCGTGCTCTTCGTCGGCACGAAGCGGCAGGGCGCCGAGGCCGTCGCCCGCGAAGCCGCCCGCTGCGGCATGCCCTATGTCAGCGATCGCTGGCTGGGCGGCACCCTCACGAATTTCCGCACGATCCGCAATCGGCTCGCCCGCCTCGAAGAGCTCGAGAAGCTGATGCCGTCGGAGGAGTTCAGCGCGTATTCCAAGAAGATGCAGTCGTCGCTGCGTCGCGAATTCCGCAAGATGGAGCGGAATCTCGGCGGCATTCGCACGCTCTCGCGGCTGCCCGAGTGCCTCGTCGTGTTCGATCCCAAGAAGGAGAAGAACGCGGTCAACGAGGCCCGCAAGATGGGCATCACCACCGTAGCACTCATCGACACCGACTGCGATCCCGACCTCGTGGATCTGCCGATCCCGGGCAACGACGACTCGATCCGTTCGATCGAACTGGTCGCCGCCCGTCTGGCCGACGCCATCCTCGAGGGCAAGTCGCAGGTGGCGGCCGAGGCGCAGGTGAAGGCCGAAGGTGCCGACGTGGCCGGTGAAGGCGCAGCGAAGGCCGCTCCCAAGCCCCGGGCCACCGCCAAGAAAGCCGTGCCGAAGCCCCCGAAGGTCTGAAGCATCACGAGACGAGTCTGCGTCGCGGCAATCCGAAGTCGGCGAGGCGAGTGGGTCGGCGAAAGCTCGACGAGCATTCGGCCGCCGCGGCCGCCGCGAGGCGACTTTTGCCGCCCACGAGCCGGCACATTTTTTGACACGGTCTGTACGTCATATTCCGAGGAGTGTTGATCATGGCAGAAATTACAGCAGCCGCAGTGATGGCCCTCCGCGAGAAGACGGGCCTGCCGATGATGGAGTGCAAGAAGGCGCTCGCCGAGTGCGGCGGCAACACGGACCAGGCCGTTGAATGGCTCCGCAAGCAGGGCGTGAAGACGCAGGCCCTGCGGGCCGATCGCGAAATGTCGACCGGCCGCCTGGCCGTCTACACCGATCCCGCGAAGGGCGTGGGCACGATGATCGAGCTGAAGTGCGAGAGCGCGCCGGTGGCCGGCAGCCCCGATTTCAAGGATCTCGTCAACGACATCGCCAAGACGCTCGCCCTGGGCCCCGGCGCGAAGACGCCCGCCGACCTGCTCGCCCAGAAGAGCCA
>JBIIQM010000100.1:0-9947 GCA_044342075.1 Pirellulales bacterium
CGGCAGTCGGCACCTGGCTTCGCGGGCCGATCTATTCATGGCGGGGCGGGCGGACGGCCTGCTCGAACGATTCGACCGAATGATGCTGCAGCGGGCGGTCGAGATGCTGGCGGCACATCCGCAGGCGAGGCTCTCGGTCAATGTGAGTTTCGAGACGTTCATCTCGAAGTCGTTCCCGGGATCGTTTCTCGAAATCATCCGACGGGTGCCGGGCGGGGGCCGACGGATCATCCTGGAGATCGCTTCGCGTTGCATGGCGGTGCCGGATGCGGTGGTGCGGCAGCGACTGGAGCGTCTCGCGGCGGCTGGCGTCGCGGTCGCGCTCGACGACTTCGGCAGCGGTATCTGCCGCCTGCGCTACCTGACGCAATGGCCGCTCGCGATCGTGAAGCTAGACCAGCTCGTGACCGGATACGTCGATGACGACCCGCTGCAGCGGGAATTCGTCCGCACCGTGGTCAGCCTCTGCCGCGCCCGCGGGATCACGACCGTCGCGGAATACACGCGGAGACCGGATCAGCTGGCCCGTCTCGTCGAGGATGGCGTCGATTTGTTCCAGGGCGAGTTGTTCGGCATGCCCCGACCCGCGGCGGAGGCGCTCGCGGCTGCCGCACCGGTCGTCACTCGCGCTGCCGCGAGTCAATCACGATCGTGACGGGGCCGTCGTTGACGAGGCTCACCTGCATGTCGGCGGCGAAGACGCCGCGGGCGATCGGTCGCCCCACCTGCGGCTCGAAGGCCGCGAGGAAGCATTGATAGAGGGGCACCGCCTCCTCGGGCCTGGCGGCACGAGTGAAGCTCGGGCGGTTTCCCTTCTTGGTGCTGGCGTGGAGTGTGAACTGGCTGACCACGAGCGCTTCGCCCCCGATCTCGTGGACGCTGCGGTTCATCTTTCCATCCTCGTCGGCGAAGATCCGCATCTGGGCGATCTTGGCGGCCAGCCACTCGGCGTCGGCGGCCGCATCCCCCTGCTCCACTCCCAGGAGCACGACGAGGCCGCGGCCGATCCGGCCGACCACCTCACCTCCGATCGTCACGTGGGCTTCGCGTGCCCGCTGCACCACCGCTCTCATGGGCGAAAAGTGTAGACGGGTGGCATCAGGTGTGGGCGGCCCCAACCGGTGGCGGCGGCGGGGCTTCCGTCCTGTTGGGGGGGCGGCAAGGGACGGTTTTCAGGCCGCGGGCCGTCGCCGCTGTTGTTCGCCCAGCCCTGAGATGATAGAAATTGCTGCGTACGACTGACCGTTCGTCCGCACCCAGCCAGTTCGGGAGTTGAGGTTCGTGCACTTGGCGATGGTCGAAGAGTCGATTTTTGGTTCGAGAGCAACTCCTGATTCCTAGAGGTTTTTGATATGTCCCGGAAGATTTACGTGGGGAACCTCCCCTGGTCCACCACGTCCTCCGATCTGGAGGCGATGTTTTCTCCGCACGGCGCCGTGCGGAGTGCCGAAGTGATCTCCGATCGTGAGACCGGTCGTTCGCGCGGTTTTGGTTTCGTGGAAATGGAGACCGACGAAGGTCTGCAGGCAGCGATCAATGCCCTCAACGGGCAGGAGATCAACGGTCGCCCCCTGACGGTGAATGAAGCTCGTGAGCGCACGCCCCGTCCGGGCGGAGGCGGCGGTCGCTCGGGTGGTTACGGCGGCGGCGGTGGCGGCGGCCGTGGCGGCTACGGTGGCGGCGGCGGTGGCGGTGGCTACCGCGGCGGCGATCGTTATTAGTCGTCCGCGCCGGAGATTCACCAAGAGCATCTCCAGCACATGACATCACGGGGGCCGGAATTTTTCCGGCCCCCGTGATCCATGCGACGCTCGCGTCGTTCACGCCATTCGATTTTCGCCCCACTTACCGACTAAAGAATCCCAATGCCCCCAGCCAATCCCAAGTTTGCGAAGTTCGCCAAGAAGAAGGCCAAGCCGCGTCAGAAGGTGAAGCGGAAGGACCCGATCTTCATCGACGGCGCGCGTCCCCGTCCGATGTATGTCGATTACAAGGATCTCGAGTTGCTCGGCAAGCTCGTCAACCGCCAGGGCAAGATCCTCGGCCGTCGGAAGAGCGGCTGCACGGCCGCCAGCCAGCATGCCGTGACCAGCGCCATCAAGCGGGCGCGGTTCATGGCCCTCCTGCCCTACGTGGGCGAATAGTCCACGCCCTGCAATGCCCGCCCTGACGACCCGGCGTCGAGTCGAGTTTCGCGACACCGATGCCGCCGGGATCGTCCACTTCTCCGCGTTCTTCTTCTGGATGGAATCGGCGGAGCACGAACTGCTGCGGGCAGCGGGCGTGCATGTGGTTGATCGGCCGGCTCCAGGCGAGGCGACTGACGGCGACGACACGACGGCGAGCTGGCCCCGCGTCTCGGCATTGTGCGACTACAAGTCGGCGGTGCGGTTTGGCGACGAGATCGAGATCGCCGTCGGCATCGAAGAGATCGGCCACACGAGCGTGACCTTCGCATTCCGCTTCGAGCACGGCGGCATTCGGGTGGCGCAGGGGCGGATCGTGGCTGTGCGGTGCCTGATGCGGCGCGGCCGCAAGCCGGAGCCGGTGCCGATTCCGGCCGACATCCGCGGGCGGCTCGAGCCCTATTCGATCTCCGGGGCGACCGCGTAGCCCCAGGCGACGCCACAGAAAGCGGGGCAGCGCGTGCTCGAGGTAGACGGCATCTCGAAATCGTTTCCCGCGCCCGGCGGCCCGCTCCGCGTGCTCGACCGGATCTCGTTTTCGCTCGCCGCCGGTGAGCGACTCGCGATCATGGGGCCGAGCGGCTCCGGCAAAAGCACGCTGCTGGCGATTCTCGGCGGGCTCGAGGAGCCGACCGCCGGCGGCGTGAGGCTCGATGGCGCCGATCCATTCGCGCTTCCGCCGGCGCAGCGCGCGGCGTTTCGCAATCGTCACGTCGGCTTCGTGTTTCAGGAGCATCATCTGCTCGAGGGGCTGACCGCGCTCGACAATGTGGTGCTGCCTGCGCTGGCCACGGGCCGTGTGGCGGGCGGCATGGAAGCGCGGGCCCGCGAGTTGCTAAAGCGCGTGGGGCTCGGCAGCCGGATGGAGCACCTCCCAGCGGAGCTCTCCGGCGGCGAGCGGCAGCGTGTCGCCGTGGCGCGGTCGCTTTTGCTCTCGCCCCGGCTCTTGCTCGCCGACGAACCGACGGGCCAGCTCGATGCCGCGACGGCAGCGGGGGTGACCGACCTGCTCTGCACGCTTGCCGACGAGGCGGGCGGCATCCTCGTCGTCGTGACCCATGCGGAGGCCGTGGCCCGGCGGGTGGGCGCGGTGCGGCAGCTCGCCGACGGGCGGCTCCTGCCATGAACGCGCACGGCGGAAGCGCCGCGGAGGCGATGTCGCAGGAGCCGCGTGCCGTGCGAGCGATCGTGCCGCTGGCCTCGAGGCTCGTGCGCCATTGGTGGCGGCAGCTTGCGGCGCTGGCCGCCGCCTGCGGCGTCGTGGCGACGACGATCACGGGGGCGCTCGGCGTCGGCGACGGGATGAATCGCGGCCTCCGGTCGCTCGCGGTGGCGCGGCTGGGAAGAATCGAGGCCGCCGTCGTGGCGGATGAATTTTTCACGACCGCCCTCGTCGATCGCATGAATGCCGACGCGGGGGCGGAGACTGCCGCACGGCTGGTGGCGGCGATCGTGATCGAGGCCACGGTGGAGACCGCATCCGACGCGCGCGCCGCGCGGCGGCGGAGTTCCAGCGCCACGGTGCTTGGCTGCGATGATCCTGCATCGCTAGGGTTTCCTCCGCCTTCGCTAGGGTTTTTGCCTCCGCCGCCCGCTCTCGCGCCCGATGCCGTGCTGATCAACGCGGTGCTCGCCGAATCGCTCGGGCTCGGTGTGGGCGATCCATTGATCCTGCGGGTCGCTGGGCGGTCGGCCGTGCCGGCGGATAGTCCGCTTGGCCGTCGCACCGCCGCGGCCAGCGGAAAGCGGCTGCGGGTTCAGGCCGTGCTGCCTCGCGATGGGCTCGGGCAGTTTTCGCTCGAGCCGGTGCAGGTGACGCGGCCGCTCGTCGTGGTCGCGCGCGAGACCGTGCAGCGGATCCTGCGCGAGGAGGAAGTGGCCAACACCATTTTCGCGCTCCCCACCGGCGCACCGCCGCCGGCGGGCGCCATGGCCGCCGACCTGCGCGGTCGCTTCGCGCCGCAGCTCATCGACTACGGTCTCGCCCTCGAGCCGACGGGCACGGCCTCGGCGTCGCCGCTGCGGCTCACGAGCCGGCGGCTGATCCTGCCGCCCGAGGCCGATCGCGCCGCTGCGTCCATTCTCGCGCCGCTCGGCGGCCGGCCGTCGCTCGTGTTTCTCGCCAATGCGATGCAGCCCGATGCCCCCGGCGCCGTCGCCTCGATCCCCTACTCCACCATCCTCGGCATCGACTCCACCTCGCTGCCGAGCGGACCGCTCGTCGATGCCGCCGGCGACGCGCTCGCATTGCCCGGCCCCGACGAGATCATCATCGACCGCTGGATGGCCGACGATCTTGCCGCGCAGGGGCGTCCGATCGCCGTCGGCGATCCGCTCGAGATCCGCTTCTTCCTGCCGGAGGCGTTGCATGGCCGGATCGAGGAGACGGCGTGCTCGCTGCGGGTGAGCGGGATCGCGGCGATGCGCGGCGCCGCGGTCGCCCGGGATCTCGTGCCCGAGGTCGAGGGCGTGAGCGACGAAAAATCGATCGCCGACTGGGATCCCCCCTTTCCCTTCGATGCGTCGCGGGTTCGCACGACGCCGCCGCACGACGAGGACGATCGTTATTGGAAGGAGCACGGCACGGCTCCCAAGGCGTTCGTGTCGCTCGAGACCGCGCGGCGGATGGCCGGCAGCCGGTTCGGCGGATCGACGGCGTGGCACCTGCCGGCGACATCGGCCGCCGAGGCCGCGGCGATTCGGGAGCGACTGGCCGCCGCGATCCGCCCTGAAGCGATGGGGCTCCGCGTGGCCTCGCTCCGCGAGGAGGCGCTCGCGGCGGCGCGGGGCTCAACCCCGTTCGGCGGTCTCTTTCTCGCGCTCTCGAGCTTCGTCGTGGCGGCGGGGCTGCTGCTCGAATGGCTGCTCTTCCGGCTGCTCGTCGCTGCCAGGCGACGCGATGTGGGCATCCTCGCGGCGATCGGCTGGCCGCCGGTGCGGATCGCCTGGCTCCTCTCGCTCGTCGGCGGGCTGGCTGCGGTCGCGGGAGTGGTGGTTGGCTCGCTCCTCGGCCCGGCCTGGTCGGCCGTGCTGCTCGAATCGCTCTCGATGGCGTGGAACAAGGGAGTGGCGGCAGGGTCGGCGCAGGCCTTTGGCGCCGCGGCGCCTTCTCACTGGGCGATCTGGCCCGGCGCCCTCGCGAGCGCGGCCGTTTCGTTGGGAACGCTCTGGGCTGCGGCTCGCCGGGCAGGCCGGCTTCCGCCGCTTGCGCTCCTGCGGGGCGCGAGCGACGGCGGCGTTGCCACGGGCAAAAGGCCCGTCGTCACCATGCTTGCCATCGCGGGGCTTGGGCTTGCGGCCGCGATCGGCGGGCTGGCGCAGGCCGCCGATCCGCAGCAGGCAGTGCCGCTCTTCTTTCTCTCGGCGGTGGCGGCGCTCGCCGGGCTTTTGGCGCTCGTGCGGCTCTGGCTTGGCCGTTTTGGAAAAGAGAAGACCAGGCCCGTGGGTTCGCTCTTCGCGCTTGCCTGCCGCGCGATCGCCCATCGGCCGGGGCGGGCCTTTTCGGTCGTCGCGCTCGTGGCGATCGCCGAGTTTCTCATCGTGGCCGTGTCGTCGTTTGCGATTCAGCCGCATGACAAACCCGGGGACCGGCGCTCGCCCACCGGCGGCTGGACGCACATCGCCATGTTTGGCTCGCCGACAGGCATCGACCCCGCCGATGCAACTCAGCACGCATCAATGGGCCTTTCGGCGGATGAACAGGCGATCCTCGCCGGCTGCACGATCGCGCGAATCCGATCGACCGCCGGCAGCGATGCCAGTTGCACCAATCTCTACGCGCCGGGGCGGCCCAACGTGCTCGGCGTCGGGCCGGGGTTCATCGGCCGCGGTGGATTTCGCTTCGCGGCGCATGCGGCGCTGCCGGCGGGCGAGGTGAATCCATGGACGCTGCTCGACGGGAACAGCCGCGGCGCCGGGCCGATCCCCTGCGTGCTCGATCAGGCGACCGCGCAATGGGCGCTGAAGGTGGGCGGCGTGGGCGACCGCTTCGAAATTCCCGGCGACGACGGCGAGCGGCTCGCGCTCGAGATCGTCGGGCTGCTCGAGCCGGGCATCCTGCAGGGCTCGGTGATCGTGGGAGAGCGCGACTTCGAGCGGATGTTTCCGCGGCGATCGGGCTATTTGCTGGCGCTCGTCGAGGCGCCGGCGGGATGGCGGCCGGCCGCGGGCGGCGGAGATCCTGTGACGGACGCGATCGCCGCGGCCTGGGCGGATGCGGCGGCAACGGTGCAGAGAACCGCCGACCGGTTCGCGAGCCTCGCGGCCGTGCAAAACACGTTCCTCGGCGGCTTTCAGGCGCTCGGCACGCTGGGGCTGCTCCTGGGAACCGCGGGGCTCGCCGCGGTGCAGATGCAAAACGTGCTCGAGCGCCGCGGGCAGATCGGCTTCCTGCGGGCGATCGGCTTCTCGGAAGGCCGCGTGCGCGGGCTGATCGTGATCGAGACGCTCGTCATGGTCGGGCTCGGGCTGGCCGTCGGGGCGGCGGCCGGCATGCTTGCCGTGATGCCATCGCTCGCGGGCGGCCGCGCGGCCGTGCCGATCGGCTGGATCGCGGCCTCGAGCGGCCTGGCGCTCGTCGTGGCGGTTGCCGCGGGAATCGCGGCGGCCCGGCAGGCGGCGACGGTCACGGCGCGCGACGCGCTCGTGCAAGCGTGAGCGGCCGTTTTTGGCTTTGCCATCGCGCGGCCGAGGCGGGTAGTTTCTTGCCCATGCCAGCCCCCCGCCACATCGTCGTCATCCTGCCGCGCTGGGTGGGCGATCTCGTCATGACGACGCCGATGCTCCGCGCGGTCCGCGACCATTTCGGCACGTCGGCCCGCATCACCGGGGTCATGAAGCCGATGTTCGCCGAGTTGCTCGAGGGCACGCACTGGCTCGACGACGCCGTGTTTTACGATCGCCGCAGCCGCGATCCCTCGAGGAGGTTTGCGGCCGTGGCGCGGCGGCTCCGCGCCGATCGTGCCGACGTCGCGCTCCTCGTGCCCAATTCGCTCTCGTCCGCCGCGCTCGCCTTCGCCGGCGGGGCCCGCCGCCGCGTCGGCTTCGCGCGGCACTGGCGCCGATTCCTACTCACCGACCCGCTGATGCCGGTGCGCGAACGCGGTCGGATCGTGCCGGTCTCGACAGCCGAGCATGCGATGGACCTGGCGGCGCACATCGGTGTCGCCCGACAGCCGCTCACGCTGGAACTCGTCACGACGGCCGCCGACGAGGCGCTCGCCGACGCCATGCTCGCGCGGCTGTTTCCGCGCGGGGAGGCCGACGACGGTCCGCTCATCGTCTTCAACGACAACGGCGCCTACGGACCGGCGAAGTCGTGGGGCGCGGAGCGATTCGCGGCGCTCGGGCGGCATCTCGTCGAGCGACTGCCGCGGGCCCGCGTGCTCGTGCACTGCGGCCCCGGCGACCGCGACGACGCCCGGGCAATCGTCCGCACGGCCGCCCATCCGGCCGTGCAGAGCATGGCCGACGAGGCGAGCCTCCCCTTCGGGCTCGCCAAGGCGATCCTGCGCCGGGCCGACATCCTCGTCACGTCTGACAGCGGCCCGCGTCACATCGCCGCTGCCTTCCGCACGCCCACGGTGGTCCTCTTCGGCCCGATGGATCCGCGCCTCAGTCGGTCGGAGCAGCCGCACCTGCGCGAGATCGCGCTCGACCTTCCCTGTGCTCCGTGCGGCCGGCGGACCTGCCCGCTGGGCCACCACGATTGCATGCGGCTCGTCACCGTCGATGATGTGGGTCGCTCGGTGCTCGCGCTCTTGGATGCCGCGGGGCCGGCCGCGGCCCGCGTGGCCTGACCATCTTTGGAGAACTTCGATGCTGCAGTTTTTAGGCATGATCGCCGCCGTCGCCCTCACCGCCGTCTGCTGGGGCGTCTACGGCCCGGTGCTCCACTTCGGCCGCGAGGCGATGCATTCGAGCCTGCGGCCCTTCGTCTGCGTGGGGCTCGCCTACTTCCTGATCGCGGTCCTGATTCCGCTCGCCCTCCTCTCCCGCGGTGAGCGCGGTGGTTGGACGACGAAGGGGGTGATCTGGAGCCTCCTCGCCGGCGCGGCAGGCGCGTTTGGCGCCCTCGGCGTGATCCTCGCCCTGGGCTTCGGCGGCAAGCCGATCTACGTGATGCCGCTGGTGTTTGGCGGAGCGCCCGTGGTCAACACGCTGCTCACGGCATTCATGAACCGCGCCTTCGATCAGCTCAAGGCGCCGTTTCTGGCCGGGCTGATCCTCGTGATCTTGGGCGCGGTCACCGTGCTCGTGTTCAAGCCGCAGCCACAGGCGGCAGCCCCCGCGGCTGCCGCGGTCGCGGCGGCAGACGCCCCCGCGACGCCCGTGCAGAAGACGGAGCGGTTCGTCGAGGTGCTCTTGTCGGTGGCGCTCGCGCTCTTTTCCTGGGGCGCCTACGGGCCGGTGCTGCACCGCGGGCAGGGGGCGATGGGGGGCAGCCGGCTGCGGCCGCTCATCTGCATTGGCGCCGCTTATTTTCTCATCGCCGTTCTCGTGCCGCTCGCACTGCTCGCGCCCCTGGGCGACACCGGCACATGGGATTTTTCCGGCGGCCTCTGGAGCCTGGGCGCAGGCGCGCTCGGAGCCCTCGGCGCGCTCGGCACGATCCTCGCCTTCACCTGCGGCGGCAAGCCGTTCACCGTGATGCCGGTCGTGTTTGGCTGTGCCCCGGTGATCAACACGCTCGCGACACTCGCGCTCGCCCACACGCCAGCCGGCGCGGTCAGCCCGTTCTTCCTGGCCGGCATGCTGATCGTGGCGGTCGGCGCGGCCATCGTGCTCATGTTTGGCCCCCGCGGCCACGCCAAGTAGACCGCTTCACGTCCCGCGCGTGTTCCCAAACCACGCGATGTGGTGCCGCGGGGCGAGTTGCGCGCCGATGCGCAGGCATTCGCCGGCGAGCCACGCTGTCGTGCGCTCGAGTTCCTCGGCCGTGCGGCCCTGCGGCATCAAGAGCACGCGGCCGCGGTCGATGCCGCCGGGCCGCGCCCTGTCGAGATCGGCCACCCAGGCGAGCGCCTCGTCGATGTCGGCCGATGAATCGACGACGAATTTGAGCTGATAGGGTCCCTGCGCGACGAGCGCGAGGATCACGTCGTCGCGCCGCCGCGCGGCCTCGTGCCGCGCCGCCCAGCCCGACGGCGTGTCGGCTGGCGGCGCCGACGAGGCGAGCTTGGGGCTGATCGACATGAGATCGGCCGGCGCATCGAGCGCGACCGTGCCGGCCGTCTCGATTGTCACGTGGTATCCCCTGCTCCGCAGCCGCCGGCAGAGTTCGGCGACGTCGGCGAACAGGAGTGGCTCGCCGCCGGTGACGACCACATGCCTCGGCTCGAGCGCGGCGACGGCCGCGAGGATCTCGTCCACCGTCTGCTCGTCGCCGATCGGCTCCCACGACGTGAACGGCGTGTCGCACCAGCGGCAGCGCAGGTTGCAGCCGCTCGTGCGCACGAACGTGCTCGGCGTGCCGGCAAGCAGGCCCTCTCCCTGGAGCGACGCGTAGATTTCGGCGATGCGCACGCTGTGCCGGCTCCGTTCAGCTCATGGCGGCCCGCGGATCGACCGCGCCGGCTGCGGCGAATCCTGCCGCCCGCAGAAGGCAGGAATCGCACCGTCCACAGGGACGGCCGGCAGCGTCGGGATCGTAGCAGCTGGTGGTGAGGCCGTAGTCGAGACCGAGCGAGAGGCCGAGCCGGATGATCGCCTCCTTCGAGAGGTCGATGAGCGGCGCGACGATCTCGAGCGGCTTCCCTTCCG
>JBIIQM010000164.1:0-2778 GCA_044342075.1 Pirellulales bacterium
TGGCGGGCGATGCCGCCGCTCGAGGGCGCCAACGATCTCGGCCGGCTCACGCCCACCGCCAAGCCGCTGGCGGTCACGGACGACGGCCGGCCACTCCTGGTGGCCCGCGAGTTTGGCGAGGGCCGCGTGCTCGCCTTCGCGGCCGACTCGACCTGGCGCTGGGCGATGCAGGGCGCCGGCGAGCAACACCGACGGTTTTGGCGGCAGCTCGTCCTCTGGCTCGCGCGGAAAGACGACCAGGAAGGCGATTCGCTCTGGGTGCGTCTCGCGCAGCGTCGCCTCTCGCCGGGCGCCTCGCTCGCGTTCGACACCGGAGTGACGAAGGCCGACGGCACGCCTGTGAACGACATGGCCATCGAGGCCGTGGCGATTTCACCTTCCGGCAAGCCGCGAGCGGTGCGGGTGCCGCGCAAGGGGGACGCCTTTGCGGGCGCCGTCGTCGGATTCGACGAGCCGGGTGACTGGAAGCTCGTGCTTCGCGCAGCCCGTGATGGCCAGGCGAAGCAACTCGAGCGCACGGCCCGCTTCACCGTCTTTCGGCAGGATCTCGAGCTCGCCAACCCGCGAGCCAATCCGCTGCTCATGCGGCAGCTCGCGGAAGCCACCGGCGGCGGCGTGCGGTCGCCGGAGGAACTCGCCGACATCTTCGACGAGATCCGTGGCAAGCCGGCGGCCTTCGAGACGCTCGAGCAGTGGTCCTACACGCCGTGGGACAAGTGGCCGATGTTCCTGCTGATGGCGGGCTGCCTCTGCGTCGAGTGGACGCTGCGAAAACGCTGGGGCTTGGTGTAGGGCAGGCTTCAGCCTGCCGAACAAAGCGGCCTTTTCCACCCCCGAATCCGCCTTTGTTCCGCTTCCCCGCTTTGCTACCTTCCCCCGCCCGTTTTTTCGACGGACATTCATCCGCCGACATGGAGGTCGGACGTGCGCAAGCGGCGACCGATTCGCGACAAACTGCTCCTGGGTGGGCTGCTCGTGGGCATCCTCGTGGCCACGCTGTCGGCGAGCAGCTTCCTGGGCATCTATTCCTATCGCCGGCTCGTGCGCGCCTTGAGCTGCCGCGCCGCCGAGTTGCCGCTGGCCAGCGAGCTCGACGATTGCGTGGGCGACCTGCGGCTGGCACACGCCCGGGCGTTGGCTGGCGACCTCAAGGAATTTCATGGCGTGGGGGTGGCCTCGCGGTTCGATGCGATCCGCGGGCCGACGGGCCGACGGCTCGGCGGCCGCCGGGTCGCGGGAGGCTCCTTCGCCGATCAGGTCGAGAAGACCTCGTGGGCGCTCGATCGCTACTGCGTGGAGCTGGCCGCCGACGAGCTCGACGACATGCCGTTCGGCGACCGCAGCCGGGAGCGGGATACCGCCCGCGACATCGCTGCCTGCCTGGAGACGATCCGCTCGATCGCCGAGCCGCGCGGCGCGGCCTTCCTCGAGCCGGCCGACGATTCCGTGCCCGACCAGCGGCGGAAGCTGCTCGAGATCGAGCCGCATCTGGAGCGGCTGGCCGCGCTCTGCGCCGAGCTGCCCACGTTTCTGCAGGAGCGGCTGCACGACCTCTCCCACGAGGTGCGGATCGGCTACCGCACGCTCATCGTCACCACGTGGGCGTCGGCCTTGGCGGCGGCGGTCCTGCTGGCGGCGCTCGGCGTGCTCACCTACCGCTGGGTGTTTCGGCCGCTACGGCTGCTCGGCCACGGCTCGCGCCGGGTGGCCAAGGGTGATTTCGGCTTCCGCATCCGGCTCGACACCCGCGACGAGATGGCCGAGCTGGCCGCCGCGCTCAACGACATGACGCAGCGATTCGAGGAGATCCGCGACGACCTTGATCGTCAGGTGCAGCTCCGCACCCGCGAGGTGATCCGCAACGAGCAACTCGCCAGCGTGGGCTTTCTGGCCGCCGGCGTGGCCCACGAGATCAACAATCCGCTCGCGTCGATCGCCATGTGCGCCGAATCGCTCGAGAGCCGGATCGCGGCGTTGCCGGCCGACCATGCCGACGCGAAGGTCACACGGCGGTATCTCGAGCTGATCCAAAACGAGGCCTTCCGCTGCAAGGGCATCACCGAGAAGCTGCTCGATTTTTCGCGGCTCGGCGAGGTGCGGCGGCAGGCGACCGCGATCGGCGGGCTGGTGGCCGACGTGGCCGACATGCTGCGGCACGTGGGCCGCTTCTCCGGCAAGTCGATCGAGATCGCCGAGGGGCCCGACGTGCTCGTGATGGTCAACCCGCAGGAGATCAAGCAGGTGGTGCTCAACCTGCTCGTCAATGCGCTCGATTGTGTCGAAGATGGCGGGCAGGTGCAGGTGGCGGTGAAACGCTCGGGCGCGGAGGCGCTGCTCACGTTCACCGACAATGGCTGTGGCATGACGACGGAGGTGCTCGAGCACCTCTTCGAGCCCTTCTTCACGCGGCGGAAGACGGGGCAGGGCACCGGGCTCGGACTCTCGATCGTGCACCGGATCGTCGCCGATCATGGCGGCCGCATCGAGGCCCACAGCGACGGCCCCGGGATGGGCGCCACGTTCCGCGTGACGCTGCCGGTGGCCGAGATCACCACGGAGACGGCTGGGCCGCGGTCCGCATCGCAGCCACCGGTCGCCCGACAAGACAAGGAGGTGGATCATCACAACCAGCAAGCAGCCTAGGCCGATGCGAATCCTGTTCGCCGACGACGAGACCTCGATCCAGGAGTTGATGCGGATCGAGCTGCCCCGGCTCGGGCACGAGGCCACCGTCTGCCCCGACGGCCGCGTGGCGCTCGCCGCGCTCGACCGCACCGC
>JBIIQM010000101.1:0-9718 GCA_044342075.1 Pirellulales bacterium
GCCGTCGCGCCGCACGCCACGAGCAAACTGCGCACGGCCGACGACCTCGAGCGGATCAACACGCTCGGGTTTCGCGGCGAGGCCCTGGCCTCGATCGGCGAGGTCTCCCGCCTCGTGATCCGCTCGCGGACCCCGACGGCGGCCGCCGGGGCTTCGATCGAGGTCGATGGCGGCCGCATGGGCGAGGTCGTGCCGGAGGGATGTGGCGTGGGCACCACGGTGGAGGTGCACCAGCTCTTTGGCAACGTGCCCGCCCGCCGGGCCTTCCTCCGCGCCGCCTCGACGGAATGGTCGCACGCCTCGGAGGCGTTTGTGCGCACGGCGCTCGCCCACCCGGGCGTGGCCATGTCGCTCGTCCACAATGGCCGCCGCGTGCACGACCTGCCGGCCACCGCGTCGTGGCGCGGCCGGATCGGCGGGCTCTTCGGCCAGTCGCTCGCCGACAGGCTCATCGAGGTCGAGGCCCGCGACGGCGATATCGCGCTGCGCGGGTTCGTGGGGCGGCCCGAGGACGACATGGCGAGCACCCGCCTGCAGCATCTCTTCGTGGCCGGCCGGCCCTTTCGCGATCGCCCGATCCTCCACGCCGTCCAGGAAGCCTATCGCGGCGTGCTGCTCTCCGGCCGGCAGCCGATCGTGTTTCTCGCCTTCGAGCTGCCCCCCGACACGGTCGACGTGAACGTGCACCCCGCCAAGATGGAGGTGCGGTTCCGCGAGCCCTCGCGTCTCTATCGGCTTGTGCTCTCCGCCCTGCGAACGAAGTTCCTGGCAAGCGACATGCGGGCGCCGCTGGCTCCCCCGCCGGTCTTTCCCTGGGACCAGCCCGGCGCCGCGCCGTCGGGTGGTGGGGCGGCCGAGCCGGCTGCTGCGAGCGGGGCGTTTGCGCGGCCGACGGGCGGCGGCGTGGCGCCGTGGTTCGGCTCGCCGGAGGCGCGTGCCGCCGGGGCGGGCAGTGCCGTGGCGGCCGCGCAGCCCGCCTGGGAACGCGACGAACTGCGGGCCGCGGCCGCCGTCGATGAATTGGCGGTGCAGATGCACGACCGCTACATCGTGGTCGAAAGCGGCGAAGGCATCGAAGTGATCGACCAGCATGCCCTCCACGAGCGGGTGCTCTACGAAGGACTGAAGGAGGCGGTCGCGAACGGTGCGCTCGAGGTGCAGCCGCTCTTGATCCCCGAGCGGATCGATCTCTCACCGGCTGAGATCGAGGTCGTCACCGAGCACGCCCAGGCGCTCGCCGGCGCGGGCATGCGGGTAGAGCCGTTCGGGGGCGCGACGGTGATCGTCACCTCGAAGCCCGCGCTCGTGGGATCGGCGCCGGCCGCCATGCTTCTCCGCGAGGTGATCGACCGGCTGGCTTCGACGTCGGCGGGGACCGAGAGCGGCATGATCGTCGATGAAGTGCTGCATGGGCTCGCCTGCAAGGCGGCGATCAAAGCGGGGGATCCGTTGTCGCAGGCCGAGGTGGATGCACTGGTGCGCGACCGCCGCCGGGTGCGCGAGTCGCACCACTGCCCGCACGGCAGGCCGACATCGCTGACGCTTTCACGGCAGGAACTCGATCGGCAGTTCCGCAGGACATGAAAAGCCCGCACGGCACACGAAGGGGAGGAAGGAAGACATGATCTGCGTGAGCATCGGCCGGGGACGCCACCGGCACGTCATCGCCGAGCACAAGCACCTAGCCGACAACGGCATCGAGCTGGTGGAGCTGCGGCTCGACTACATCCAAGGCTCCGTCCAGGTGAAACGGCTGCTCAAGGATCGCCCCTGCCCCGCGATCATCACCTGCCGGCGGGCCGCCGACGGTGGCCGGTGGGAGAAGGGGGAGGACGAGCGGCTCTTGTTGCTGCGGACCGCGATCGTCGAGGGGGCTGACTATGTCGATCTCGAAGACGACATCGCCGCCAAGGTGCCGCGCTACGGGAAGACGAAGCGGATCGTCAGCCACCACGATTTCCACAAGACGCCCCCCGACCTGGCGGCGCTCCACAAGAAGCTGGCCGGCATGGACGCCGACATCGTGAAGATCGCCACGATGGCCAACCATCCCACCGACAACCTGCGGATGCTCGAGATGGTGAAGGCGAGCAAGGTGCCCACCGTGGGCATCTGCATGGGCGACATCGGCATGCCCACCCGCGTGCTGGCCGGCCGCGCCGGCGCTCCCTTCACGTTCGCCACGTTCCACGACGACCGCGTGCTCGCGCCCGGGCAGATCGGCTGGCGGCAGATGCGCGACCTGTACCGCTACGACTCCCTCTCTCCCGCCACGAAGATCTACGGCGTGGTCGCCGACCCGGTGGCCCACAGCCTGAGTCCCGTGGTCCACAATGCGGCGCTCCAGCAGGCCCGCATCGACGCCGTCTATCTGCCCTTCCGCGTGCCGGCGGAGCAGATCGACGAGTTTCTTTCCGCGGCAAGCCGCTGGCCCCTGGCCGGCCTGAGCGTGACGATCCCGCACAAGGAGGCGGTGCTCAAGCATGCGAAGATGCAGGATGACCTCGTGAAGGCGATCGGCGCCGCCAACACGCTCGTGTTTCGGCCTGAGGGGATCGCGGCCTTCAACACCGACGCCACCGCGGCGGTCGAGAGCATCGAAGCGGCGCTCCGCGAGCAGGACGCCCCGCCGGCCGAAGGGACAATCGGGCTGAAGACGGCGCTCGTGCTCGGCGCGGGGGGCGCCGCCCGCGCCGTGGCGTTTGGCCTGCGGCAACGGGGCATCGACGTGACGGTCACCTCGCGGACGCTCGATCGGGCGAAGCGGATCGCCACCGACGTGGGCTGCAAGGCGATCGACTGGCAGGCCCGCTACCGGCTGCCCTACGACTGCCTCGTGAACGCGACCCCCGTGGGCATGCACCCGAATGTCGACGAGACCCCGTTCGACAAGGAGCACCTGCGGAGCTACATGACCGTCTTCGACACCGTGTACAACCCGGAAAACACGCTGCTGGTGAAGGAGGCCCGCTCGATCGGCTGCCGCATCGTGACGGGCGTCGAGATGTTCGTCCGGCAGGCGGCCAATCAATACAAGCTCTGGCACGGCGTTGAGGCGCCGCGCGACACGATGCGCGATGCGCTCAAGCGGGCGACGGCCTCCGCCAAACAGCCCGTGTGACCGATCTTCCTCGAGCGGCCGCGGATCGCCGCGGATCCATCGCCATGCCCAGACTCACGCTGATCGGCTACCGCGGCACGGGAAAATCGACGGTGGCGGCCGCGCTCGCCCGGCGGCTCGGCTGCGACTGGCGTGATGCCGACGCCGTGCTCGAGGAAAAGGTCGGCAACTCGATCGCCCGGCTCGTGCGCGACCGCGGCGAGCCCGCCTTTCGCGACGAGGAGTCGGCGGTGCTTGCGCGGCTGCTTGCCGAATTCGATGGCGTGCTCGCCACCGGTGGCGGCGTCGTGCTGAAATCCGAAAACCGCGACCTGCTTCGGGCGCAGGGGCGGCCTGTCGTCTGGCTCACCGCGTCGGCCGACGTGATTCGGAGGCGACTGGCGGCCGATCCGACGACCGGCGACCGCCGCCCCGCCCTCTCTGGCACCGATCCGCTTGCCGAGGTGGCTCCCACGCTCGAGGCACGGGAGCCGCTCTACCGCCAGTGCGCCGACGTCGCCTTCGACACCGGTGCCCTTGCCGTCGAGACGATCGTCGCCCGGATCATCGCGTGGCTCGACGAGCATGGCGAAGGCGAAAGGGCGCCGGCATGACCGCGGTTTTGCATGAGAGCCTCTGGGGGGGCGCCGCGGCGGCGATCGTCGGGGCGGTGCTCGGCGGGCTCTTGACGGCTGCCGTGCGCCGCTGGTTCGCCGCGACCGACGAGCCGGCCGGGGCCGCCGCTGGTCGCTGGGGCGAGGCCGCTGGTCTCGTCGCCGCGGTCGCCCTCTGGTGGTGGGAAGTGCGTCTCGCCGGCCAGGTTCCGCAAGAGCTTCGGGCGGCGGTTGGGCCCGCGTTTGACACTGCGCTCGTTTGGCGGTGCCTCGCGCACATGGTGCTCTTCTGGCTGCTCGCCGCGGCGACGTGGATCGATCTTCGGCAGCGGGTCATTCCTGACTGGATCACGGTGCCCGGCGTGCTCGCGGGGCTCCTCGTCGCCTGGGCCTTCCCGGATGCCCTGCTGCCGGTGGCGGTCGAGGTGCCGCGGTCATTTGCGGCGCCCGCGGTCGAACCCGACGTGCTCGGCTTCCTTGGTGGCCTGCGGAGTGCGCGCGGGCCTGAGTGGCTGGGCGCCGCGCCGCACCTGCCGGGACTCCTGCTTGCAGCCGGGCTGTTTGCGGCCTGGTGGGCCATTTGCACGGAGCCCGATCTTCACGCCAAGCGTTGGCCTGGCCCACGGGCCATGCTCCTCGTTGTCGGGCTGGCCGCCCTGCTCGGCGCCTGGATCGTCGGCGGCGATCGTTTTCGCGGGCTCGAGTCGGCGCTCGTGGGGATGGGCGTGTCGGGCGGCATCGTCTGGGCGACGCGGGCGGGCGCCTCGCGGGCGCTGGGCCGCGAGGCGATGGGGCTCGGCGATGTGACGCTCATGGCGATGGTCGGCGCGTGGCTCGGCTGGCAGGCATGCGTGCTCACATTTTTCCTGGCCACGTTTCTCGGGCTCACGCACGGACTCTTTCAGCTGCTCAGGCATCGGGAGAGCGAACTTCCCTTCGGGCCCAGCCTCTGCCTCGCAGCGGCGCTCGTGGTCGTATGCTGGCGGCCGCTCTGGCAGGCCGTGGCCGTCCATTTTGAAGATCCCGCGCGGCTGGCGGCCGTCGTCATCGCCGTCGTCCTGCTCACCGCCATCACGCTCTTCGCCTGGCGGCTTCTCCGCGACCGACGCTTGTAAACCGGCCTTGCCCGGCTTGCCGGCGTTTCCTACCATCCCGCCCCCTGCCGTGTGGGTATGCGGCAGCCGGAGTGAGAGCGATGCGCGTCGAAGAGACAGCCCGGTTCCTGCTGGTCGCGACGATCGTCGCGGGTGTGGCCGGCTGCTCGAGCAATCCCTTCGCCAGATCCACATCGACGGCGCCGGTGAGCCTCGCGCCGCCGCCCGGCGTGGCCGCCCCGGCCCACACGCTGCCGCAGCAGACCGTCTCGCTCACGCCCTCGTATGCAGCGACCACCGATCCAAAGCAGCTCGAGGTGGGGCTCGCTCGGAGCCGCCAGGAAGCGGAGCTCATGCAGGACGAGATCGCCGCCCTGCGCGAGCAACTCGCGAGCACGTCGTCGCAGCTGGCCCAGGCGCGATCCACTGGCATGCCGGCCAATGCGGCCGCGCAGGCCGCCGCCGCGGCCCCCGCCGCCACGGGGATGTCGCCCGCCGAGATGGAAGCCATGATGACGCAGCTCTCGGTGAGCGGTGCCGAGGCCCGGATCGACGGCAACGTCGTGCGGCTCGAGATTCCCGCCGACGGCCTCTTCGAATCCGGCAGCGCCAACCTGCTGCCCGGCGGCGCCGCGACCCTCACGCAGATCTCGACGGAAGTCGAACGGGTCTACCCCGGGCACTTCCTCGGCATCGAGGGGCACACCGACACAGAGCCGTTGCGCAATGCCTCGTGGGGCTCGCCGCACCAGTTGAGCGCGGCCAGGGCCTCGGCCGTGTTCGACTTCTTCACCAGCCGCACGGCGCTCAAGCAGGGCCAGCTCTTCCTCGTCGCCCACGGACCGAACCACCCGGTCGTCTCGAATGCCACCGCCGCGGGGCGGGCCCGCAACCGGCGGGTCGAGATCGTCATCTATCCCGAGCAGGCGGCGCCGGGCGACCATCCGGCCGCCGAGCCCCGCTGACGAGCGGCGGCGGAGCGGCTCGAATTGTCTTTGCGTGCGGCCGACTTACACTCGGTGCATGGTGACGATCGTCGATTATGGCAGCGGCAACCTGCGCAGCGTTCAGAAGGCATTCGAGCGGCTCGGCGCTGCGGCGACGATCACCGATGATCCACAGGTCGTGGCCGAAGCAGAGCGGCTCGTCTTGCCGGGCGTGGGCGCCTTCGGCGATGCCATGCGCGAGCTCGAGGCCCGCGGCCTGGTGGCCCCGATCATCGATCACATCCAGGCCGATCGCCCCTTCTTCGGCATCTGCATGGGCCTGCAGCTGCTCTTCGAGACCGGATGGGAAGGCGGCCGCCATGCCGGCCTGGGGGTGCTCGCCGGCGACGTCGCGCGGTTCGAACTGCCCGCCGGAATGAAGGTGCCCCACATGGGCTGGAACACCGTCACGTGGTGCGGCGGCGAAGGGCCCGGCGCGGCGATCGGCGACGGCGAATATTTTTACTTCGTGCATTCCTATCACGCCCGGCCGACCGACGCGTCGGTCGTGGCGGCAACGACCGACTACGGGGCCCCGTTCTGCGCCGCCGTGCGCCGTGGCCGCCTCTTCGCCACGCAATTCCATCCGGAGAAGAGCCAGGCGGTGGGGCTCAGGCTGCTGCGTGAATTTCTCGGCTGAGCAGGGCAGGAATCAGGGCAACCCAAGGAGACTGCGAGTGGAACTCTGGCCGGCGATCGATCTGCGTGGCGGGAAGTGCGTGCGACTCCTCCAAGGCGACTATGACCGCGAGACGGTGTTCGGCGACGATCCCGTGGCGATGGTCAGGCGGTTCGTGGCCCAGGGGGCGAAGCGGTTGCACATCGTCGATCTCGACGGCGCGAAGGCCGGTCGGCCGGTGCAGGCCGATCTGATCGGGCGGATGGTGGCCGCGGCCGGCGTGCCCTGCCAGCTCGGTGGTGGCATCCGCTCGCTCGAGACAGCGCAAGCCTATGCCGAGGCTGGCGTGGCCCGTCTCGTGGTGGGCAGCGTCGCGATCGAGCAGCCGGCGTTGCTCGAGGAACTGGCCACCGCGCTCCCGGGCCGCATGGTGCTCGGCCTCGATGCCCGCGATGGCCGCGTCGCCGTCCGCGGCTGGCTCGAGACGAGCCCCCTCACGGCCGTCGCCGTCGCCCAACGGCACGAAGGCCTGCCGCTGGCGGGCATCGTCTACACCGACATCGCCACAGACGGGATGCTCGCGGGGCCGAATCTCGCGGCTCTCGAGGAAATGATCCGCGCCGTGAAGCTGCCGGTGGTTGCGTCGGGGGGCATCGCGACGGCCGAGGATCTTCGGCAGGTGGCGCGGATCGGCGCCGATGGCTGCATCGTGGGCCGCGCGCTCTACGACGGCGGCCTCTCCCTCGCCGACGCGGCGCTTGCCTGCGGCGAGGCATGAGGCTGCCCACGGGAGCCCGGCAGAGTCTGCCAGGGTTCCCGAGAGTATGACGCGATTCGGGATTTCCCCCGGGAAACCGGAAGAAGCCTCAATTTCGACCGCTCCGGGGGCCGACCGTACGGGGGTGTCTTTGCGGGGATGGGAAGGCCGGCGAACCGGCACGTTGCCGACCCCCCCCACGTTGCCGACTACCGTAGCCCGCTCGTACGATCGAAGATTCATGGCCACAGACGTTCGTCTCAAAGAGCAGTTGCCCGACCTGACCCGCCGGATCGTCGAGACCTATCAAGACGTCCCGACGATCCAGTACCTCGGCCACTGCTCACTGCCGAACTACGACTCGATCATCGCCGCCTGCGAGGATCTCAAGGAGATTCTCTACCCGGGCTATCGGCGCCGCGAGAACCTGCATCTTGGCAACGTGACCTACCACGTGGGCGACCTCATCGACGGCCTCCACGACAAGCTCACCACGCAGATCGGCCGGGCCCTGCGGCACAGCGTGGCCGCGCAGCGGGCCGCCGTGGAGCATGGCGTCGACGCCCCCGCCCTGCCCTCCGGCGTGCAGCAGTGCACGGAGGAGGCCGATTTCGAGGCGCTCGGCCAGGCCAAGGCGGTCGAATTCCTGGAACGGATCCCCGAATTGCGCCGCGTGCTCGCCACCGACGTGCAGGCCGCCTACGACGGCGACCCGGCCGTGCGCACGCTCGACGAGGTGATCTTCTGCTATCCGGGCCTGGAAGCGGTCACGATCCACCGGCTCGCGCACCTCCTGCACAAGCTCGAGGTGCCGCTCATCCCGCGCATGATGGCCGAATGGGCCCATTCGCGCACCGGGATCGACATCCATCCCGGCGCCACGATCGGCGATCACTTCTTCATCGACCACGGCACGGGCGTGGTGATCGGCGAGACCTGCGAGATCGGCAGCCGCGTGAAGCTCTACCAGGGCGTCACGCTCGGCGCGCTCTCTTTCCAGACCGACGGCGACGGCAACCTCGTCCGCGGCACCAAGCGGCATCCGACGATCGAGGATCGCGTCGTGATCTACGCGAATGCCACCGTCCTCGGCGGCGCCACGCGCATCGGCCACGACTCGGTGATCGGTTCGAACGTCTGGCTCACGCGGTCTGTCGATCCGCACACGACAGTCGTCCTGGAGCGGCCGAAGCTCCGGATGCGCGGCGAGGCGCCCACGCCGGATTCCGACTACCAGATCTGAGTGAGTGTCGTTCATCGACTCGCCCAATCCGGCCCGGGGCTGCACATGCCCCATCGCCGGACGCTCGCTTCGGGCATCCTGCCCTTCGCTCGCTCGGAGGTGACTGCGCTCCGGCATCCATGCCTGCGCTTGTCACCTACGCCGGCTCCCGGGGCATGTGCAGCCCCGGGCCTTCCCGCTTTGACAGTAGGACAGGCTTCAGCCTGTCATCAATCAAGACAGGCTAAAGCCTGTCCTACAAGAACGGGAGGCTTCGGGTGACCCGTACCCCGCTCGCCGGCGTATGCTGACAAGCGCAGCCAGGATGGCCAAGCGGAGGCGCTCTGGCTGGCGCCGTCAGCATCCGAGCGAGCGAAGGGCAGGATGCCCGTAGCGAGCGTCCGGCGACGGGGTACGGGTCACCCGAAGCCGGATTGGGCTCGTTGACGACCGCGTAACGCTACCGCGGCTCGTCGCTCATCACGACGCCGTCGATCACCACGCCCGTGCAGTGCGTCGTGTATTCGAATGGGTCGCCATCGAAGATCGCCACGTCGCCGTCTTTGCCGGCCGCGAGCGAGCCGACGCGGTCGGCCGCGCCGATGATTCGCGCCGCGTCGATCGTGATCGTCGCCAGCGCCTCGTCGAATGACAGGCCGTTGGCCGCGGCGAGGGCGGCCTCGAAGAGGGCCACGCGGGTCTTGGGCACGTAGCCCTCGTAGCCGCTCTGCAGGGCGATGGGGATGCCCGCCTTCTTGAGTGTCGCCGCCGTCTCGAAGCTCAGGTTTTCCGTCTCGCCCGCGCCGGCCCGCCGCATCGTCGGGTGAACGATGACGGGCACGCCGGCGGCCTTGATGCGATCGGTGAGCAGATAGGCTTCTGCGCCTGAGTCGAGCACGATGCGGAGCTTGAATTCGTCGGCGATGCGGAGGGCCGAGGCGAGGTCGGCCGCGCGGTCGGCGGTGACCAAAAGCGGCCAGTCTCCGGCGAGCACCTTTGAGAGCGCCTCGAGCCGGAGATCCTTGTCGGGCCGCTTCGCCTCGTCGGCGAGCGAACGCTTGCGGACGTATTCCTGCGTCTTTACTAGTTCGCCGCGAAGCATCGCCACGGCCTTGCTGCGGGTGCCCGGAGACTTTTTCTCGGCATCGTCTCCCTTGGCGCGGGCGTCGTCGCCGAGCGTGACGGCCACCATGGCGACCGGCTTGATCACGGCCTCCTCCGCGGTCGCGCCGCGGGTCTTCGCGATCATCGTCTGGCCGGAGATCAGGGCGCCGGGCGCGTGGCCGGTGTGGATCGTGGTGATACCGAAGCCCCGCACCCATTCGA
>JBIIQM010000002.1:0-76729 GCA_044342075.1 Pirellulales bacterium
GGCCAAGGGGGAGGGGAAGGGGAAGGAAAAGGATCGCGAGGAGCTCGAGCGGCAGCTCCGCGAGGCGATCGCGGCGGAGCTCGACATCCGGGCCGAGCGGCTCACCTACCGCAAGCAGCGATCGGCCGCCTGGTACGACCGCCAGATCAACCGGCTTTCCGAGAAGCGCGACGCCCTCATCGCCGCCCGCCTGAAGGCGATCCTCGAATAAAAGGTGTCAGGACTCTTTTTTCGATATGGGACGACCAAAACGCCCGGATGAAGCCGGCAGCATCTACCATGCGATCAATCGCGGCAACGCCCGCGTCACCATTTTTCGAAAGCCCGAGGATTACGACGCTTTCGAGCATATCCTCGCCGTTGGCATCGCACGCTATCCCTGCCAGATCCTCGCCTACCACTTGATGCCCAACCACTGGCACTTTGTTCTGCGCCCGAGCGAGGATGGCGGTATGAGCAACTTCCTGCGGTGGATCTCGCTGACGCACACCATGAGGCTTCATGCCCACTATCACACAGCCGGTGAAGGGCATATCTATCAGGGGCGATTCAAGAGTTTTCCGGTACAGGATGACGAGCACTTCCTCGCAGTGTGCCGGTATGTTGAGCGAAACGCCTTGCGAGCTGGGTTGGTGGCACGCGCCGAGCAATGGAGGTGGGGCTCGTTGTATCGTTGGATGGCAACGCCTGAGCCCGAACCGAACTTGCTCTCGCCGTGGCCGATCCCGAGGTCGCCCCAATGGGATGAGCAAGTCAATGCCGCGCTCACAGATAAGGAAATACAGACGATTCGGCGATGCGTGAACCGAGGTTCTCCGTTTGGCGGCAGGCAGTGGGTTGACTCCGTCACCCGCCGACTCGGACTCGAAACGACGCTGAGGCGCCGAGGACGTCCGAAAAAAGAGTCCTGACACCTTTTTTGTCCGACGCCTCGCCGGCGGCCCGCGAAACGCTCGCCCGCTACCTGCGGCTGGAGGGGGCGCTCATCAGGCTCGCCTCCGCCGGCCTCGTCGGCTCACCAGCCGGCGATGGTGCGGTCGTGGCTTCGCGGCTCCAGGACCGGGCTGGAGCGTCAAGATGGCTGCGACCGGCGGCCGTTGCCCTCGCGGGCAGCGTGCTGGCGGCCACGGTAGTTGCGGTGCTGGTTCTCGGGCGGCCCGAGATCGGCCTGCCGCGGGGGGGCGACGTGGCGTTCATCGCCGACCGCTGGCTCGAACTGCGGGCGGCGGATGCGGGCGGCGAGCCTGAATCGCAGGATCCGGAGGCACTGGAGACAGAGGAAGACGAGCCGGATGCGATGGCGGGATCGCCCCCTGGCTGGCTGGTGGCCGCCTTGGCTGATGAAGGTGCCGGGCTGTCGCGGCCCGACGAGGGCTGAGAATCACCGGCTGAGATTCAGAAGGAGAGAAGCGATGCAGCGGTTCCTGTCGATTGCGAGGCTGGTGTTCGTGCTCGCGGTATTCGGCCACGAGGGGTGGCCGTCCGCCGTGGCCGCCAACGAGCCGGTGGCTGCCACGACGCAGGACGAGCGGGAGCAGCGGGTGCTGTCGTTCGTCGAGGCGCACCAGCCGGAGCTGGCTAAGGTGCTAGCAAATCTCGAGAAGCGGAAGCCGGCCGAGTATGCCCGCGCGATCGAGGAGCTCGACCGCAGCGTGCAGCCGCTCACCACGGGCAAGGCGAAGGACCCGCGGCTTCACGAGCTCGATGTGCGGGCCTGGCAGGCGCGCACCCGCGTGGAGTTGCTCGGCGCCCGCGTGATGGCCGGCAAGGAGGCCAAGGGGGAGGGGAAGGGGAAGGAAAAGGATCGCGAGGAGCTCGAGCGGCAGCTCCGCGAGGCGATCGCGGCGGAGCTCGACATCCGGGCCGAGCGGCTCACCTACCGCAAGCAGCGATCGGCCACCTGGTACGACCGGCAGATCAACCGGCTTTCCGAGAAGCGCGACGCCCTCATCGCCGCCCGCCTGAAGGCGATCCTCGAATAGATGGCGTCGAATCCCGGGTCGTGGTGGCCCGCGTCATCCCCTCGCTACCGCGAAGGGCTTGGGGAGCCAAGCGCCTGCTCGTGGGCCGGCGTGTCGTCGAAGCGACCTTCGAAGATCGCGATGTCGGTGGCGAACGGCCGGCTCGACACCGTGAGCTCCCCCGAGAACGGGTAGCCGAAGAGCGACACCAGATACAGATTGAGACCGATGACGAGGGCGGTGAGCGTGGTCACGAACCGCTGCAGGCCCACGCTCTGCGAGCCGAAGAGCCCCGCGAAGAGCACCGTCACGGCGGCTCCCACGATCAGCACGAACCATTCCACCGCCGGGATCCCGAATTGGGCCGTGCCGGCCCGCTCGCGGCGGAAGTCCCAGAGCTCGCGAATCTGCTCCAGGATCATCGGGTAGACGGCCTTCTGGCTTTCGGTCGTCGGCTCGAAGTCGTTGATCGCGCGGGTGAGCGAGAATGCCGTCTTGCGGGCATCCACGCTCATCAGCCCCCGCTCCATGAGCGGCCATTCCTGCTCCACGACCTGGTGCGCGTAGGTCTTGCAGATCTCCTTGAGCCGGTCGCGCTGCAGCTCGGGCAGCTTTTCCGACAGCAGGAAGATGTCGGCCAGCGCGTTCGACTCGGACTGCACGACGTCGATCGCTTGCTCGAACCGCACCAGTGCATCGACGACGACCAGTCCCAGCAGCACGGCGTAGAGCGTGCCGACGACGGAGAGCAGGTTGCCGGTGATGTCGTGCCCCTGCCGCAGCACGTCCTTCGAGAACATTTTTCGGGCTGCCGCCACCAGCACGATCGAGGCGACGATGCCGCCGAGGATGATGAGGAATCCCGTCCTGAACCCGTGGAACTCCATCCCGGTTTCCCTCGGCTATTTTCGCGACCAGCCCGTGCCGTCGGGGCGGTCTTCGAGGACGACGCCCGCCTCGGTGAGCTTGTTGCGGACGAGGTCGGCGGTGGCGAAGTCCTTCGTCTTCCGGGCATTGGCACGGATCTCGATGATGAGCTCCATGAGTTTGCCGACGAGCGCCTCGTCGGCGCCACCGGCTTGCGCCTTCGGCTCCTCGAGAAAGAGGCCCAGCGTGCCGGTGAGTTCCCGCAACACGAGCAGCATCGCGTCGAGCGTGGCCAGTTCGGCGGCCGGCTTCTTCGCCTCGAGGGCATGTTGGTCGACAAACTTGTTGACCACGCGGACGAAATCGAAGAGCGTCGCGATCGCGATCGCCGTGTTGAAGTCGTCGTCCATCGCGGCGAGGAACTTGTCGCGGAGGGCCTTCACGTCGTCGCCGGCGGAGGCGACGGCCGCATCGCCCGCGCGGCGGTCGCGGCAGGGCAGGGCGTAGAACGACTTCCCGGCGATCCGCTCGAAGCGGGCGAAGAGCCGCTCGAACGCCTCCATCGCGCGGGCGCTCTCGCCGAGCGGCTCCTCGCCGAAGTGGATCGGGCTGCGGTAGTGGGTGGAGAGCAAAAGCATCCGGATCGCCTGAGGCCGGTGCCGCGCGAGCAGGTTCTTGAAAGGCTCCGCGCCGGTCGACTTCGAGATCTTCGTCGCCGCCTGTGCCGCCGCCTGTGCCGCCGCATCGTCGGCCGCCGAGGCTGCCTCACCGGCGCCGCGCGGCCGGCCGCCCACCTTGCCCGCGGCCCCCGCCGCCTGCATGAGGCCGTTGTGCATCCAGAACGTGGCCATCGGGCAGTCGTGGAGCGATTCGCTCTGGGCCATCTCGTTTTCGTGGTGCGGGAAGACGAGGTCTAGCCCGCCGCCGTGGATGTCGAAGTGGGGGCCGAGGATCGCCTTGCTCATCGCAGAGCACTCGATGTGCCAGCCCGGCCGGCCGGGGCCCCACGGGCTCTCCCATGAGGGCTCGCCCGCCTTCGCCTTCTTCCAGAGGGCGAAGTCGGCGGCCGATCGTTTCCGCTCCGCCGTCGAGCCGCCCTCGCCCTGTGTGCTCTCCACGGAGCGGTTGGTCAGCTTGCCGTAGTCGGCGTCTTTCGTGACGTCGAAGTAGACGTCGCCATCGCTGGCATACGCGCAGCCCTTGGCGATCAGCCCCTCGATGAAGGCGATGATCGTGCCGATGTGCTCCGTGGCCTTCGGCATCTGGTCGATGCTCTTCACGCCGAGGCAGGCGAGGTTTTCGAGGTAGTCGGCCGTCATCTCCTCGGCGAGCTTCGCCATCGTCGTACCGCGGGCCGTGCTCTCGGCGATGATCTTGTCGTCGACGTCGGTGATGTTGACCACCCACGTCACCTTCCAGCCCGAATACTCGAGATACCGCTTCACCGTGTCGAAGATCACGGGGCCGACCATGTGGCCGATGTGGCTCGGCTTGTAGACCGTCGGGCCGCAGAGATACATCCCGACGTGGCCGGGCTTCACCGTGACGAGCGGCGCCTTCTTCTTCGTGAGCGTGCTGTAGACCTCGATCGTGGGAAGGGAAGCCGTCGCCATCTCGTCTTTTCGCTCCAGGTCGGGGAAGGACACCGCGATCTACCGCTCGATCAGCACGACGCACTCGGCGCCGATCGCCAGTTCCTCGCCGATCGGCCCGACCGATTCGCCCGTCTTGGCCTTGAGCCAGACGGCCGCCTCGTCGATGTCGAGCAGTTCCGCGATCCGGCGGCGGATCGCCGGACGGTGAGGCAGGATTTTGGGCCGCTGGGCGAAAATCACGCAATCCAGATTTGTGATCCGCCAGCCGGCGGCCGCGACGCGGGCAAAAGCCGCCTGCAGCATCTCTGCCGAATCGCGCCCCTTGTTGGTGGGGTCGGTGTCGGGAAACATCTCGCCGATGTCGCCGAGGGCCGCCGCGCCGAGGAGGGCGTCGGTGATCGCGTGGAGGAGCACGTCGGCGTCACTGTGACCGATCGCCTTGCGATCGTGCGGGATCGTGATGCCGCCGAGCACGAGCCCGTCGCCGGGGCCGAGGCGGTGCGTGTCGTGTCCGAGGCCGATCCGATACATGCGTGATCCTTCTTCCTGCGGGCTGCCGCGGCACCGTTTTCCCCTATACTCGCCGCATGCACAACTCCAATGGTCGTGAACCACGCGGGCGGGAGCCATCCGGCGGCATGACCGGCGGCGACGCGGTGATCCGTGTCGATGGTCTCGCCAAGGATTATCGCGTCTACGACAAGCCGGAGGGGCTGCTCGCCAGTGTCCGCAGCCTGTTTCACCGGCCGAGCCGGCTCGTCGAGGCGCTCAAGGGCGTCAGCCTCTCGGTGGAACGCGGCGAATTCGTGGCGCTCCTGGGCCCCAACGGCGCCGGCAAGACGACCTTCCTCAAGCTCCTTTCCGGCATCATCACGCCGAGCCGAGGCACCGCGAGCGTGCTCGGGCACGTTCCCTGGGAGCGGGCCGACGACTTTCGCCGCCGGTTTGCCCTCGTCATGGGGCAGCGCAACCAGCTCTGGTGGGATCTCCCCGCCGCGGAGAGCTTCCGGCTCCACAAGACCATCTATAGCATCGATCCCGCCCGGTTCGAACGGACCCGCGACGAACTGGTCGACCTGCTCGGCGTGCGGAAGCTGATCCTCCAGCCCGTGCGGGAATTGTCGCTCGGCGAGCGGATGAAGCTCGAACTCGTGGCCGCGCTGTTGCACGAGCCGGAGGTCTTGTTTCTGGACGAGCCGACGATCGGTCTCGACGTCGTCGCCCAGCACACGCTCCACGAATTCCTCTCCCACATCCAGGCCGAGCGGCGGATGACGATCGTCCTCACGACCCACTACATGAAGGACGTCGCAGCCCTCTGTCGCCGGGCGATCGTGATCACCGGCGGGAGCATTCTCTACGACGGCTCGCTCGAGCAGATCGTCGATCGCTTCACGACGCACAAGATCGTCACGCTCGACCTCGAAGAAGCGCCGTCGCGGGCCTGGCTCGACAAGCTCGGGTTTCCCTTCGAGGTCCGTGGGCCGCAGGTGACGCTGCGAATCGAACGCCAGCGGATCGCCGACGTGCTGCCGGAGATCCTGCGAAGCGCGCAGGTCCGCGATGTCTCGGTCGAAGACGTGCCGCTCGAGGAGATCGTTGCCGAGCTCTTTCGCGCCGGGGCCGATCGGCAGGCGGGCCCGCCCGCAGAGGCGGCGCGATGAGCGGCCACTCTCAGCCAGCCGCGATCCGCGGGCCGTTCACCGGCCTCCGCACCTGGTTCACGATGCTCTCGATCTGCCTCGAGGAGCGGCTCGCCTACCGCGGCGACTTCATCCTCGGCACGGCGATGCGGTTTCTGCCGATCGTCACGCAGGTCTTCCTCTGGACCGCCGTCTTCGCCGCCACCAGCCGTGCCGACATCGCCGGCTACTCCCGCAACGACATCGTCGCCTACTACCTGCTCACGATGGTCACGCGGGCCTTCTCCAGCATGCCGGGCCTGGCCGGCGGCATCGCCCGCAGCGTTCGCGATGGCTCGATCAAGAAATACCTCGTGCAGCCGGTCGACTACATCTCGTTTCTGCTCGCCGCGCGGATCGCGCACAAGCTCGTCTACTACGCCGTCGCGATCCTCCCCTTCGCGGCCGTGTTTTGGATCTGCCGCAGCTACTTCCCGTCGGCCCCGGATGCCGTCACGCTCGCGGCCTTCGTCGCCTCGCTCCTGCTTTCGTTCCTGCTCGGCTTCTTCATGGAGGCCACGCTCGGGATGCTCGGCTTTTGGTTCCTCGAGGTCTCGAGCATCATCTTCGCCTACATGCTCGTGCAGTATCTCCTCTCGGGCCACATGTTTCCGCTCGACATGCTTGCCGGAATCCCCACCGGCATCGCGGGGATGAGCCTGGCCGATCTCGTCCGCTGGCTCCCCTTCGAATACACCGCCTACTTTCCGTCGGCTGTCTGGCTCGGCAAGATCCGCGGCGCGGAGCTCGCGCGATCGCTCATGATCGAGGCGGGCTGGGTCGTGGTGATGGCCGTCGCCTGTCGCGTCGCCTGGTGGCGCGGGACGCGGCGGTACAGCGCGTTTGGAGGGTGACGTGGGCCGCTACCTCTCGATCTTCGGCACCTTCGCGCGGGCGTGTCTCGTGCGCGACATGACGTTTCGGGCGAACTTTTTGCTCGAGTGCGTCACCAGCATGGGCTGGATGTCGATGAACCTGGCGTTTTACCTGCTCGTCTTCACGTTCACCGCCGAGATCGGCCGCAACACCGGCTGGACCCGGGAGCCGTTCTTCGCGTTCGTGGCGACCGGCCTGATCATCAACTCGATCGTGCAGGCCCTCTTCATGCCGAGTGCGGAGGAACTCACCGAGATGGTCCGCACCGGCGGCCTCGACGCCGTGCTCGTGCAGCCGCTCGACGCGCAGTTCCTGCTCTCGATGCACCGGGTCGATTTTTCCGCGTTCGCCAACGGGCTCGTCGGCATCGGCTTGCTCGGCTGGGCGCTTGCCCGGATGGACCATGCGCCGACACCGGTCGCCTGGCTGATCTACCCGCTCCTCATCCTCTGCGGTGTGGCGATCCTCTATTCGCTCGTGATCATGCTGGCCGCGGCCACGATTCTCATGGGCCGCAATCAGAGCCTCTACGACTTCTGGTTCTATCTCACGAATTTCTCCCGCTATCCCGCCGAGATCTACGCCGGACCGTGGGGCGGCCCGCTTCGCGCCCTCTGCACGTTCGTGATCCCGATCCTGCTCGTCGTGAACGTGCCGGCCCGCGTGATCGCCCAGCCGCTCACAGGCGAGGCCTGGTGGCCCGTCGTCGGCGCCGTGACGGCCGCCGTCGCGTCGCTCGTCGTCTCGCGGCTCGTCTTTCAGGCGGCCCTCTCCAAGTACCGCAGTGCGTCGAGTTGAAGCCCATGCGTTCCACCACGCTTGCCCTTCACGAAGACACCGCCGCCACGCTCATCGGCGTGGCGATCGTCGCGCTCGCGCTGGCCGTGACCTCGTTCGCCCGCCCGGCGACGGATCCCGGCAGCCGTGAGAAATACCCGAAGGGCTGGCCCACGCCGCTTGCCGCGACGATCGACAAGCCGCAGACCTGGGCCGACTCGCCCGCGCAGGCGCTCGTCGACAAGAAGGGGAAAAACGTCGCCCGGCCGATCCTGCTCGGCATGGGCTGGGTCGTGCTGGTCAGCGCGGCCGGCGCGGTGCTCGGGGGCGGCACCCTGCGCCGCGTTGTGCCGGGCAGTCTCGCGATCGCGGGACTCGCCGGCCTGGCCTACCTCCTGTCGAGCCAGAAACTCATCCATTACTACAACCTCGAGTATCCGCTCTGGGCGTTGCTTGTCGGAATCCTCATCAGCAACACCGTGGGCGTGCCGCGGTGGCTCGCGCCTGCCCTTGGCGGGGAGTTTCTCATCAAGACGGGCCTCGTGATCTTCGGGGCGGAAGTGCTCTTCAGTCGGCTTCTCGAGCTTGGACTGCCGGGCGTGATGACCTCGTGGCTCGTGACGCCGGTCGTGCTCGTGGCCACCTATTGGGCGGGCGTGCATCTTCTGAGGATTCCGTCGCGGTCGCTCTGCATGGTCGTCTCGGCCGACATGTCGGTCTGCGGCGTCTCGGCGGCGATCGCGACGGCCGCGGCCTGCCGGGCGAAGAAGGAGGAACTCACTCTGGCGATCGGCCTGTCGCTCTTCTTCACCGTGATGATGATGGTGGCCATGCCGCCGCTCATCGCCTGGCTGGGGCTCGACCCGATCGTCGGCGGCGCCTGGCTCGGCGGCACGATCGACGCCACAGGGGCCGTCGTCGCGGCCGGCGAGTCGCTCGGCAAGGAGGCGGGCGAGGTGGCGGCGACGGTGAAGATGATCCAAAACTCGATGATCGGCGTGATCGCCTTCGCGGTGGCCGTCTATTGGGCCGGCTGGGTCGAGCGCGATGCAACCGCCCCCCGGGCGTCTCTCGCAGCGGAGGCATGGCAGCGGTTCCCGCGGTTCATTCTCGGTTTTCTCCTCATGTCGATCGTCTGCTCGTGGCTCTTCAGCCGCTCGCCCGAGCAGTCGCTCTGGGTCGATGGCGCCACGCTCGGCTTCACGTCGCGGCTGCGGGGCTGGCTCTTCTGTGCGGGCTTCGTCTGCATGGGGCTGGCCACCAACTTCCGCGAGCTTGCCCCGGTGCTCGCCAGCGGCCGGCCGCTCGTGCTCTACGTGGGGGGGCAGTTGCTCAACCTCGCCCTCACGCTCGCGATGGCGAGCCTCACGTTCGGCTGGCTATTTCGAAAGACGGTGGAGCCATGACCACCGTGGGACCGTGATGAAAGACTTCGGCGGGATGGCGAGGTTCGTCGTTGCGATCGTCGGCCTGGCGATCGTCTGGCTCGTCGTGCTGCCGTGGATGCTCTGCTGCGGCCCGGTCGCCCGGCATGTGGACCGCATGGAGGATCGGGGCGTGAACCCCGCCGCCATGTACTACACCGAGCTCGAGCGGCTGCCGCTGCGGCCGGGCTGGATCGAGCAGCGGATCGTGCTCTGGCCGTAGCCCGGCGCCGGTCTCGTGACTACACTCCTCCCACCATGCTCAAGCTCGCCTTCAGTTCCAACGCCTACCTCGACGTGCCGGTCGATCAGGCGATCGCGCGGATCGCCGGGTTCGGTTACCACGGCATCGAACTGCTCGCCGACGTGCCGCACGCCTGGCCGGCGGGCCTACTCGAGGAGCAGAAGGATCTGATCCGCCGAAGCCTCTCACAGCACCGGCTCGCGATCTCGAACATCAACGCGTTCATGATGAACGCCGTCGCCGACCCGCGGCAGCCCTACTGGCATCCCGGCTGGACCGACCCCGATCCCCACTACCGCGCGATCCGCCGCGAGCACACGAAGCGGGCGCTGCGGCTGGCGGCCGAACTCGGCGCGAAGTCGATCTCGACCGAGCCCGGCGGCGAGATCGCCGCGGGGCAGACCCGCGAGCAGGCCACCGACATCTTCTACGACGAGATCATGCCCGTCCTCGATGTGGCCGCCGCCTGCGGCGTCGCGCTCCTCATCGAGCCGGAGCCGGGCCTCCTGATCGAGAAGTTCGGCCAATACCTCGAGTTTGCCGAGCGGGTGAATCATCCGTCGCTCGGGCTCAACTTCGACATCGGCCACGCCTACTGCGTGGGCGAGGATCCGGCCGAGTGGGTGCCGCGGATGAAGGCCCACACGCGGCACTACCACTTCGAAGACATCGCGGCCACGCGGGTGCATCACCACCTCGTGCCCGGCGAGGGCGCGATCGACTTCGACGGCGTCTTCAAGGCGATCGCATCGCATACGCCCGACATCTGGATCACGGTCGAACTCTATCCCTATCGCGACCGTCCGGACGAGGCCGCCCGGGCCGCAAAGGCGCATCTTCGTTCCTGCGCCGCCCGCGCCGGCGTGGCCTTGGAGTAACACGATGAAGACGCTGCTTGCATGGCTGCGGCTCCTGCGGCTGCCGAATCACGCCACCGTGGCGGCCGACATCCTCGCCGGATTCCTGATCGCATCGCAGGCGCGGGAGATCGCCGTGCCTCCGGCCCCCTTCTGGTGGGCGCTCGCCGCGGGGCTCTTCTTCTATGCCGCCGGCATGGTGCTCAACGACGTCTTCGACGTCGCGCTCGACCGGCGGGAACGGCCGGAGCGGCCGCTCCCCAGCGGTGCGATCGACGTCGCCACGGCGGCGGCCGTTGGCCAGCGGCTGCTCGGGTTTGGCGGCATCTGCGCCTGCATCGCGGCTTTCATCTCGGGGCATGCGGCCGTCGCGCTCGTGGGCGCCGCGCTCACGGCCGCCATCTGGATCTACGACCGCCATGCGAAGGCGACCGCATTCGGGCCAACGGTGATGGGCTCCTGCCGCTCGCTCAGCTGGCTCCTCGGGATGACGGCTGCCGGTGGGCCGACCGGCCACGAATGGCTGATCCCGCTCGGCATGGGCATGTATGCCGGTGGCATCACGCTCTTCGCCCGCGACGAGGCCGGCCAGAGCCGCCGCGGCGAACTTGCGATCGCGACGCTCGTCATGCTCACCGGCCTGGCCGTGGCGGCCGGGCACACCTGGCTGATGGCGAATGCGGGGGGCGGCGCGGGCTGGCTCCGCGGCGAAAGGCTCACCGCGTGGCTCCTGCTCTGGGGCCTTCTGGGCGGGTCGATCGCGGTCCGCAACCTGCTCGGCATCATCGACGCCACTGGCGGGCGCGTGCGGCAGGCCGTCGGCAACGCGATCATGTCGATCATCACGCTCGACGCGGTGCTCGTGCTCGCCGCCTGTGGCGAACCCTGGGCGATCGTCGTGCTCACGCTGCTCGGGCCGTTCCTCTTCGGCCGGCAGTTAGTCTCCCCTACGTGACGGCCGCCCTCCCGGGCGAACGCCTCCCATGCGGCTCGGCTACAGCACCAACAGCATCGGCGACATCGCCCCGCTCGACGCGCTGCCGATGCTCCGCGATCTGGGCTACCGCTCGATCGCGATCACGCTCGACCACCACGTGCTCAATCCCTTCGGGCCGGCGCTCGCCGAGGAGATCGACCGCTGGCGGCGGGGCCTTGCGGCCAACGGCATGGCCTCTGTGATCGAGACGGGAGCCCGCCACCTGCTCGATCCCGCCCGCAAGCACGAGCCGACGCTCGTCTCGGCCCACCGCGACGATCGCATCCGGCGGGTCGATTTTCTCCGCCGTGCGATCGACGTGGCGGCTGAACTGCAGGCCGGTTGCGTGTCGCTCTGGGCGGGCGTGGTCGCCGACTCGGCCGACGAGGAGACGATCTGGGGCCGGCTCGCGGACGGACTCGCCGCGGTGCTCGACCATGCAGGTAAACGTGGCGTCACGATCGGTTTCGAGCCGGAGCCCGGCATGTTCATCGACACGCTCGCCCGCCAGAGCCGGCTCGTCGAGCGGCTGGGCCGGCCGGACCATCTCAAACTCACGCTCGACATCGGCCACATGGAGTGCATGGGGGAGCGGCCGGCGGCGAGCGTGCTCGGGACCCGCGCCAGCGACGTCGTGAACGTGCACGTCGAAGACATGCTCCCCTCCCGTCACGAGCACCTGCCGCTGGGCTCGGGCACGGTCGATCTCGAGCCCGTGCTGACAACGCTCGCGCAAGCCGGCTACCGTGGCGGCCTGCACGTCGAATTGCCGCGGCAGTCACACCGCTGGCTCGAGACGGCCCGCCAATCGGCCCGCGTGATCAAAAAGGTGTCAGGACTCTTTTCCGGACACTCGGTTTTCGGGAAATGACAGTGTTTGGCCGGAAAAGAGTCCTGACACCTTTTTGATCACAACACAGCCGAGCCACGTGGATTCAATGCGCCGCCCACGACATCCACCGCCTTGAGGTCGAGATCCGCCACCGAGTAGATCGTGCTCCCGATTCGGGCGGTGCGCAGCAATCGAGAATCGTGCTCGACGGTGCCCAGTTCGGTGATGCCCGTGACCGGGTCGATGTCGAGCACCACGACGCCGGCACGCGTCTGCCATGTCGGGTCGCCATCGGGCGAATTGGCGGCCACCATCACGAACGATTGGACCGGCAGCGCGACGACGTCGAGCTCCGGGAAGAAGCCGAGGGCGTGGTGATCCCATTCGGCGTCCGACCACGACCAGCCCTCGGCAGGATGATCGACGAGGAACGTGCCGACTTCCTTGGGAGCCGAGGCATCGCGGACGTCGAAGAGCGACACCTTCATACCGCGGGTGCGGCCCGTCTCCGGATCGGCGTCGCGGCCGATGCCCAGGAGGAAGCCGTCGTCGAGCGGCTGCAGGAAGCGGGAAAAGCCTGGCACCTTCAGCTCGCCCGCGATCCGGGGCGCCGTCGGCTGCGATAGATCGATCACGAAGAGCGGGTCAACCTGCTCGAACGTGACCATGTATGCCGTCTCGCCGACGAACCGGGCCGACATGATCGACTCGCCGGGCGCGATGTTTTCCACCGAGCCGACGACCGCGAGCGTGTCGCCCTGCGTGGCGAGCACGTAGACGGCGTTCGAACGGTTCATGGTCCAGGGCATGAAGGGCAGGGAGACGACGATATCAGGAGAGCCGACCGTCGGCGAAGCGTTGTCCGCTGCGGTTTCAAATGTCGTCTTCGTTACGGCGACGCGCAAGAAGTCTCCATTGTCATCGGCCGAGAACTGGTTGAGCAGGTGGCCGCTGAACGAGCCCGAGGCGATGAAGCGGGGCGCGGCGCCGGTGATGTCGAACCGCTGCACGTCGGTCCGCTCGCCGTGGATCCATTCCTGGCGCGGGCTGAAGACGTAGAGCTCCTCGGCGTTCATGTGCAGCGTCGAGGCGTAGCCGCCGATGACGGAGGTCGCACCGGCGATCGTGGGTGTCGCGGCATGCACGTTGACGAGCACGACCGACGTGAGGTTGACCTCGTTGCCCATGGCCGGGGAGAGCACGTCTTGGGGGCGGGAGACGAGTTGCGGCGCCGACGTGGTCGACGTGCCGTCTGCCTTCGCCACGGTCGTCGTCCAGGTGGGCAGCATCCGTGCGACCGGTGCCTGGCGGATCCGCTTGGCGAGCGCCGCATCGGAAACGGGCGGGGCGGCGAACGCGACCCTCCCCTCCGGCATCACGGCCGGCATGATCGCGGGAGCGCCGTCCCAATAGCCGGCGAGCAGGTCGTTTTGCACGACGAGCGCGAGCCGGCCGGCCACCATCCGCGAATCGACGTAGGCGCCGTCGATGCGAGTGCTCGAAAGCAGCCGCGGTTCGGCCGGATCGGCGACGTCGTAGACCGTCACCTGCACCTGGCCCGCGTGCCGCATGCCGAGAAGCGGCATGATGCCTGGGTTGCCGGGCACGGCCGCCGGCGTCCAGACGCTCGAGAGCACCGTGAGCCGGCCCTCGTGGAGGTATTCCGCCAGCGGCCAGCCGTCGATCGTCGTGCGCGAGGCGACCACGGGGGCGTCGGCGTCTTGCGCGTCGACGATGACGAGCTCGTCGCGGGAGAGGATGTAGAGGTGGCGGCCGTCGTTTTCGATGATGTCGCCCTCGTCGACGCCGGCGACCTGCGTGTTGGTCTGGGAATGGCCGGGGGCCGTGTTGGCGATCGCGGTCGTCGAAACGGTCGTCGACGTGTCGTTCACCGCCAACACCGGTCCGTTCAGCCGGGCTCCGAAGCCCGTCGCCATGGCTCCGAGGCCGCCGCGGTTGCGGGCGGCGTTCACCAGATAGTCGCGGAAGGCCTCCGGCGTGCCGAGCCGGGCAAGCCGGTCCACGCGGGTGGCGCTCGTGACGCGGTCGCGGCCGCCGCCGGATTGGAAGGCATCGCGGCCGAGGCCGCCGTCGATCTGGTTGGTGCCGCGGCCTCCCTGCAGGAGGTCGTTGCCCAGGCCGCCCCTGATGGTGGTCGGGATCGCAATAACGCCGTTCTCTTGATTCACGCTGATCTCGTCGTTGCCGGCGCCGCCATCGATCCTGATCTGCCTGACCGCCGAGATCGCGCGGGAAAACGTCACGGTGCCGTTCTCGACCACCTGCAAGACATTCGCGTCGTCGGCCGATCGCCGGACTTCGATCACGTCGCTGGCCGCGGTGCCGCGGATGGCGAGGATGCCGCGGCCGAGCGTCGCCGTGAGCAGCGTGCGGGCCTCGAGGGTCTCGACGGAGAGCGTGTGGCGGCTGGAGCGGTGACGACGGTCCATGGGTGATCCTCGGGCGGTGGGAAAAGAAATCCCGCGAACCCTAGGATGGGCCCCCGCACGCCACAAGTAAAACTGGGCGACCCTCGGCCGGCAAGAAGCCCGATCAGGCAGGATGGCCAATCGGGGATGTCAGGCGTGCTTGGTCTCGTCGGCGCCGTGCTTCCGCTCGGGAAACATCAGCGACGCGGCCACGCTCGCGCCGATCAGCGTCACGATCACCAGAAGCGACACTGCCGGGTGCACGAGGTGCCCCTTCGCGTGGGCGTCCCAGCCGCCCCACTCGGCGAGCCACTCGGTGTGCCGCGCGGCCTCGGCGAGCATCTTGGCGCCGACGAAGACGAGCACGGCCGAGAGGCCGTAGTTCAGGAACCGGAAGAGGTCCATGACGCCGGCGAGCAGGAAGTAGAGGGCGCGGAGGCCCATGATCGCGAATACGTTCGACGTGAACGCGATGAACCGCATGTAGGGCGTGCCCTTCTCGACGACGCCCAGGATGGCCGGGACGCTGTCGACCGCGAAGAGCACGTCGGTGCTTTCGACGACGAGCAGCACCAGAAACAGCGGCGTGGCCATGAGCCGGCCGTTTTCGCGGACGAAGAACTTGTCGCCGTCCGAATGGCTGGAAAGCGGGATGATCCGCTTGAAGAAGCGGATCATCGCGTTGTCGCCAGGCTCGTGATCCTTGTCGCCGAACGCGAGCTTGATGCCCGTGTAGAGGAGGAAGGCGCCGAAGAACCACATCACCCACTTGTAGCGCTCGACGAGCTCGGCCCCGAGCAGCACGAACGTGAGCCGCATGAGGACGGCGCCGAGGATGCCCCAGAAGAGCACGCGGTATTGATATTTGAGCGGCACGCCGAAATAGGCGAACACCACCGCGAAAACGAAGACGTTGTCCATCGACAACGACCACTCGACGAGATACCCGGTGAGAAACTCGAGGGCGGCCTTACCGCCCAGCCACCACCAGACGAGGCCGTTGAATGCGAAGGCGAGGGCCGACCAGAAGCAGGTCCAGAAGGCGCTCTCCCGCAGCGACGGCTCGCTCGCGTGCTTGTGGAACACGGTGAGGTCGAGCGTCAGCATCACCACCACGAAGGCGGCGAAGGCGGCCCAGTGAATGTTTTGAATGATGGCCGGGTCGGCCGCGGTGGAGAGGCCGAAGAGCAGGGGCAGGCAGGCGTGCAAGGCGGTGTCTTCCGTGCAGGGCAGGGGGGAAAGCGGGGATGCGGAAGTGTAGCAGGCAGACCGGAAAGTGGCCTCTGCGGGAGCTACGGCCGGCGAGGCGAGCGGGTCGGCGGAAGCTCGACGAGCATTTGGCCCGAGTCCGCGAGGGACACCGCGAGGAGACTTCTGCCGCCCGCGAGCCGCTTCGGGACGAAGTGGCCTACTTTGGGTGGTCGAGGGCGGCCACGAAACTGGCCGTCATCGCGGCGAAGACGTGGGAGATACGGTCCCATTCGCGGTCTTCCGCCTGGCAGAAGAAGAGGTAGATGGCCGACGGGGTCGAGAGCGTGCGGACGGCTGCCGTGTTGGTGAGATCGAGGCAGTAGAAGTTGAGATCGAAGCCGGGCAGCAAGTGGCCATCGACGGTGTCGCTGGCGGTTGCACTGTCGAGATCCTGGTATTCCTTCCGCATCTGCGCGACGACCGCCTTGGCGAGCGTCTCGGCCTCGCCGCCCGGCGCGTGGGCGCTCACCGCCCAGAAGCCGCCCTCCGGCGAATAGACGGTGACGGCGGCGTGGCGGCCCCCGGAGTCGTCGGTGTCGACCGACCAATTCTCGGGATAGTCGAAGGCGAGCCCGAACTGATTGAAACGCATCGGCAGGGTCCGTGGAGAGGGCGAAGAGCGGTATCTCGGCGGAGAATTGTAGCGTTTTGCGTCGCCGGCAGCGGTCTGGACCGCCGCTTCGGCCCCCGCTATCGTCCCGCCGCTTCGGGCATGTGCCCGTGAGCACACCCTCGTGACCTGAAAGCCGATGGCGCAGTCGATCGGGACCAACTCTGCCGTCCACCGGGGCGCAGCCGCCCCCCGTGGCGGTTCCGTGCACGTGCTTGACTACCTCGTCCCGGCGACGATCCTGCTCGCCGTGCTGGTGGTGCTCGCGCCGGTGCCGGCGCCCGTCGTCGATCTGCTCTTGGCCGCGAACCTGACGGTGTCGGTGCTCGCGCTCCTGGGGGCGCTCGCCGCCCGCACGCCGCTCGAGATGAGCGTCTTCCCGACGTTCCTGCTCGGGGCCACGCTCGTCCGGCTCGTGCTCAACATCTCGACCACACGGTTGATTCTTTCGCGGGCCGCCATCGACGGCACTTCCGCCGCAGGCGAGGTCGTCGAGGCCTTCGGCCAGTTCGTGTCGGCCAACAACATCGTGGTCGGAGGCGTGATCTTCGCGATCATCGCCATCGTCCAGTTCGTCGTCATCACGGCCGGTGCCACCCGCACCAGCGAAGTGGCGGCTCGCTTCACGCTCGACGGCCTGCCTGGCCGGCAGATGGCGATCGACGCCGATGTTTCCGCGGGCACGATCACCCGCGAGCAGGCCCGCGGCCTGCGGCTCGAACTACAGCGGCAGGCCGATTTCTTCGCCAGCATGGACGGCGCGAGCCGGTTCGTTCGCGGCGAGGCGGTGGCGAGCGTGATCATCACGCTGGTGAACCTGATCGGTGGGCTCGCGATCGGCATGCTGCAGCACGGCATGCCGCTGGCGAAGGCGGTCGACGTCTACTCCCGGCTGACGATCGGTGACGGCCTCGTGGGCGCGGTGCCTTCACTCTTCGTGGCCGTGGCCACCGGGCTCTTGATCTCGCGGTCGACCCAGGCGGTCAATCTCTCACAGGAGCTCGGCCGCCAGTTCGTGGCGCGGCCGCACGTGCTGCTGATCACGGCCGTGTTCCTCGGGGTGCTCTCGCTCACCGGCATGCCGTTTGTGCCGCTCGCCGGCATGGCCGCCCTCACGCTCGTCGGGGCCTTCCTGCTTAGCCGCTCGGGCCGCGGGACGAACGCGGCATCCGCGGCACCGCAGGAATCGGCGCGGCCGGCCGAAAAACTCGCCGACGTGCTCACCGACGACCGGATCGTGGTGGAACTTGGCCGTGGCCTGCTCGGCCTGGTGTCGGGCGCCGGTGCCCCGCTCCTGGAAAAGTCGCAGTCCCTCCGCTCGGCCGTGGCCGCGGACCTCGGCGTGGTCGTGCCCGCGATCGCGTTCAAGGACGACCTCGCGCTCGCCGATCGGGGCTATCGGATCACGCTGGCCGGGGAGCCGATCCACGAGGCGGCCCTCGATTCGCGCCGCCGCGCGAGCGCCGCCGCCGACGCAGAGTCGCTCGCGGCCGACCTCGAGGCCGTTGTCCGGCGGCGTGCCGATGCGCTGCTCACCCGCGATGCCGCGGCGCGGCTCGTCGAATCACTTCGCGCATCGCAGCCGGCGCTCGTCGAACAGGTCGTGCCCGACGTGCTGACGGTGGCCCGCATCCAGCGGACGCTCCAGTGCCTCCTGCGGGAGGGCGTGCCGATCCGGCCGCTCGCGCCGCTGCTCGAGGTGATGGCCGACCATGCCGCGGAGGCGAAGGAGCCCGCAGCGCTCGCCGAACTCATGCGCCACGGCCTGTCGCGGACGATCTGCCGTCGGGTTCGCGACGGCGAGGGCAGGCTCATCGTGGTGAAACTCACGAATCAGGCGACCGACGCCCTGCTCGCCGGCGGGGGCGCGGCCGCGAAGGCCGTCGTCGCCGACGTGCGCCGAGCGGTGCGTCCGCGGCTGGAGCGGGCCGCGCCGGCCGTGGTCGTCGTTGCCGCCGACCGCCGCCGCGCCGTGCGCGAGGCGCTGGCGAGGCCGCTGCCCGAGCTTGCGGTGCTCTCTCATGACGAGGTCGCCGACGAGGAGCGGGTAGAGGTCTTCGCGACGATCGGGGCGGCCGACGCCGCCCAGGCGGCGTGAGGGCCGGGCAGCGCGACGGGCGGGCAGCGCGACGGGCTGGCCCGGGCCACCAGCGAAACACAACGCGAAAAACTGAGGAAATCAGCGAGAAAGTCAGGGTGCGCGGGCGCCCGAAAAAACGTTCAAGCCGAGGCGGCCGACCGGACGATGTTCTTCGGTTCGGCCGCCCAGCAGTAGCCCTTTCATGGAGGAAGTCGTGGCGCATCAACTCACAGCCGACGAGATTCAGGATCTTTGGAAGCGGTTCAAGGCCGACCAATCGGACGAGAGCCTGCGGAATCGCCTCATCGAGATCTACCTGCCGCTCGTGCGCTACAACGGCGAGCGGATCTGGTCGCGGCTGCCCGACGGCGTCGAACTCGACGATCTCACCTCGGCCGGTACATTCGGCCTGATGGACGCGATCGACGCCTTCGACATGTCGCGGGGCGTGAAGTTCGAGACCTACTGCGTGCCGCGAATCCGCGGAGCCATGCTCGACGAGCTCCGGACGATGGACTGGGTGCCGCGGCTGGTGCGAAGCAAGGCGAGCAAGCTCAACGAGGCCGTGAAGACGCTCGAGGCGAAGCTTGGCCGGGCGCCCTCCGACGAGGAGGTCGCCGAGCACATGCAGCTCTCCCGCGAGGATTTCGAGAAGCTGCTCGTGGAGGCCAACGCGGCCAGCCTCGTGAGCCTCAACAAGAAGTGGTGCGAGACCGACAGTTCGAAGGATGTCCGCGAGATCGACATCCTCGAAGACAAGAAGGGGGATGACCCCACGCGTCGGATCCAAAAGGCCGATCTGATGCGGCTGGTCACCAAGGGCCTCAATCGCAACGAGCGGCTGATCATCATCCTCTACTACTACGAGGAGCTGACGATGAAGGAGATCGGCGCCACGCTCGACCTCTCCGAAAGCCGCGTCAGCCAGATGCATAGCGCGATCGTCGAGCGGCTGCAAAATCAGCTCGAACGCCGGCGCCCCGAATTCGCGATGTGACAGGCCAGGAAGGCTGGGTGGTTTGCGGGCCTTTCGGGCCGGCATGATGAGGAAAACAGGTAAAAAAATTTTTAGTTGAAGTTCAGGCCGCGGCCGAACCGATGAAGATCGATCAGCCGCGGTGGAAGGACGGGTGAACCGTCCGGAAACCGTCCGACGACTGGTGTCGCCGGAACGCGAAAGCGCGGCAACAATAGAAGGAACAACAGGCGGCCGAAAAATTCCCAGACCCGACCGAACGATCCGGCACCACGACGCGTATCAGCGTGTGGGCCGGGGGACAAGGGAATCAAAACACCGTCTGCCTAAAGCGGACCTCGAGGAGTGCAATCATGAACATCTGGGGTGTCTTTTCGACGCATGGGGCTCAGGCGCTCGGTGGCGTGAAGGGCGTGGAGTCGGCGAAGGCCGCGCAGGCCGCCGCTCAGCAGGGCATCGGCGAAGTCCACGACTCCGTCACGTTCTCGGTCGATGCGGTGCGGGCCGCCGAAGGGACCGCCGACATCCGCTTCGACAAGGTGAACGCGATCCGTGCGGCCATCGCCGACGGCTCGTACGAGACGCCCGAGAAGCTCGACCTCGCCCTCGAGCGGATGCTCGACCGGCTGGGCTGAACGGAGGATCCAAACTGCTGATCTGAGCGGCGCCGCTGACCTGAGCGGCGACTTTTCGCAGTGCGACACAAGAGCGGCTGGGCCGGCAACGGTCCAGCCGCTTTCCTTTTTGGGGCGGGGCGATGCCGACGCTAGACTGTGAGTGTCATCCCATCGCGGTTTTCTCATGGCCATCGCACCTGACTTTTCGCTCGGCAAGGTCGACGTAGCGCTCACGCCGCAGGAGCGGTTTCAGGAGTATCTCCGCGCCCGCGGCAAGAAGATCACGCAGCCCCGGTTGCGGATCGTCGAGCACGTCTTGCGGCAGCACGAGCACTTCGACGCCGACAAGCTCGCCAGCGACTTGAAGGCCCCCAAGGCGACGGTCTACCGGGCCCTTGCCGACATGGTGGAGGCCGGGCTCCTCAAGGAGATGGAGATCGGCCGCAAGAAGGTCTACGAGCATGACTACGGCTATCCGCAGCACGAGCACCTGCACTGCACGTCGTGCGACAAGCTGATCGAGTTTTCGAGCGACGAGCTCCTACGGATCCGCGATGCCGTCTCCAGCCAGCACCAGTTCCGGCCCGAGAGCCTCACGCTGATCATCAGCGGCACCTGCGCCGATTGTCGCAGCGGCCGCAGCCGCTCCCGCCACCAAGACCGGGTGTGACTTACACCCGCAGGGCCGATTCACCCGCGCGTTGCGGGCAGGCTTTCAACGCCTCGGCCACCGGGCCGGTGACGAATTCCTCGACTTGGGCCGCGGCGCGGCCGGCGAGGCCTTGCACCTCCATCGCCGCGGCGAGATCGATCCCTTTGAAGGCCGGGTCGGCAGCCAGCCGTTCGGCGAGGTCGTTGTCGTGCCCCTCGCGCATCCGCGCCGTCGCCGCGTGGCTGTGGCGGCGGATCGCCTCGTGGAGTTCCTGGCGATCGCCGCCCCCCGTCGTGCCGGCCATGAGGATCCGCTCGCTGGCGAGGAAGGGAAGATGCTGCTCGAGGTTGCGTCGGATGGCGCCCGGCAGCACCACGAGGCCGCCGGCGATGTTGGAGTAGATCACGAGCTGCGCGTCGGTGGCGAGGAACGCCTGCGGAAGCACGAGCCGGCGCGGCGCCGAATCGTCGAGCGTCCGCTCGAACCACTGCGTGGCGGCGGTCTGCTCCGTCGTCGTCAGGAGCCCCATCACGAAGCGGCCAAGGCCGCACATCCGCTCCGCCCGCATCGGATTCCTCTTGTAGGGCATCGCGGACGAGCCGACCTGCTCCGTCTCGAAGGGCTCCTCCATCTCGCCCCAGGCGGCCGCGAGCCGCAGGTCGTTGCCTGCCTTGTGGGTCGATTCGGAGATCCCGGCGAGCACCGCCACGACCTGCGAGTCGACCTTGCGGGTGTAGGTCTGGCCGGTGACGTCGTAGGAGGCGTCGAAGCCGAGCTTCTTCGAGACGAGCTCGTCGAGCCGTCGGACCTTTGCGTGGTCGCCGGCGAAGAGCTCGAGGAAGCTCGCCTGGGTGCCGGTCGTGCCCTTCACGCCGCGGGCCCTGAGCGTGGCGCGGCGGTGGAGCACTTCATGCAGGTCGAGGAGCAGATCGTGAATCCAGAGAGAGATCCGCTTGCCGATCGTGGTCGGCTGCGCAGGCTGCAGGTGGGTGCGGCCGAGGCAGACGACGTCGCGGGTCTCGATCGCCTTCGCGGCGAGCCGTTCGATCACGGTGGCGAGCCGGGCGGCGACGAGGTCGAGCGACTCGCGCATCAGGATGAGATCGGTGTTGTCGGTGACGTAGGCGCTCGTGGCGCCGAGGTGGAGGATGGGCTTCGCTTTCGGACAGGCGTCGCCGAAGGTGTGAAGGTGGGCGAAGACGTCGTGCCGCATCCGCTTCTCGTAGGCGGCCGCCTTGGCGAAGTCGATCGGCTCGAGATTCGCCCGCATCTCGGCGAGCTGTTCCGGCGAGATCGGCAGGCCGAGTTCGGCCTCCGCTTCGGCGAGCGCCAGCCAGGTCTGCCGCCAGAGCTTGTAGCGGTGGTTGTCGCTCCAGAGCCGCGTCATCTCCGCCGACGCATAGCGGGCGGCGAGCGGATTTTCCCAGATGTCCTTGGCGGGGGTGGGCAGGTCGGCATTCACGGACGCACTCCTCGAGGCTTTGCGGGCGCCCTCTCGCGGTCGCCCGTCTGAGCCGCCATCTTGCAGAAGAGCCGCTCCAAGGCCAGCCTGGCGCGCAGGCCCCGCGAGGCATCGCTCTTGAGGCTGCGATCGAGATCGAACAGCCAGACCGGCAGTTGCCTGGCGCGGCGCGCGCCGAGTTGCACGAGGGCCTCTCGGGCCTGGGCGACCGCCTTTGGCCAGGCGGCGACGCCCGCCTCACGGACCGCCTGTTCGATTCCCGCAGGGCGACCGGCCCCGGCGGGCAGGGCGAGCAGTCGGGCCGCGGTCGAGAGCCGGCGCAGCACCGTCGTCGCCTGGGCCGCCAGTCCGATCGGGTTCTCGCCGGCATCGAGCAGGTCGGAGAGCTGGGCGATGGCGGCGCGGGCGTCGCCGCCGGCGGCGCCGTCGATCATGCTCCAGGCCGTCCGCTCCTGCGGGCTGCCGGCGAAATCATCGACCGCTTCGGGCGGAATCGCGGCCTTCTTCGCTGTCGGATCGATCGTCGCGGCGAGGCGGGCGAGCGCCTGATCCACCTGGCCCAGATTGTCGGCGAGTCGTTCGAGCAGCCGCTGCGCGGTGGCGGCCGCGAGCTGCACGCCGTGCCGCGACTGCGCCCACTGTCGCACCCACGGAGCGAGGTCGCCCCGCTGCGGGATCGACATGTCGATGACGAGGCCATGCTGGGCGGCCGCCTTCGCGAGCCTCGTGTTCGACGGCAGGCTCTTCACCTCCAGGATCACGAGGCCGCGGCGACCACGGGGCTTGCCGGCCAGGTCCTCGAGCAGGTTGCGAGCCTGCGACACGAAGGCGTCGGCTGAACGGACGATGGCCGCCCGCGTCGCCCCGCCGAACAGCGGCACCGTGGCAGCTTCGTCGAAGACATCGCGGGGATCGGGCGATTCGTCACCGGCAAATTCGCGCCACGCCCAGGCCCGGTCGGCCTCGTCGGGGCAAAGCCGCTCGCGCAACAGCGCCAGCATGTGAAACGAGAGGAAGGGCTCGTCGCCGACGAGCACGACGATCGACGGTTCACCGAGCGACCAGTCGTCGGGACGCGCGAGGATGTCGAGGGCCGACCGCGATTCTTGTTCGGCGGAGGTCTTGGATCGACTCTTGGATGCAGCCACGGCGCACGGCTCCCGGAGAGGCCGGCTTCACGCCAGGCTCGTCCGTGAGCAGTGTAACGGGAAGGGCGTCTACGGAGCCGGGGCGGGGGAGAGCGGCCGGACGCCGCCGAGTTTTCCAGTGACCCGCGGCACGGCGACCGCGACGGCCTGCGGTGTCACGGTCTCGCCGATGTTGCCGGCCGCGTCGGCGGCTTCGGCCCGGATGTAGACCTTCGCCGGCACGCCGCGCGGCGGCTGCCAGCGATGCTCCCCCTGGCTTTCGAGCGATTCGGCGATCGTGGCCCAGGGGCCGGAAGAGTTTGGTGAATAGGAAAGCCGCGTGCTGCGCGGCACGAGCATCTGGTCGCGGGCCGTCCAGCGGATGACGACGCCCATCGGCTCGCCCGCCTTCGCCCGCGCCACTTCGATCAGTTCGAGCTCCGGCGTCTCGTCATCGACGCCCACCCAGCTATCGGGAGCGTCGCCCGACGTCGGTCCGCCGGCCGCGTTGGGCTGGTTGGAGACGACTTCGAGCCGGAATCCATAGAGGCCCGCCGCCGGGAGCGAGACGGCGATCGGGCTCGTCGTGTCGTCGTCGACGGCGGTGCGCTGCCAGGTGATGCCGCCGTCGCGCGTGCTCCAGAGTTCGACCCGCACCTCTCCGATGTCGGCCGCATCGGCCTGATAGTCGTAGTCCCAGCTGAACCGGCGCGACCGGACGAGCTGGAGCGGCTTGCCGCGGTATTCGAGCGGCTGCTGCGGACCGGGCATCGCAAGGCCGCGATCGGCGCTCATGCCCGGCATGCCCGCTCCACCCGGCAGGGCGAGTGCGTCGAGCGCCGCGCCGCCGGCCGACGGCGGAACCGTCGTGCCACCGGTGCCCACCGGCCTGACGAGCACGCTCTGGCCGCCGGATGCCGTGGGGCTTTCGGCCGCCCAGGCGTTGGCGGGCTCGGCATTCCAGTCGCCGGCCGGCGTGGGACGGTGGGCCGAGGGCATCGCGGCCGCCCGCGGAGGCTCGAAACCGCCCGTCTCCTGAGCAGGCAAGGGTGGGGCGCCCAACTCGCGGGCGAGCGCGGCCTGATCGACCTGCGGATCGGTCGGATTGAGCGTGAACTGGCGCACCGTGTTGTTTCCGGACGAATCGGAGATCGCAATCCGCACCGTCATCGCCTCGACCTGTTCGCCGGCCCACCAGATCTCCTCACCGACCATGTGCGCCGGCGACTCGCGCGAGAGGATGCCCACGGCGGCCACCTTCTTCCAGCCCTGGTCTCCCTTGCCACGGTATTCGAATGAGAGTGAGTCGAGCCGCAGCGAATCGTCCACGGCGGCGTAGCGGCAGATGATCTCGCCATCGGCGCCCTTCCAGACGCGGGCGGCGATCCTCGGTCCGGCGGCGTCCACGAGCACCCGCAGGTCGGGCCCCGCGCCGCCGCGCATGCGGCCCTTCGCGTCGATGGCCCGCAGGCGAAACCAGTATTCACCGTCGCTGCCCGCGCGATAAGAAAACGAGCCCGCATTCGGCGCTGCTTCTCCCGCCGGTTCCCAGGTCGCGCCCAGATCCTTCGAGACGCTGAGCGTGACCCGCTGGGCTGCCGTGTCGGGCGACTGCGACGGCGGTGGGCTGAAGGGGATCGAAAACACCTGGTGCTTCGTGCGCACCAGATCGGGTAGCGCAGGCGGCGGCGGCAGGCTGCCGTCGGCGGCACGGCCCGCGGTCGGGCCGGATGCTGCCGCGATGCCAATCGCGATCGCAAGCAGGGCGCGCGGAAGCCCCGCGCCGCGCCACCGCGGCTCGGCCTCCGACACACGCCCCAGCAGACTGATTGAGCAGACCTTCGCCATGTCTGCATGGATCGACCGTTGAAGGTGGTAAAGTCGCGTTTTTCCGGAAAGCCGAGGTGGACGTTTCCCAGCTTCGCGCGGCGGCGGGGAAGAGGAGCCTGCGGCACCGGTGGGCGGGAAAGACCGGTAAAATAGAGGACTTTTCTTTCTGGACCCGGCCCCCCCGGGGCTGCCATAATCCGGGCAGTTGCCGACATGGATGCCGGCGGCACACCCAAGACCGACTCGTGCTTCTGCGGCGGGAAAGTCGTGCAATCGTTCCTGATCAGTGCCCTGATGCTGGCCGCCTTCGTGGCCGCCGGCATCGTTGCGATTGTCACAATCCGTTCGCGCTATCGAGGCCGCGGTGCGGAAGGTGGCGATTGGGAAAGCGCGCTTGCCGGCTACAAAAATCTCCGCGACAAGGGTGTGCTGAGCGATGAGGAATACCGAAAAATAAGAACGCTCGTGGAACCGCGAGCGGATCGTTGAGATCGGGCGCCCGTCCAGGGAAAGGGAAAGAAAGCATGCCTTCAGGGAAAGACGTCAACAATCTCGGCCGCCGCGGCACCGGGGGCACCACCAAGAAGAACGCCTTCTGTTCGTTCTGCCGCAAGAGTTACCGGGATGTCGGGCCGCTGGTCGAAGGCCCGGGCGACGTCTACATCTGCGGCGAATGCATCGAGCTCTGCCAGTCGATCCTCGACCAGGAGAAGCGACGCCGCGGCACGAGCAAACAACTCTTTGCGTCGATCCCCACGCCCCGGGAGATCGTGGCCCACCTCGACGAATACGTGATCGGCCAGGAGCACGCCAAGCGGGTGCTCGCCGTGGCCGTCCACAGCCATTACAAGCGGCTCACGCTCGGCAGCGAGGGTTCCGACGTCGAGGTCGAGAAGTCCAACATCCTCCTGCTCGGCCCCACGGGCTGCGGCAAGACGCTCCTGGCCCGCACGCTTGCGAAGATGTTGAACGTGCCCTTCGCCATCGGCGACGCGACCACGCTCACCGAGGCCGGCTACGTGGGCGAGGACGTGGAAAACCTGCTCCTGAAGCTGCTCAACGCGGCCGACTTCGACATCGAAGCCGCCCAGCGGGGCGTGCTCTACATCGACGAGATCGACAAGATCGGCAAGACGAGCCAAAACGTCTCGATCACCCGCGACGTCTCGGGCGAGGGCGTGCAGCAGGCGCTGCTCAAGATGCTCGAAGGCACCGTGGCCAACGTGCCCCCGCAGGGCGGCCGTAAGCACCCCGAGCAGCAATACATCCAGATCGACACCTCGAACATCCTCTTCATCTGCGGCGGCACGTTCGTCGGCATCGACAAGATCATCGGCAAGCGGCTCGGCCGCAAGACGATCGGCTTCGGCCAGCCGTCCGGACACAAGGGGGATGCGACGCTCGCGGAACTCCTGCCGCAGGTCGATTCCGACGACATCCTCGAGTTTGGGCTCATCCCGGAACTCGTCGGCCGGTTGCCCGTGATCTCGTCGCTCAAGCCGCTCGACGACAAGGCCCTCGTGCAGGTGCTCAAGGACCCGAAGAACGCACTCGTGAAGCAGTATCAGAAGCTCTTCGGCATGGAGAACTGCCAGCTCGAGTTCACCGATGAGGCGCTTTATGCGATCGCCCGCAAGGCGATGAAGAAAGACACCGGCGCCCGCGGCCTGCGGTCGATCATCGAGGATGTCATGCTCGACGTGATGTTCGAGCTGCCCGATCATTCCGGCAGCTCCTACGTGATCACCGAGCGCAACGTCGAGGGCGTCGAGCCGGTCGTGCCGATCCGCGAAGCCCGCACGAAGAGCGCGTAATCGCTACGCGCCGTCGAGGATTCTCGCCGCGTCGCCGACGCCGAGCCGCGTGCAGCCCATGTCGAGATACATGACGGCATCATCCCAGGTGCGGATGCCGCCCGAGGCCTTCACGCCGAGCCGGCCGCCGACGGTGTCGAGCATGATCCGCACGGCGTCCGGCGTGGCCCCGTCCGTGCCGTAGCCGGTCGATGTCTTCACGAAGTCGGCTCCCGCCTGTTCGGCGAGCCGACAGGCCGTCGCGATCTCGTCAGGCGCGAGGAAGCAGGTCTCGAGGATCACCTTCACGAGGCCGCCGCCGCGTTTCGCCTCGGCGACCACCGCCGCGATGTCGTCGCGAACGCTCTCGTGATCCCCCGACAGAAACCGGCCGATGTTCATCACCATGTCGAGTTCGCGGGCGCCGTCGGCCAGCGCCAGCCGCGCCTCGAGCGCCTTCGTTTCTGGCCGGTGGCTGCCGTGCGGAAATCCGATCACGCTCGCCACCGTCACCGGGCTGCCCGCCACGAGCCGCGCGGCGGCCGCGACGTCGCACGGTCGCACGCAGATGCAGCCGACGCCGCGGTTGACGCACATGGCGGCGTGGGCCGCGAGATCGCTCGATGTGTATTCGGGCCTGAGGACCGCGTGGTCGAGCGCTCGCGCGACGGCTGCGGCGGTGAAGGGGGGCATGCGAGGGAGGGGCGGTCTACGTGGCGAGCCGGCGGAGGGCCGCGATGCCGCGGTCGAGCATCGCGTCGCTCACGGTGTAGGCGATCCGGAAGTGGGTGTCGGCCGCTCCGAAGACGCTGCCCGGCACGACGAGCAGTTTCTCCTGCTCGACGGCCCGCTCGGCGAACGCCTTGCCGGAGCCGCCCGGGGCCTCGGGATACAGATAGAAGGCGCCTCCCGGCTGCACGAAGCGGTAATGGCCGCGGAGCCCATCCATGAGCTTGTCGCGCTTGCGGCGGCATTCGGCGAGCGGCACGTCCATCGGCGCGTCGAGGGCGGCGAGCGCGGCCCACTGGCCCACCTGCGGGGCGCAGACGAACGTGTATTGCTGCAGCATCGTGCAGGCGTCGATGACCGCCTTTGGACCGTGCACCCAGCCGACGCGCCAGCCGGTCATCGCGTGCGACTTCGAGAAGCCGTCGATTACGACCACCGACTCGGCATGGCGGGCGGGGGAGACGAACGGCGCGTCGTAGCAGTAGGAGCGATAAAGCTCGTCGCTGATGAGCGTCACGCCGTGCCGATCGGCAAGCGCGGCGAGGTCGCGCACGGTGTCGGCGTCGGCCACCACGCCGGTGGGGTTCGCCGGGGTGTTGAGCAGGATCGCCCGGGTCGCGGGCGTGATCGCGGCCGCCACGCGATCGACGTCGATCCGAAACGTGGGCGACGTGTCGATCACCACGCATCGCCCGCCGAGAAACTCCACGAGCGGGCGATACATCACGAACGCCGGCTCGAAGATGATCACCTCGTCGCCGGGATCGATCAGGGCCATGAGCGCGAGCACGAGCGCTCCGCTCGACCCGCTCGTCACGCAGAGCCGCCGGTCGCCCTGGCCGGTCTCGCGCCGCGCCTGCTCCTCGAGCCGGTCGCGCAGGGCCGCGATCCCCTGCGTCGGCGTGTAGCCGTTCCGGCCCGCGTCGATCGCCGTCTTGGCCGCCTCGCGGGCGGCGACGGGCATCTCGAAATCGGGCTGGCCGATCGAAAGGTTGATCGGGTCCTGGAGCTTCGCCGCGAGGTCGAACACCTTGCGGATGCCCGACGAATCAAAGGCCGCAGCCCGCTTGGAAATGACGCGAGGCACTAGCCAGCTTTCCCGAAGATTTTGTCGAGCTGCTCGCCGAGTTTTTCGCCGCGGGCGTTGAGTGTGATCACGTTGCCGTCGCGGCCGATCAGGATGACGGTGGGAATCCCGCTGATGCCGTAGAAGGTCGAGAGCGGATGACGCCAGCCTTCGCCTTCGGGCTTTTCGTAGAGGATCGGCCACGGGATCTTCTGGTCGGTGACGAATTTCTCGAGCGCCTCGCGGTCTTCGTCGAGGCTGACGCCCACCACCTCGAAGCCCTTGTCGTGATACTTCTCATACTGCTCGAGCACGTTGGGGATCTCGGCGACGCAGGGGCCGCACCAGGTGGCCCAGAAATCGACGAGCACCACCTTGCCGGCGAGCGTTTTCTGATCGAACGGCTTGCCGTTCAGGAGCGTTCCCTTGATCTCCATCGGGTGCCCCGGGAGCGACAGCCGTCGCAGCGTGCCGGCAAAACTCTCCCCCATCGCGCGGATCTGCTCGTTGCCGCTCTTGGCGAAGAGCGGGCCGAACGACTTGTAGGCCTCGGCGGCGACCTGCTCGCCTCCCGGCAGTTGCTCGAAGGCGCTGGCCAGCTGCATGGCCAGGCCGGCGGTCTGCGGATCGTCGGGATCGGCGGCGAGCATCTCGCTTGTCTTCTTGACGATCCCCGGGCCGTTTTCCAGCTTGCCGGTCTGGAACATCTGCTGCGCCTCCGACACCAGCACGAGCCGCTTCGCCTCCTTGGCGAGTTCGGCCGACGGGCTGTTGACGAGCGTCTGGGCATAGGCGGCCATGTCGGTGGCGGCCTTCTCGTCGCCGAGCCGACCGAGCATCATCAGGCTCTCGAGCTTCATCTTGGCGGCTTCGTCGTGCAGTTTGTCGTTCGGCTTCACCTGCGCGAGGATCTTGTCGGCGGCCTGCAGCGACACGCCCGCCACCTCCTTCAGGTAGGCCATCATCTCCTGCCGCGACTTGGGGCGGTAATCGCTCTGCTTGAGGCCGTCGATGAACTTCATCAGCTCTTCGGGGCTCCCTTGTGGCAGCGGCGGCACCTTCGGCGGCCCGGCGGCCTCCTGCTCGGCCACGGCGCCCGGCTGCCGGGCCACTGCCGGCGCGACCGCCGCGACGACCACGAAAGTGAACAGAACGATGGTCGGGATGAGCGACTGTCGCGCAAGGGCGGAGAACATGACGGCCTCACTGAATGGAAATGTCGGACCTGAGCCAAAGATCGTAACGGCCCGCCCCGCGCCGGGGCAATCGAAGCGGTCTTCAAGGGGAGGCGAGAAGGGGAGGCGAGCGGGTCGGCGAAAGCTCGCGGAGCATTTGGACCGAGTCTTCGAGGGCCACCGCGACGCGACTTTTGCCGCCCGCGAGCCGGCTTGGTTTGCCCGGGCTATACTTATGGCATGAAGTTTCGCAGCGTCATTTTCGTGATCGCGGTGGGCCTGGCGGTCGTGGCGGCCGACGCTTTCGGCTGCCCCAACTGCAAAGACGCCGTCGCCGGCAGCGATCCCGAGGGGATGAACCTCGCCCGCGGCTACTTCTACAGCATCCTCATCATGCTCGCGATGCCCTTCACGCTCGTCGGCTCGTTCGGCGCCTACGTGTGGCGCGAGATGCGGCGGCAGAAGCGGGAGGCCTCGTCGATGCCGCCCCTTCCCGATCAACCGCTCTCTTGAACGCCTTGCCCGACGACCTGCCGGCCTCCGAGCCCGCGGCCAATGCGGCCGCGAAGGAACCGCGGCGTCGGCCTCGCAACTACTTCTCGCGGGGCGACAATCGCCGGCTGTTCTGGACGTTCATGCCCCCGGCGGTCGTGGTCTTCCTCGCGCTCAGCTGGATCGAGCGGGCATACTTCCACCCTCCGGGCCCGCCGCCGCCCGTCCAGGTCGATACGGTGCTCAAGTCGGCTGCCGTCGAACGCACGATCGACGACGCCGTGACGATCGAGGCCGAGCCGGAGCCGCTCGTGGCCGAGGCCGAAGAGCTCGGCGCCTCGTTGCACGCGCTCGAGACGGTGCGCGACGACACCGTCTTTCGCCCTGCGGACGACGAGGCGTGGTTTCAGATCTGGAGCAGGCTGCGGGCGGGCGACATGCAGGCCATGCGTCGGTCTGACGCGCAGCGGGTGAGTTTCGCGGAGCTCTATGGCCAGCCCCGCAGTTTCCGCGGCCGGCTCGTGCGATTCAGCGGCACGGTCCATCGGCTTCAGAAGGTGGAGGCCCCGCCGAACAACTACGCCATCGAAGCCTACTGGCAGGCGTGGGTCGAGCCCGACGACGGCCCCGCGTCGCCCATCGTGGTTTATTTTTACCGGCTGCCCGAGGGCATGCCCCACGGGATCAAGATTCGCGAGCCGGTCGAGGTGATCGGCTACTTCTTCAAGCGTTGGGCCTACCAGGCCACCGACACGATCCGCACGGCGCCGCTCGTGATGGCGATCGAGCCCATCTGGAAGCCCCACAAGCCACCGGCGCCGGGAGGCACGGCGGCCAGCAGCATCGCGCTCTGGACGATCGCCGCGCTCGTGTCGATCACGCTCCTCGCCATGCGGCTGGCCAACTCGGGCGGACGCCGTCGAGAGGAGCCGCCCCCTTCCGATCTCTCGGCGGCGCTCTCGGACGTCGAGCTCTTTTCCCCGGAAGAAGCCCTGCGCACACTGGCCGCCGCCGACAAAGCCGCTGCCGGTAAGCCAGCGGATTCATCAGCCCCCAAGGAAGATGCTCCATGACACGGCTCGCTCTCTTGCTGGCGATCCTCGCGCTCGCGTGCGTTGCCGCGCCGACCAAGGCCGCCGATGGCGCCACCGACACGCTGCCGGGCTACCTCGGCAACTGGAAGCTCGATCGTGCGTCGCGCGGGGCGCTCGAGGCGCCCGGAGCCTGGGGCGACGCCAAACTGCAACTGGCCGTGCGGCTGATCGGCCGGCTTGGGGTCGCGTCCCCCGAGGCCTATGCCGGTTGGGTGAACGAGGCCGCGGCGACCGGTGCCGATGTGGCCGCATCGCTCGGCGACCGGTTTGTGAAGATCGAGGGGCGGGCGCTCTTCATCGCGCCCCTCGTCTTGCCGGTGGAGATCGCGGAGATCGTGGGTCGAAAGGAGATCGATGTCGTGCGATTGAAAGCCACCGACGGCATGATCGTCGACGTGCTCGCCGATGCCGCTCCGAAGGCCTGGCCGCGTTGGCGGCCGATCGACGAGGCCGCTGCGGTGATCGGGCTGGCCGTGTCGACCGCGGCCGGGCCCGTGCCCGCGCCGCCGCCAGCCGACGGGACCGCCTGGGCGGCCGAGCCGGCTGCGATCGTGGTCGTGGCGCGGCGCGTGGCCTGGTATCCCTCCACGCCGCTCGGCAGCTTCGGCATGGACTACGGCCTCTTCGATACCGTTGCCGACGGGCAGAAGCTGGTCGGCGGCGACACCGAAGCCTTCTATGGAATGCTCGCGGCCGTCGGCCGGGGCAGCGAGGAGGCGATCGAGGCGGCCGCCGGCCCGCCGGCCGATGTGATGCCGCTGCTCGACCCGAAGCAACGCTGGTTTGCCGACCACCGCGGCGATGCGATCACGGTCGATGGCGTGGCCCGTCGGGCCACCCGGATCGCGATCGACGATCCGGTGCGGCGGCGGGAGGTGGGGGGCGACCACTATTGGGAGCTCTTCGTCTTCGTGCCGACCTCGCTCATCAAGATCGGTGAGCGGCTGCAGGAGAGCTACCCGATCGTCTGCTGCGTGCGGACGCTGCCGAAGGGGATGCCGACGGGGCAAAACATCAACGAACGCGTCCGCGTGAGCGGGTTTGCCCTGAAGCGGTATGCCTATCCGCTGCCGAAGGTGAAGGGGGAGCAGGAGCAGCCGAACCGCCGGCAGGAGACGCCGCTCGTGATCGGGCGGCGGGCCGTGTGGGTGCCCGAGCCATCGACCGTCGGCGCCGCGAGCCTGCTCGGCTGGATCTTCGCCGGTCTCGCGGGGCTGATCGGGCTCTTGCTCGCATTCGGCGCCTGGCGGTCGGCCCGCGACACCCGCCGCCGGGAGCGCCGCGAGCGCGAGGCGCTGCCCGAACGGATCGAGCTGCCCTAGCCGGCGGCGAAAAAAGTCTGCCGCCGCGCCCGTGCCTGACGGCCGGGGGTTGTCCGCCGGCCGCGCGCGAGAGACACTGCCGGCTCCTCCAAGGAGCATTCATTCCATGCGACGAGCGAAGATTTCGATCATCGGTGCCGGCAACGTCGGCGCCACCACCGCCCACTGGTGCGCCGCCGCCGAGCTCGGCGACGTGGTGCTGCTCGACATCCCGGCCACCGAAGGCATGCCGGCCGGCAAGGCGCTCGATCTCTTCCAAGCCGCCCCGATCATGGGCTTCGACTCGCGGCTCGTCGGCACCACCAACTGGTCTGACACGGCCGGCAGCGACGTCGTCGTCGTCACCGCCGGTATCGCCCGCAAGCCGGGCATGAGCCGAGACGACCTGCTCTCGACCAACGCCAAGATCGTCGGCGACGTGGCCGCCCAGATCCGCGACACGAGCCCGCAGGCGGTGGTGATCGTCGTCTCGAATCCGCTCGACGCGATGGTGCAGCGGACGTTCCAGGTGACCGGCTTCCCGCCCAGCCGCGTGATCGGTCAGGCCGGTGTGCTCGACACGGCCCGCTACCGCGCCTTCCTGGCGATGGAGCTCGGCGTGAGCGTCGAAGACATCCAGGCGATGCTGCTCGGTGGCCACGGCGACACGATGGTGCCGATCCCGAGCTGCACGAGCGTCGGCGGCATCCCCGTGACGCAGCTCATCGCCCCCGACAAGCTCGAGGCGATCGTCACCCGCACGCGGAATGGCGGCGCCGAGATCGTGAGCCTGCTCAAGACCGGCAGCGCCTATTACGCCCCGGCCGCGGCCACCGCCCAGATGGTCGAGGCCGTCGTCCGCGACAAGAAGCGGCTCGTGCCCTGCGCCGCCTACTGCGACAAGGAGTATGGCGTCGGCGGCTATTTCGTCGGCGTGCCGGTGATCCTCGGCAGCGGTGGCGTGGAGAAGATCGTCGAGCTCTCGCTCCTTCCCGAGGAGCGGGCCGGCCTCGACAAGAGCATCGCGGCGGTGAAAGACCTCGTCGCGGTGATGGGCCGCCTCACGGCCTGACCGGCGGGCTTGCCTGTCTTGCCCCGTCTTCCGGGGCCGCGTTTTCACGCGCAATCCTGCCGTTGAAGGCGACGGAGCGTTCCACTACAAACCCAGGCGTGCAGGGGTTTTGCGACGTTCGCCGTCGCGCCCCGCCGCGCTTTCCCGTCGCGACAGGTGCCTGATGAGAAGTCGAATGCCACGCCGCCTCGAGTCTCCTCGGCGCTCCGGCGACGCCAATGCCTGGCTCGGCGACGATCGGCTCTTCACTCCGCTCGGCTACGAGCCCGGATACGACTATCCGCTGCTCGTCTGGCTCCCTGATCCGGCGAACGATCGGTTCGACCTCGGCCGCGCGATGAAGCGGGTCAGCCTGCGGAATTTTCTCGCGGTCGAGCCGGTGCTCGCCGCTGACGATGCCACCGCCGTCGATCGCGAAGACGCCGTCTGGCGTTCGATCGACCGCGTCTGCGACCGCGCGAGCGTCAATCCTTCGCGCATCTATCTCGTGGGGCAGGGGGGCGGTGGCACCGAAGCCTTCCGGATCGCCTGCCGCCATCCGCAGGCCTTCGGCGGCGTCGTTTCGCTCGGCGGCGTGTTTCCGCTCGAGGAAGGGCTCTTCTCGCGGCTCTTCGACGTGCGCCGGCTGCCGATGCTGCTCTGCTGCAACCGCGAGGCGTCGCCCGAAGCCGCCCGCCACACCGATCAGACGCTCCGGCTCTTCCACGCGGCCGGGGCGATGCTCGCCATGCGGATCTACCCCGGTTCCAATCCGCTCTCGAAGGCGGTGCTCGCCGACATCAACCGCTGGCTGATGGACGAAGTCTGTGGAACATCCGCGCCCGTGGCCGCATCGTGCGGCCGCGAGTGAGGCCTCCGATCCCGGGGCATCCCTGCCAAGGAAAGCTTGCATGTCTGCCGAGCCCGAAGAGCCCCGCATCCTGCCGATGGTCCGCCCGCGAGGGCTGATCGAGTCGATCGTCGAGGAGGTGCTCGCGGCGCGGCGCGACCTACCCGTGGGCCCGCGCGGCTGCTCCGTCACGATCGACGTTGCCGACCGCCACGTGCTCCAGGTCGATCCCACCGCGATCCGCGCGATCCTCACGCAGCTCGTCTCGGCCGCGCTCGACAACGCCGCCCTCACACAGGCCGGCGAGATGCCCGCGGAGCGCGAGGTCGTGGTCACGAGCGTCGAATATGCCGACACGATCGAGATCGAGGTGGCCGATTCTGGTCCCGCCGCTCCGCACACCGACTCGGCTACTGTCAAACAGGCCGTGCAGCCCCTGCTGGAGCAGGTCGGCGGCCGGCTCACCGCCGCGGCCTGCCCCGAGGGCGGGCGGGCGCTGACTCTTTCGCTGCCGCACCGGAGGCTGCGTCGCCGCGCCGCCTGAAGGGTGCCGCGGTTTCTATTCGTTTCTCTCAAGAAGGGCCGTGCATGGACGCACACCATTCCTTCCCGCATCCCGGCCGTCGGCCGTTCGTCTCGCCCGCGCAGGTGATCGCGCTTGGCCTCGTGGCCGCGTCGGTCGGCTGGGCGGCCTGGCTCTTGCGCGACCGCCCGATCCGCGAGGAGACGGAGTTGCTCGCAGGCAGTGTGCTCCCCTCGTCGGAACTGGCGATCATGGAGGCGGCGTTCGACCGCGCCCAGCTCACCGACTACCGCACCGAAGGCGGGAAGGTCTACGTACCCCGCAGCCGGCAGAGCGCCTACATGCGGGCGCTCGTCGATGCCGAGGCGTTGCCGCGGGAGTTTGGCGGCAGCCTGCGGCGGGCGCTTGCCAACAACAGCCCGTGGCAGAGCAAGGCGGTGCAGTCCGAATTGCTGCGCGTGGCCACGCAGGACGAACTCTCGCTCGTGCTCTGTTCGATGCCGGGGATCGAACGCGCCGCGGTGCTCTACGACGTCGAGGAGCAGGCCGGCCTTGCCGGCGGCACCGTGAAGACGGCGAGCGTGAGCATTCGCACGCAGCCCGATGCCGAACTCGACGCCACCCGCGTGCAGGCGATCCGCGTCCTCGTCGCCGCCTCGATCGCGGGTCTCTCCGCCGAACGGGTCGCCGTGACCGACCTACGCAGCGGCCGCGTCTTCGTCGGCCCGCTCGAGGACGAGGCCGCCGCTGCAGCCGATCCCGCACTTGGCCGGAAGCTCGCCTACGAGCGGGCGTTGGCCTCGAAGGTGCGGCAGTCGCTGGCGTTCGTGAAGGGGGCGATCGTCGATGTCACCATCGCGTTTGCCGAGCCCGCACCGCCCGTGGAGGCCGCCCCCGTTCCGGCATTGCCCCCCGCTGAGCCTGCGCAGAAGCCGGCCGACGCCAACGCCCCGGCGGAGATCACGATCGCGCCGGCTTTGGCCCCGGCCCCGGCCCCAGAGGCAAAGCCCGCGCGACTTGCCCGCGGCGACACGCTCGGCACGGTGCATGTCTCGATCGCGATCCCCGATACCTATCTGCAGGCGGCGCACGCGGCCCGTGAACGGGCCGGCCAGGGCCTGCCAAGCCGGGCCGCGGTCGAGGCGGCCGAGATCGAGCGGATCCGGTCGCTCGTCGCGCAGATGATGCCCGCCACCGTCGAGCCGGCAGGCCGGCGCGTGGTGATCACGAGTTTTCCGACAGCCGCGCCGGCGCAGCCGCGGCGCGACGCGTCCCGAACAACGGCGGAACCCGTGGCCGCGGGGAAAGCGTCCGATCAGAATGTCTCGCTCGCAGAACTGTTTGCCGACTTCACGAGCAGTGACAATCGGTTCGATGCCCGCAAGCTGCCGCGCGAGGTCTGGCTTGCCGGCTTGAGTGTGTGTGTCGGCCTCCTGGCCGGCATGCTCTGGTGGCTCGGTGCCCGCGGAAGCGACGCCCCGGCCGCGTACGCCGCGCCGCGACGGGCGAGCCATTCCCGGATCGATTGGTCGCAGGTGGACGAAGGCTCCGGTGACGATTTCGGCGACGATTTCGGCGACGAGGAGCCGGCCAGGGGCGCGGCATCGCGACGCGAGAGCAGGGCTGCAGCATGATTTCGCCAGCATGGCCGCTGACCGGCGTTCACACCCGCCTGCGCGCGTGGGCCGCGGTGGCCATGATCTGCTTGGCGATGCCGACCGTGGCCTGCGGCGAAGATGCGGTTCCGATCGCGCCGGCGCCCCCTGCGGCCCGCTCGATCGAGCCCGTTGCATTCGTCCCCACGGAGACTGGGTTAGCGCCGGCGACCGGACGGCCGACCGCGCCGGCCCTCGTCGATTGGAAGATCCTCGGCATGCTGGCCGCCGGCTTTGCCGCCGTCGTGGCGCTACGGCTGCTCGGCAAGCGCCGCGAGCCGACGCTGCCCCCCGATGTCTTCGACGTGCTCGGCACGGCTTCGCTCGGCGGCGCTCATTCGGTGCGGATCGTGCGGTTCGGCCCGAAGACGTTGCTCGTCAGCGTCTCGGCATCGGGCTGCCAGACGCTCTCCGAATTGAGTGATCCACAGGCCACCGCCTGCATCGCGGCCGCCTGCCGTGGCGTGCAGCCACCGCTGCGGCCCCGGCCCGCGCGGCCGTCCGGACCGCGCGCGGTCGCCTCCGCGCTGCTCGTGGCGGCCGCCCTTGCCTCACCGGCGCTCGCCGCCGATCCACCCGCGGCCGACCCGGCGGCGGCAGCCGCAGTGGCGGCGGCCCCGGCAACACCACCCTCCGCGGCGCCCGCGACGGAATCGTCGTGGGCCGGCGTGCTTGGTCGCCTCGCCGGCACGCGGTCGCTCGACACGTCGCTTTCGGCCGCGGTCATGTTTGGCGTGGCGAGCCTCGCGCCCGCGGTGCTCCTGATGACGACGTCGTTCGTGCGGATGTCGGTCGTGCTCTCGCTTCTGCGGCAGGGGCTCGGCACGCAGCAGCTCCCCTCCAATCAGATCGTCACGTCGCTGGCCATCTTTCTGTCGGCGATGGTGATGTGGCCGGTGTGGACGCAGGCCTACCGCGACGGCGTCGAGCCATACCAGCGAGGAGCCATCGAGCTGCCCGAGGCCTACGCCCGCGGCACGCTGCCGATCCGGCGCTGGATGGCCGGGCAGATCGAGCAGGCGGGCAACCGCGATACGATGCTCCTCTTCCTCTCGCGCCATCCCGCGGCGCCAAAGGAGATCAAGACGTACGACGACGTGCCCGTGGAGTCGCTCCTGCCGGCGTTCCTCGTCAGCGAGCTCGAGACGGCGTTTGCCATCGGCTTCCGGCTGCTGCTGCCGTTTCTCGTGCTCGATCTGATCGTGGCCACGCTCGTCGTCTCGACGGGGCTCGTCATGCTGCCCCCCACGCTCGTCTCGCTGCCGCTCAAGCTGCTCGTCTTCGTGATGGCCGACGGCTGGTCGCTCGTGGTGCGAACGCTGCTCGACAGCATGCTGCCCGCGGCCTCGTGAGCAGGCCCTCCGGCTTTCGGAAAGGAATGGTTGCGATGGCCGAAGCCGACCTGGTGGAGATCGTGAGGCAGGCATTGCTCTCGGGCGTCCTCGTCATTGCGCCCGTGCTCGTCGTCTCGTTCGCGACGAGCGCCGTGATGGGGATCGTGCAGGCGTCCACCGGCATCCACGAACAGGTGGTGGGCCTCGTGCCCAGGCTTGTGGCGATCGCCGCGGTGCTCTTCGTCATGATGCCGTGGATGCTCGAGCGCATGGTCGATCTCGTCCGCAGCTGCGCCGGAGGTCCGTGAGCCATGGATGCCGCCGCGGTCTCGCCTGAGTCGCTCGTGGCAGCGGGAGTTTTTGCCCGCGTGCTCGTCGCCGTCGTCGCGGCGGCGACGGTGCTGCCGGGGCTCACGCTCCGCGGGCTGTTCGCGGTCGCACTCGGGCTCGCCGTGCTCGCCTTTCCGGCTGCGGCTGCCGCCTCGCCGCTCTCGGCCGCTGCGTCTGGCGGCTTTGCCCCGCTCGTGGTCGTCGCCGGCGAGGCGCTGGCGGGGCTCGCGATCGGCACCGCCATCGCAGCGATCGCATCGGCGGGAGCCTGGGCCGGCGGGATCCTCGGCAGCGTGGCCGGGCTCTCGTGGGCCGACGACTTCGCTCCCGAAGGGGATGCCCAGTCGGCCGGCATGGCGCGGCTCGCCTGGTGGGTGAGCTGCGGCGGCTTCATCGCCGCCGGCGGCCTCGGGGCGATCGCCGCGGGCCTCGTGGATAGCGTCCGCACGATGCCGATCGGCACGCTCCTCCCAGCGGCGGGCCCGGCTGCCTGGTCGCTGGCTGACATCGCGGTGCGGCTGCCCGCCGCGGCGCTGGCGCTGGCCGTCACGCTCGCGATCCCGGCGCTCGTCGCCGTCATCTGCTTCCACCTCACCTGTGCGATCTGCCTGCGGACGGTGCCGTTCACGCCGGCCAGCGGCATGCTGCAGGCGCTCGCGGCGCTCGTGCTGCTCGCCGTGGTGTATCTGGGGGCCGATGCCTGGTCGGGAGGCTTTGGCGTGATCGCCCAGGGGCCGATCGAAGAATGCTTCGGCGCGAGGTGAGACGATGGCCGACGCTTCCGACCGCGTGATCCCCGCGACGCCGCGCCGCCGCGATGCTGCCCGCAAACAGGGCGCGATGCCCACGGCCGCCGTCTTCGCGGCGGTGGCGATGGCCGCGACGGCGCTCGTGCTCGTGCCGGGCTGGCTCACGCTCACCGTGCCGGCGGCGATCGACTTCTTTCGCCGCTCATTCGTCGCCGCGATCCGCGGGCCGGCCGACCCGCTCGCCGAGATGGTGCCGCCCCCCTTACAGCTCGTCGTGCCGACGGCCGCCGTCGTGCTCGCGGCCGCGGCCGTGGGGCTCGCGCTGCGGGCCGTGCTCGACGGCTCGGCCTGGCGGCTCGAAAGGGCCGCCCCCACGTGGCAGCGGATCGATCCGCTCAATGGCTTGTCGCGGATCTTTTCGGGGCAGACGGTCGCGGCGATCGTCACCAATGCCATCGGCCTCGCGGTGATCGTCGCGGCCGCCTGCTTCGCGGCGGCGCCCCTCGTCGGGCTCGTCGCGACCGCCGACGCGACGGCGGGCGTGGACCGTTGGCTCGGCGCCGTGCGGTCGCTGACGTTTCCCACCGTGGCCGCCGCCGCGGCCGTGGCGGCGGCGCAGTGGGGGCTCGCCCGGCTGCGGTTCGAGAAGCGGATCCGGATGACGCCGCAGGAATTCCAGGACGAGATGAAGAGCATGGAGGCCGACCCGAAGGTCCGCCTCAGGCGGGAGCAGGGGGCGCGTAGCCATACCGCTCGATGAACGGGCGCCAGCGGTGCGAAACCTCGGCCACGATCCGCGGATCGTGGGAGTAGGTGTTGGTGCGATAGCGCTTCATGGAGAGGGCCTGACGCTCGAAGTGCGGCAGCGCTCGGTCGAACCCGCCGAGCTCAAGGCGGTCATAGGCCTCGCGCAGGCGGGCCACCGGGTCGGCCACGAGGTCCTCGTAACGGATCTCGTGGAGGCTGCCCGGCGGGAGCGTCGTCCGGTCGCGTTCGAAGGCGGCATACATCTCGTCGAACGCGGCGAAGACATACCGCTCGAGCGATTCGCCGGTATCGATCTGCATCGCCTGCGAATGATGGAGCGACCGCCACAGCCGCATCGTCGAAGGGAAGACGACGAACGGGTCACGAACGACGTGGAGAAACCGTGCGCCCGGAAACATTTCGGCGAGCACCGCCATCCGCGCGGTATGCGGCGGGCTCTTGAGCACCGGGCGGCGTGGATCGCGGATCGCCAAGAGCGCGAGGAACCGGCGCATCGTCCGCTTCCATGTCGCGAGGTCTTCCGGAGAGAGCGTGGCGAGGTCGAGCGCCCGCGGCCGGTCGGGCGACGTCACCGGAAACGCCATGCGCCGGTATGGCGAAGGGGCGCCCATGTTGGCCAGCGCGAATTCGTCCTCCTGCGGACGGTGCCAGCCGGCCGAGACGTCGTCCATCGGCCGCTTCGACGGCATGATCCAGCTCAGGGCCGACGTCACCAGCTCCTCGGTGAGCAGGAAGTGGCCCGGGGCGAAGCATTGGTAGGTGGTCGGGCAGCAGAACCGATCGTCGAGCATGAGCAGCTCGTGAAGCAGCGTGGTGCCCGAGCGCCAGTGGCCGATGATGAAGAGCGGCGGATCGGTGGCCGGCGGGTTTTGCAACTGCCGCCGGAACCGCGCCATCGAGAGCGGCTCGGCGACGGAGTTGAAGGCCGCGGCCACGGTGATCGTGCCCATCAGACCCCAGCGGGAAAGCGACGCGCGGCCACCATGCTCGGCGACGAGGCCGAGCCACGTCCCCAGGGGCATGCCGTGCCAAAACCGTGGGCTCCACCAGGGGTATGCGTGAAAGGTTTCCTTCGCCATGGCCGCCATGCTACTCAAGAATCGAGCCGGCTGGCGCGGCCCCGGCGATGTGCGGTGGATCGAGGGCTTTTTCGAGATCGGCGGCCACCGCCGCGGCGGTGGGCCGCCCGGTTTTGCGGATGGGCTCGCCGCCATCGACGGGCAGGATGACGAGCGTCGGAAAGGCCTTCACGCCGAACTGCCGGCAGATGTCGGCGTCGCGGTCGGCATCGACCATCACGCAGACGCTCCGTCGCGAAAGGCCGATCACCCGCTCGTTGGCGAGCGTCCGCTGGGTGAGCTCGGCGGAGAACCGGCACCAGTTGGCCTTGAAGATGAGCAACAGCGGCTTCCGCTCGGCGGCCGCCCGCTTCAGGCCGGCCTCATACCCGCTCACATATTCGATGCCATGCCCGGCGCCCGACCCGGCAGCCATTTCCGCGCCGCCGACGAGCAGGTCGGGCATGACGGGCAGCACCGCCTCGTCGCGGATGTCGCAGCCGACGAGCGCGAGGAGACATGCCGCCATGGCGCCGGCACGGGCAAGCAAGCGGTGGACTGGGGTTGCCATGCGGGGTTGGTAGGGGGGCGGCCGTGGGCTCACAACCCCGTTTCCGCCGTTTGCTCCCGACCTGGCAAGCGGGGCAGGGGGCGGTGCCCCGGCAATGCCGGTCGCGGGGATTCGGCGCGCCGAATCGGCTCCGAAGCCGTTGTTGGCCGGCGGCCCGGCAGATACAGTCCGCCGCCCGTGGTTGCTCGCTTTTTTCTCGCCGCGTCATGCGCCGCCGCCGTGATCACTATCGCGTCGGTCGGATCGGGGTGCAGGCTCATGCCCCGCGGGCCGGTGCCTCAGGATCTCGCCGCAGCGCGGCGGCTCTCCAACGAGGGCCTCTCCGCGGCCGACCGCAACGATCTCCTGCGGGCCGAGGGGCTGCTGGAACGCGCCGTGAAGAGCTGCCCCACCGACGTCGATGCGCGGCGCCACTATGCCGACGTGCTCTGGAAGCGCGGCGAGCGTCTCGAGGCCGTGAGGCAGATCGCCGCGGCGCTGGAACTCTCGCCGGACGACGTCGGCCTCTCCATCGATGGCGGCCGGATGTACATGGAACTCGGACTGCTCGACGACGCCGACCGGCTCGCCGCCAACGCCGTGCGGGCCGCGCCGCGGTCGGCCGACGCCTGGCACCTGCACGGGCAGGTGGCCCTCGCCCGCGGCCGGTCCGAAGACGCGCTCGCCGACTTCCATCGGGCGCTGTCGATCGTGCCCGATGATCGCGAGGTGCTGCTGGCCACCGCCGAGGTCTATCGCAGTCTCGATCGCCCGCAGCGGGCGCTCGCCACGCTCGGCATCCTGGGCGAAACCTACGGCCCGAATGGCACCCCGCCCAACGTGCTCGCGCTCGAAGGGATGGCGCTTGAATCGCTGGGCCGCCCTGCCGACGCGCTGGAGGCCTACCGTCAGGTGGTCGCCCGGGGCGGCGCGACGCCCGAGATCGAGAAGCGGCTCGCGGCGCTATCGAGTGGCCCGGCCTCGGGCGAGCCCGCGGTCATTCGCCGGTAGTCGTGCGGCCGGTGAGCAGGTCGAAGGCGCCGATCGCCGGCACGAGCAGGGCCGCCGTCGCGAAGCCGTAGGCGGCGGCCGTCACGAGCAGCACCTGCAGCGAGTTGCCCTGCAGGAATCCCGTGATCGCCACGAACGTCAAGCTCGGCAGGAGCGCGGCGGCCCAGGCGATCGCCGGCGAAGGATTGCGGGCGGAGAGCGCCGCGTAGAGCCCCACCGCGCCGCCGACGATCGCGGCAAGAAATGGCGCGAGCTGCAGCTCGAAACTCGAGCCGAAGGCCACCATGATCCGCATCGTGGTGGCCACGCCGACGAAGAGAAAGGCCACGGTGCCCAGCGCCACGGCGATCGCGCGCCGCGAAGACGGATAGGAAAGCCCGACGTGCAGCCCGAGCACGGCCGCGAAGAAGAGCAGGATCGCCATGCCGAGCGCCAGATAGAGGGCGTCTTCGGCGGTCGCGATGCCGGTCGCCGCAAGCGCCCCGGCGAGCGCGAGCGGCAGGATCACGATCTCGCGGGCCACGCCGAGCACGCCGAGCAGCTTGCCCCAGATGAATTCCTCCGGCTCGAGATCGCTCACGAGCAGCAGGTCGAGCGAGCCGCGGTCGCGTTCGGTCGTCACGCTCGTCACGGCGAGGGCCGACACCGCCACGAGGCTCGCCAGCGCCATCGGCACCACGGCCACGGCCACGGCGAGACGATCGGGCCGCGCCGCGCGGGCCTCCGCCACGATCCCGGCCACCGCCGCGGCGAAGAGCACGAGCCAGGCGAGCCGCACGAGCAGGATCGCGCGGCCGTGGGCCCGCGTGCAGATCTCCCGCCAGAGGATCGGGTTTCTCCAGACCTCGCGGGATCGAGGCCGGGCGGCCAGCGGCTGGCCACCCGTCTGCTGCCGCGGCTCACCCGCAAGGCTCCAGCGGCGCACCTGCGCCATCGCGATCGCATTGGTGCCGACGATGATCGCCGTGCAGAGGCCGAGGAAGGGCCAGAGAAGCGGCAGGCCGAAGGGCTTGAGCGCGGCGAATACGGCGCGGGCCGGCGAGACGATCGCGCCGGCGTCGGCGCCGAATCGCGCGGCGGCCAGTTCCCCGGCGGCCACCCAGGCCACGAGCGCAAACATCGTGATCGAGAGCGCCTGAAACGTGGTCTCCTTCCAGAAGGCGACGGTCGTGGCGATGCTCGCCGCGGCGAGCGCGGTCGCGGCCGTCACGGCGAAGAGCCGCGCGAGCTGCCCCGCCGTCACGCCGCCGAAAAGCCCGGCGATCGCGAAGACCGGCACGGCGGCGAGCAGCAACAGCATCACGCGCACGAGGCTGGCGGCGAGCTTGCCGAGCACGAGCTCGCGGTCGGAGAGCCGGCTGACGAGCAGGAGCTCGAGCGTGCGGCGATCCTTTTCCACGGTGACGGCCACGGCCCCCGTCAGGGCGGCGGCGAGCGTCGCCAGGCTGAGCTGGAGCGGGGCGAGAATCCGCAGGAGCGTGGCCCCGAACCGGGCGGTGTCGCCGGCCGTGGTGACCGATTGGGTGCCGGTGACCACGAGCCAGCAGGTGGCGATGATCGCCAGGAGCGCGGCTGCATAGACCGCGCGGGCGACGAAGAGCCCACGGGCCCGCGGCGCAAATCTGATTTCTCGTTCGAAAACGGCTCCCAGCAGCATCGGCGGCGCGGCCCAAGGGCCACGTTCTCAAGCGGTGTCGGTGGCGGAAACTCTTTGGTGCCGATAGGATAACGCAGGTCTTGGCCGGCGTGTTTGGGGCTGGGATCAAACCTTCAAATAGTTCTTCGTTGTGGCATGTATCAGGAGACCGTCCAAATGACGATGCTCGGCAACAGGTGTTATGCGGCTTCGATGTTCGCGGCGAGCCTCGTGTTCGCGCTGGCCGGCGCCTCGGCCCATGCCCAGATCACCGCGCAGACGCTCATCGGCAAGGCAGTTTCCGATGACTCGCAGACCCAGGAGGTCACCGGCGCCATCAACCGCTTCCGCGACCGCGACATCGACGGCTGCCGTGCGATCCTCGAACGGGTGAAGAGCAACAACGCGAAGATGCCGCCGCCGGGCGTGATGATGGCGATGCTCTGGCTGAGCGTGAATCAGCTCGGCCCGGCGCGGGCCGAACTCGAGGAGGCGGTCATCAAGTTTCCGAAGGATCCCGAGCCCTACCTGATGATGGGCGATCTCGCGTTTCAGGATCGCCGCGTGACCGACGCCGACATGCTCTTTCAGAAGGCGACGCAACTGTCGGGTGAATACACGGAGAATGCCAAGCGGAAGCGCGACTTCGAGATCCGCTGCCATGCCGGCAATGCCGCGGTGGCCGAGGCCCGCAAGCAGTGGGAGGCGGCGCAGGGCCACCTCAAGAGCTGGATCGATCTCGATCCCGACAATGCCAGCGCCCACCAGCGGATGGGCATCGTGCTCTTCCAGTTGAGCAAGCCGCAGGAGGCGCTCGAGCAATTCCGCGAGGCGAAGAAGCTCGACACCAAGGCGGTGCAGCCGGAGCTGGCGATGGCGCGGCTCTATGACGACGCCAAGAAGCGCGAGACGGCCAAGAAGCTGATCGAGGCCGCCATCAAGGAGGCCCCGAAGGATCCCGCCGTGTTGCTGGCCGCGTCTCAGTGGTATCTTGGCCAGGGTGATCTCGAGCGGTCGAAGTCGATCGCCGACCAGGCCCTCACGATCGACGCCAAGAGCCTCGAGGGGAAGGTCGTCCGCGGCGCGATCGCCCGCGTGGCCCGCGATTACAAGGCGGCGGAGAAATTCTTCTACGACGCCCACGTGCAGTCGCCCGGCAACTTCCCCGCCTCCAACTCGCTGGCGCTCGTGCTCATCGAGTCGGACGACAAGGAATCCCGGCAGCGGGCACTGGAAATGGCTGAGGCCAACGTGGCGATGCACCGCGAGAATTCGCCGCAGCAGATCAACGCCCTCACGACGCTCGCCTGGGTCTATTACAAGCTCGGCCGCCGCGAGGATGCCGAGAAGATCCTGGCGCAGATCACGCAGAACAACGCCCTGACTACTGACGGCGCCTACTACGTGGCCAAGCTCCTCTCCGACCGCGGTGAAAAGGACCGCGCGCGGAAGATCCTCGAGGAGGTGCTTGCCAACGAGCCGATGTTTGCCACGCGGCCCGACGCAGCTGACTTGCTGGCCAAGCTCAAGGGCGACGCCGGCGGCTGATGTAGGACAGGCTTCAGCCTGTCTCTTCTGCACAACGGGTCTACGCGACAGGCTGAAGCCTGTCCTACTGAGGAGGCGTCCGTATCCGTTCCTGCTCGAGCACGGGCATCGAGCGGATCGTGACGCCAGGCGCCGGCTGCTCCGCCGGCGGCATTCCCGACTGGGCGGGCATACCGCGCCGCATCATCATCGCGCGATTCCGCGCCCGGATCCGGTCGCTGCGCAGCGGGATGCCCGGATAGGCCTCGATCGGCACCTCGAGGCTCGGCAGCCCGATCCGGCTGCCGTCGCCGAAGTAGGTAAACATCTCGATCGCACGCACTTCGCCAGGAATGGCAGCGAGCGAGATCGAAAGGAGCGAGAAGACCGCCGCCCGGCTGATGGTGCGATACACCACCGCCTGAAAACTCCGCCGCATGAAAAAATTCCGCTGGAGGTTCGTGCCGGCCACGGCATTCCTTCGTCCTCAAGCATCGGCAACCGGCCTGCGCGGGGTGACGATTTTCGGGCCAAACTGCCCGACCGGCACGACCGTCAAAGTCGGGGGCGGTCCACTCTGATGTAGGCTTGTTTCATGCCGCTGCCCCTCGTCACCTGCATTGCCGCGATCGTTGCCGCAGGCTGTGCCGCCCTGGCTGCCTGGCGGGTGCGTGGCTCGACGGCCGTGCCTGCCGCATGGTGGGCGGTTGCCGCCTGCTTTGCGTTGGCTCTTGACGCGGGGAGCCGCGTGGGTGGCCCCACCGATCCCGCCGCGGCATCGCGGATGCGGCTCGTCGTGGCGGCGCTTGCCGTCTGCCCCGCGATGTCGCTCTTGGGCGCCAAGCGTCCGCAGCATGGCGTTTGGCAATTGATCGTGGCGTCGCTCGCCGTCGTGATCGCGATGCCCGCCCTCTCTGCCTGGCTCGTGCGGCCCGGCAGCCTGCCCGATGTCCACCTGCTCGGCCGGGGCTTCCTGGCCGTGCTCGCCGCCGTCGGCTGGATGAACTTTCTCGCCACGACGAACGGCATTTCAGCGACGGCGATCACTGCGGGCCAGCTGGCGGTGATCCGCCCCTTCCTTCCCGGCATCGCCACCGACCGGGCTCTGCCGCACGATTCGCTCGACTGTTTCGGGGCCTGCCTGATCGCCGCCGGAGCGGTGCTGGCGGCGGCGTGGCCGCTCGTGCGGCAAACAAGCGCAGCGTCCGGCCGCAACGCCGCCGACGCCCTGAGCCGGTCGATCGACCCGCCGTTTCTCGCGCTCCGCGAGACGCTCGGCGCCGCCTGGGCGCTGCGGATCGCCGAACGCTTCGATTCGGTCGCCGCCGCCCGCGGCTGGCCCTGTCGTCTCGGGTTTCGCGGCGCCGAGGTCGGCGGCGACCCGGCTGATGACTCGTGGCACCGCGACGCGCTGCGAGCCTTCAAGGCGCTCATGCATCGGTTCGTCGACGACGCCTGGCTCGCGCGGCACGGCTGGGGAGATTGAGGGTCATGCGGCTTGGAACGGCGTGTCGTTCGCGATCGCGCTAAGAATCTGCCGTGGGATGCATGCCCGCCAGTGGCCCCCGCGTCAGGAGGGCGGTAGACTTGCGGGCTGTTTCAGCGGAATTCTCTGAACCCTATTCCCTTTGAGGAGCCCCCCATGGCCGATGAATCGAAGTCGCAGCGTGCCGCCGCCCCCGAACAGATGCAGGTGCCGGTCGATGAATCCCACATCGTCGCCCACTATGCCAACTTCTGCCGCGTGACCGGCACGCCCGAGGAGCTCATCGTCGACTTCGGCCTCAACAAGCAGGTCGCCGGCACGTCGCCCGAGACGATCCAGCTCACGCAGCGGATCATCGTGAACTTCTTCACCGCCAAGCGGCTCGCCTATGCCCTCGGCATGGCGGTGCAGCGTCATGAGCAGGCCTTCGGCATGCTCGAGACCGACGTGCAGAAGCGGGTTGTCCACCAGCAGCAGGCCAAGGCCTGATCCGGACGAGCCGGCCTCGCCCGGCCTGAAAACATCGCCCCATGAGCACGGCCGACGAACAGGCGATCGAAGAGGCACGGCAGCAGATCCGTGCGCTCGTCGACGAGATCGAGACCCTCTCCCGCAACAATCTGGCGGAAGCGGATTTCTTTCGTGGCCTGCTCGATCGCGTGATCGAGGCGATGGGGGCCGTGGCGGGGCTCGTCTGGCTCATCGGCGAGCAGGGGCGGGTCGAGCCCGTCTGCCATGCGGGCATGCAGGGCACCGGCCTGACCGACGAGAAAGAATCGCAGGAGGCCCACGGCCGGCTCGTGCAGACCCTGATCGGGAATCCGACGGGGCTGCTCGTGCCGCCGCGGGCCGGCCTCACCGGGCCCGACGGCAAGCCGGCCGCCGACAATCCGAGCGACCTGCTCGTCGTCTCTTCGCCGATCGATCGGGCGGGCAGTCGCGCCGGGCTGATCGAGGTCTTCCACCACCCGAATGCTCCCGACGTCGAGCGGGGCTATCTCAAGTTTCTCGAGCAGGTGTCGGCCGTGGCCGGCGGCTACCTCGAGCGACGGCAGCTCGTCACGCTCGACTCGCAGCAGGCGGCGCTCTCGCAGGTCGATCGGTTCAGCCGCGCGGTCCACGAATCGCTCGACCCCATCGCCACGGCATTCGTGCTGGCCAACGAGGCCCGGCGGATCATCGGCTGCGATCGGGTGAGCGTGCTCGTGAAGCGGCGGCGCAAACTCCGGCTCGAGGCGGTGAGCGGCCAGGAATCGATCGAGCGGCGGGCCACGGCCGTGCAGGCGATCGAGGCGATCGTCCGCGTGGTGGCGAAGGCAGGCGATCCACTCTGGCATCCGGATCCGGCGAAGGAACTCCCGCCGCAGATCGAGGAGGAGCTCGAGCACTACATCGACGAATCGCATGCGACGGCGCTGGCGATCATCCCGCTTGAGAAGCCGCGGCCCACGCCGGTGGTAAAGCCGGGGGGCGTGGATGCGGTGGCCGTGGCGAAGGCGGAGGCGGCGCCGAAGCAGGTTCCCGAGCCGATCGGCGCGCTCGTCGCGGAATGGTTTTCGTCGAGCACGTTCGACGGGGGGAAGCGGGCCCGCGTGGAGCTCGTCGCGGAGCATGGCCGCGTGGCCCTTTCCAACGCGCTCGTCCACACGGGGCTGCCGTTCTACGGCGTCTTGAACCTGCTCGACAAATCGAAGGTGCTGACCACCGCCCGCAACCTGCCCCGCACCGTGCTCGCCGGTCTGGCGACGCTCGCCGGCATCCTCGCGCTGATTTTTATTCCGGCCGACCTGCGGCTCGAGGGGAAGGGCTCGCTCGAGCCGGTCCACCGCCGCGACGTCTTCGCGGAGATCCAGGGCGTGGTCGAGCGGCTCGAGCCCGGTCTCGAGCACGGCGCCGAGGTGAAGGAGGGGCAGCTCCTGGCCACGCTCCGCAACACCGATCTCGAGGTGGCGCTCACCGACGTGCTTGGCCGCAAGGCGTCGAGCGAGGAGCAGCTCGTGTCCACCCGCCGCGCCCTGCTCGAAGACAGCAAGATTTCGGCCGACGAAAAGACCCGCATGGCCGGCCGGGCCGCCCAGCTCCAGCGGGAGATCGAGAGCCTCGAGGAGCAGCGGAAGCTCTACGAGACGAAGAAGAAAGACCTCCTCGTGCGCAGCCCGATCGACGGCGTGATCGTGACCTGGCAGGTTCGCGATCGGCTGATCCTCAGGCCGGTGGAGCAGGGGCAGGTGCTCATGAGCGTGGCCGACAAGACCGGCCCTTGGGAGCTCGAGGTCCACATGCCCGACGACCGGCTCGGCCACATCAATCGCGCCGCGATGGCCGCGAAGCAGGCCGCCCGCGAGCTCGAGGTGGATTACATCCTGGCCACCGATCCCGGCACGCGGCACCGGGGCACCGTCAAGGAGATCCACGAGCAGGCCGAGGTTCGGGGCGAGCAAGGCAATACGGTGCTCGTGCGGGTCACGATCGATCCCAGCCGCCACGAGAAGGAAGAGCTTGGTGCGGGGGCGAGCGTCACGGCGCGGATCAACTGTGGCAAGCGTCCGCTCGGCTATGTCTGGTTTCACGACGTGCTTTCATTCATCCAATCGCAGATCCTCTTCCGGCTCTGGTGAGGCCCCCATGCCCGTGCGACTCCTGCTTCTTGCTTCGATTGTGATCTCCTGTCAGCTCGCCGCCTTTGCCGAGGCTCCCGGCTCGTCGGAGCCGGTGCTCGAGCGGTGCCTCGTCTCGCTCGTGGAAGAGGCGAAGGTGCCGGCCCGCGAGCCGGGCGTGCTCGTGGAGCTCACCGTCCGCGAAGGGGCCACGGTCCGCCGCGGCGACGTGATCGCGAAGATCGACGACGACCAGCCACAGATGGAGAAGCGGAAGGCGAAGGCGGAGCACGACCAGGCGATCGCGAAGGCCGAGAGCGACGTCGACGTGCGGTATTCCATCACCGCCGAGCAGGTGGCGGAGGCCGAGCACAAAAAGGCTCTTGAGTCGCATGCGAAGGTGCCGGGGAGCGTGACGGAGGTCGAGCGGGCCCGGCTGATGCTCAACGAGCGAAAGAGCGAGCTGCAGATCGAACAGGCCGAGCTCGAGCGGCGGATGGCGACGCTCGCGGCCGCGTCGAAGGGAGTGGAGCTCGAAGCGGCCGAAAACGCGATCGAGCGGCGGCTGATCAAGAGCCCGCTCGACGGCGTGGTCGTGCAGATTTTCCCGCACCAGGGGGAGTGGATGCAGCCGGGCGACCCGCTGGCCCGCGTCGTCCGCGCCGACAAGCTCCGCGTGGAGGGCTACGTCGATTCGAGCCGGTTCGGTCCCGAGGAGGTTCGCGATCGGCCGGTGACGGTGGAGGTGAAGCTCGCCGACGACCGCAAGGAAACATTCGCGGGCCGGATCGTGTTCACGAGCCCGCTGGTGGAAAGCGGCGGTGATTACCGCGTGTTCGCCGAAGTGGAAAACCGCCAGGCCCCCGGTTCCGGCCAGTGGCTCCTGCGCGCCGGCCAGACCGCCCGCATGACGATCCACTCCTCCCAACCACCGAAGTAGGACAGGCTTCAGCCTGTCGTTGTTCATGACAGGCTGAAGCCTGTCCTACTCCTCATGTCCACCGCCGCCGACGCCTTTCGTTCGAGCACCACCAGGCCGGTGAGCCTCAAGCGGCGAGGCGATCTCGTCACGAACCGGCAGGTCTACCAGGGGCAGGCCTGGTGGGTGGTGAAAGACCCGATCTCACTCCACTACTTCCGGTTCCGCCCGGAGGAGTATTGGCTGCTCGACATGCTCGACGGCCAGAAGAGCCTGGAGGTGCTCAAGGAGCAGTTCGAGGCGAAGTTTCCGCCGCGGCGGATCACGGTGGAGGAGCTCTCGCGGTTCGTCGCCACGCTCCACCGCTCGGGGCTCGTGATCGGCGACCGCCCGGGGCAGGGTCCGCAGCTTTTCGAGCGGCGTCGGCAGCGGATCTGGAAGCAGTGGATGGCGTGGCTCGCGAACATCATGTCGATGCGGTTTCGCGGCATCGATCCCGACCGGCTGCTCACGCGGCTCGATCCCTGGTTTGGCTGGCTCTTCTCGCCGCCGGCAATCGTCTGCATGCTGGCGTTCGTGGCGAGCGCCGTCCTGCTCGTGCTCGTGAATTTCGACACGTTCCGGTCGAAGCTGCCGGAGTTTCATCAGTTCTTCGCCGCGGGCAACTGGCTCTACCTGGCGATCGCGCTGGGCGTCACGAAGGTGCTGCATGAATTCGGCCACGGCCTTTCCTGCAAGCATTACGGCGGGGAATGCCACGAGATGGGCATGATGCTGCTCGTCTTCACCCCCTGCCTTTATTGCGACGTCTCCGACAGCTGGATGCTCCCCTCGAAGTGGAAGCGGGCGGCGATCGGAGCGGCGGGGATGTATGTGGAGGTGATCATCGCCTCGATCGCCACCTTCCTCTGGTGGAACTCGCATCCGGGCATCTTCAACCAGCTCTGCCTCGACGTGATGTTCGTCTCGAGTGTGTCGACGATCCTCTTCAATGCCAACCCGCTTTTGCGCTACGACGGCTACTACATCCTCTCCGACGTCCTCGAGATCCCGAACCTGCGGCAGAAGGCGACGACGATTCTCGGGCGGATCGCGAGCCGCTGGTGCCTCGGCATCAAGCAGCCGGAGGACCCCTTCCTGCCGCAGCGGAATCGCGGCCTCTTCGCCCTCTACGCCGTGGCGTCGAGCCTCTACGGCTGGTTCGTGTCGCTCTCGATCTTTCTCTTCGTCTGGAGCGTCTTCAAGCCGTATCGGCTGGAGGTGCTGGGGCAGATCCTCGCGGGCGCGGCGCTCTGGGGCTTGGTGGTGAAGCCGATTCACGGGATGATCAAGTTTCTGAACGTGCCCGGGAGGCGCGACGAAGTGAAGACCAAAAACCTCGTGTTCACCGCGATCGTGGCGGCGGCCCTCGCCGGGGCGATCGCGCTCATTCCCCTGCCGCAGCGGGTCTGGTGCGCCGCCGAACTGCGGCCGCGCGGCGAGGAGACGGTCTATGTGACGGTGCCGGGGCGGCTCGAGAGCCTCGCCGTGAAGCCCGGCAGCCTCGTGAAGAAGGGGGACGAGATCGCCCGGCTGTCGAGTATCGACCTCGACCTCGAGATTGCGGATCTCGAGGGGAAGGCGTCACAATCGCGGTCGCGGCTCAACAGCCTCGAGCGGGAGCGGTTTACCGACCCGGCCGCCGGTCTCGAGATCGGCACGGTGGAGGAATCGCTCAAGAGCGTCGAGGAACAGCTCGACAAGAAGCGGAAAGACCGTCGCGATCTCGTGCTCGTGGCCCCGCGCGACGGCATCGTGCTGCCGGCGCCGGCGGTCGCGCCGCCGAAGGATGGCTCGGGACGGCTGCCCCCGTGGAGTGGCAACGCGCTCAAAGACAAGAACCTCGGAGCAACCTTCCTCGAAGGCACGGTGCTCTGCATGGTGGGGGAGCCGGAGAAATTCGAGGCGGTGATGGTGGTGGACCAATCGGAGGTGGAGTTCATCGCGAAGGGGCAGCAGGTGGATCTCAAGCTCGATTCGTTCCCCTGGCAGACGTTCACGGGCACGGTCGCGGAAATCGCGGAGACCCACATCGAAAGCAGTTCCGAGCGGCTGAGCGTGAAGGCGGGCGGCCAGGTGCCGACGGAGACGACGGAGGAGGGCCGCGAGCAGCCGATCTCGACGAGCTATGAGGCGATGATGTCGCTCGACGACACGGAGGCCGTGCTCACGCCGGGCATGCGTGGCACCGCGCGGATCAAGGTGGGCAGCCGCACCGTGGGCCAGTGGCTCCTCCGCCTCATCTGGCAAACCTTCAACTTCCGCATGTAGGGTAGGCTTCAGCCTGCCAAAAAGTAGGACAGGCTTCAGCCTGTCGGTATTCATGACAGGCTGAAGCCTGTCCTACCTCATGCCCACGCTCGACCGCATCACGCTCTACCCCGTCAAAAGCCTCGACGGCGTCGAGGTGGCCGAGGCCCGCGTGATCCCCTCGGGCGCTCTCGAAAACGACCGCCGCTGGCGGCTCGTGGATCTCGACGGCCGCGTCGTGAACGCCAAGCGCACGGCTGCGTTTCACTCGATCCGCGCTCAGTTCGACCTCGCAGAGAAACTGATCTCGCTATCCCGCTGGGCCGATCCGCCATCGGCCGCGGCCGCCACGTTCCCGCTCGTGCCTGGACCGGAGGGACCGTGCGAGTGGCTCGCAGACGCCCTGGGCGTGAAGGTCCTGCTGGAAGAGCGGCATGACGGCGGCTTCCCTGACGACCGCGACGCGCCCGGCCCCACGCTCATCTCGACGGCGAGCCTCGAGGAAGTGGCCCGCTGGTTTGGTTTCGATCTCGCGGAGAGCCGCAGGCGGTTTCGGGCCAATCTCGAGATCGGCGGCTGCGATGCCTTTTGGGAAGACACGCTCGCAAGCCCCGCGCCAGCCCGTCTGCCACCGTTGCTCGGCGAATTGTCGCCAGACCTGCCAGGCGATCCCTACGCCGACCTGCCGCCGGCGGAGCCCCGGGAATTCTCGATCGGCGCGGCGAGGTTCCTGGCGACGAATGTCTGCAAGCGGTGCGTGGTGCCGAGCCGCGATAGCAAAACCGCGGCAGTGACGGCCCACTTCCGCGACGCCTTCGAAGCCCGGCGGGGCAGGAGCCTGCGGGCCGACGTGGATGCCATCGGGTGGAACCACCTCCACCGGCTGGGCGTAAACACGCGCGCCGCCGGGGCGGGGGGGCGGATTGCCCTATCTGATGGGTTTTTCGAGTTACGACGGTAACGCGGATTCGGCTCTGGGGTCCGGCTTGTTCAACTCCACTCGGGGGCCCGGCAGAAACCGCGTTGTTGTCCCTTGGCGTCCGCGGCGGTGATGCGGCTCGCGCCTCGGTCAGCGATGGCGTCGTCGCGGCAGTCTGATCACGGAGCCGGGAGCGGAACGATCAACGCCGGATTGTAGTTCGGCGGCGGCGGCGGTGGCGTGAGCGGCGAGGTCGTTCCGGTATTGACCGGATTGAAGATCGGGTTTGTCGTGACCGTCGCGTTTCTGTTCAATGCGACCAGGTTGTCTTGGCTGGCTGCCTTTATGCTGAGCGAATTCAGGCCCGCGGTGGTGTTGCTCGTGGTCAGATAGATGTCGGACCGGACCGTAGCCGGGCTCGTGATGCCACCGGCCGTGCCGGTGGCGACGGCCGTTGTCCCGCGGACGGCGATCGTGTTGCCGACGATATTCGCATTGATCACACCGGAATCACCGGCCGCGGTGCCCGAGCCGTTGATCGCCAGGTTGATGCCGTTCCCGCCAAACGGGGCGATGAGTTTGTTTTGGTTAATCGTGAGGTTGAGCTGTTCACCCGCATTCGGTGCGGAGCCTTGCACGCCGATTGCGGCGGTGATCGTTGAACCCACCACCTGAACCGTCGAGGTGCCGGTGGTTTGAGTGACTCCGGCAATCACCGGCGCACCCGACACCTCCACGCCGTACAACCCTACTCTCGTGATCGTCGACGACTGGACGATCGCATTCGCGCCGGTCACGGTCACGCCTGCCCCCGTGGTGCCATCGATCGCGCTGTTCGCCAAGCGGACGCGGCCTTCGCCCGCAATCGCATTGGCGACGACGGCTGACCCAGATGTATTTTTGATCGTGGAGTTCGAGATGTTGACGAACGGATTGCCCACGATCGCCCCTGTCGAATCTTGGCCATCCACGACGAATCCATCGGCGGTCAGGTTCGTCAGTGCCATGTTTGTGAAGTCGAACGTGCCACCGTTGCCCTGCTGATCTGCGATGACTACGCCCGTCTGGCTTGGGGCGGTGCCATTGATCCGCACGTCATTGACCGTCGCCCGACCGCCTGCTGGCATGCCGCTGCCGTCGGAGATGCCTACCGTGGCTCCCGTAATCTGTAGGTGATCAACCGTTGCATTGGTGGCGGAGCCATTCGTGAGGTCGATAGCCGCGATCGCTGAGGGATTGGCAGAGTTCGTGATGACGGGATATCGCGGTGATCCGGCTGCCGTCCAAATCGGGACGAAGCCACAGTTGACCGTCGGCACCTGCAGCGACGTGCCTTCGCCAACCAGGTATTGGTTGTCGGCATTGAAGATGAACCCGCCCGCGTAAGGCGAGTTGAGACTGTTGCCCTGGTGCACGAAAACGATGTCGTAGGGCCGGTTGGCGGCGCTATTTGCGTTGCGGGCCGTAGCTGCCGGGCTGCCGTCTGTCGCCAGCCGCGTGAAAGGCGATTCGGCGGTGCCGTTGCCAGCCGGTGCGTCCGTGGCCGAGTTGTCCACGTGGATGACGCGCCAGGGAGTATTTGTAAACGGATTGATCGCTTGCTCCGGCGCCTGGTGGGCGCGCACGATGTGCTCGTTGCGCATCATCGGCTGCTCCATCTGGTCGGGCACGTTGCGGCGGCGGCTGCCGCCCATGCGGTAGGTGAGCCGCGCGAAGCCGGTCGAATCGAAGTAGCTGTCGTTGTTGTATTGCAGCGAGAAATCCCAGTTGCGGATGAGCGTGAGGTCGAGGCGGGTGTAGACACCGCCGAAGAAGGGCACCACATCCTGCCCGTTGGCGAGGTTGTAGCGGGCGTTGCCAAACGTATAGCCGCCCACGCTCACCATGCCGGCCCAGTCGGCGAGGCCCGGGACATACGCACCGACTTCAAGATCGGCTCCGGCCAGCGCCGCGTTGATGCCTGGCGTGCAGAGCAGCGACTGGCCCACGAACGGGCCCATCGTCTGGGCCGTCGTGCCCACGGGGATGTAGCCATTGGATCGCAGGTTGCCGTAGTCGGTGAGGAACTCGCCCGACACGCCCACCTGGTTGTAGCTCTGGCCGCCGGCGAAGATGTAGCTGCCGCTCGAGTCGGTGATCGTCGTGTCGGCATACTGGTTTTGGTCGCCGTCGTAATCCCAGTAGACGCCGATGCCACCGATCGCCCCGCCGAAGAACTGCTTCCGGACGAGGCCCACGTTCGAGAAGAAGCCGCCGTAATTCGAGAGGTGGCTGCGCAGATCGGCCGACCAGATGCCGCCCAGATCGTCTTCGGCATAAGGAATGAAGCCGCCGAGCGTCATGTAGCTGCCCTGGTAGCCGAGGCCGCGGTCGGCCGCGTTCAAGCCCCAGTACATCCAGCCGGGGCCATTTGCCTCGAGTTCGCGAAACCGAGCGATGCCGCTATTCACGAGACCGCCCACGGGCGCCATCGCGCCCTGGCCCGAGGCCCCGCCGATCATGCCGCTGCCCACCTGGGCATGGCTCACCATGGGGCCGTCCGCGACAAACGCCGCGACGAGCATCATTGTGAGGACCTTGCGGGTGCCGCGTTTGAAGGCCGCGGCCCGGCGTTTGATCGCCCGCAGCCTGGCAATGGCTCGTTTCCTACCTGTGCGGGTGGCGGCTGTTTTGCTCATCGGAGTCGGATCCCTGGCGGTCGCCGGTTGGTCGAACGGGGCGATCCCCACGCGGAAAAACCGGCATGATCGTCAGGAGTGATCGACCCACCGCGACCGGATCCATGAGAATTTCCGGCAGAGAGGCCGAGGGTTGCCCAGGTTAACAGGGAGTAGGACGGGCTTTAGCCTGTCGGAACATGGCAGGCTGGAAGCCTGCCCCACCGGAGACAGGCTGAAGCCTGTCCTACTTGGGGAGACAGGCACGGAGGCCTGTCCTACGAGACGCGGAAGCGGCTGATGGTGTCGGTGAGGCCGTCCACCGAGTGGCCCATGTGCTGTGAGGCGGCCTTGAATTCCTTCAGGGCCTCGGCGGCCGCGTGGGAGCCTTCTTTGAGCGTCATGAGGGCCTCGGTGATCTGGGCGGCTCCGGCAGCCTGGGCCTTCATCCCCTGATTCACGTGCTCGAACCGGCCCGTCAGGCCGTGCACCTTGTCGATCACGTCGGCGAATTGCGCACTGATCCCATTTACTCGCTCCACGCCCGTCTTCACCTCCGCCGCAAACCGGTCCATCTCCATCACGCCCGCATTCACCGCCTGCTGCATCTGCTCGACGAGCCGCTCGATGTCGAGCGTGGCCACGGCCGTCTGATCGGCGAGCCGGCGGATCTCCCGGGCCACCACGATGAAACCCTGCCCATATTCCCCCGCCTTCTCCGCCTCGATCGCGGCGTTGATCGAAAGCAGGTTCGTCTGGTCGGCCACCTTCGTGATCGTGGTGATCACCATGTTGATGTCTTCCGCCCGCTGCCGGATCGCCGCCAGCCGCTCCGAGAAATCGGTCGTCGTCTTTTCGAGATGGGCCATCGTCTCGCCGATCCCCACGAGATTCTCCCGGCCTGCGTCGGCCACGGTTGCCGTGTCGGCCGCCACGCCCGCCACCTCGTCCATCGTGCCGAGCAGTTCCTGGCCTGTCACGGCGATCTGACGGCTGGCCACCGCCGCCTCGCTCGTGCTCGCGCCGAGCGAACTGATCGCGTGCTCCTGCTGGCGGCCCGCGGCCGAGAGTTGCTTGGCCGTGGCATTCAGATCGAGGCTCGATTGCTTCACCTGCGAGACAATGGCCCGCAGGCTCGCCGTCATGCCGCCGATGTCGCGGAGCAACTGGCCCGTCTCGTCGCTGCCACGCATATCGATCGCGCCGGTGAGGTCGCCGGCGGCCACGCGGCGCGAGGCGTCGACAGCCTTCGCGATCCGGCCGGTGAGCGTCGTTGTGAGCCACGCGAGCAGCGCCAGCACGCCCGCCATCCCGGTGGCGGCCACGGCTCCACTCATGAGGAGCGGCCGGCGGACACGGCTCAAGACATCGTCGAGCTGCGCCTGCAAGACGACCGTCCACGAGCGGGCAGGCAGTTTCGCCGCGGCGTAGAGCAGGGGGGCGCCCGTCACCGGGTCGGCGGCCTGCACGATCCGGGCGGTCGTCACGGCCCGATTGAATTCATCGAGGACCTTTGCATAGGGCGTGTCGGCGATCAGTTTGCCGCTGAGGTCGGCCGTGGCCACCGTCGCAGCGATCAGCCGCCCTTCGCGGTCAATCACGAAGAGCTCCGGATGCCAGCCGGCCCGCTGCTGCTCGCGCTTGTCGGCCTGGAGCCGCGCCGCCACGGCGTCGGCCGCAGCCTGATCCGCCGCGGGGCCTTGGCAATCGAATTCGCCGGCGATCCGCCGCACCCGCTCCACGAGCACCTCCTCGCTAAAGGAGAGCAGCATCGACTGCATCCGGCTGTAGTTGAGCCAGAGCACCGTCGCAAAGATGAGGAGCGCCGGCAGGATGCCGAGCAGGAGCATCCGCAGCCGGATGCCGATGGCGGGGAACTGCATGGTGGTGGGTCCGGGGAAAGGCCTGTTTTCCGAGGCAACCATAGGTTACTTTCCGGGCCGGCCGCTTGCGGCTCGCCTGGGCCCCTCTTTCCCGAAAAACCCGCACAACCCGCCCCGCCATGCCCCATCCCGCCGCTTGGCAGCTTCAAGACCACGACGCCCTGCTCTTCGACTGCGACGGCACGCTCGCCGACACCATGCCCGCCCACTACCGGGCCTGGCTCCATGTGACGGAGGCCCACGGCATCGCCTTCGACGAAGACCGCTTCTATTCGATGGGGGGCCGGCCCACCCGCGACATCGTCGCGACGCTCGCCCGCGAGCGGGGCATCGAGATCGACGTCGATCACGCCGTCCATATGAAAGAGACCTCGTTCCTCGCCCAGCTCGACCGGATCGAGGCGATCGATCCGGTGGTGGACGTGGTGCTGCGGTCGCGCGGCCGCGTGCCGATGGCAGTGGTGACCGGGGGCTACCGGAATGTCTGCCTGCAGATTCTCGAGCGGGTGGGGATCGCCGACTGCTTCGACACGATCGTGGCCAGCGAAGACACGAGCAAACACAAGCCCGACCCCGATCCATTTCTCGAGGCCGCCCGCAGGCTGGGCGCCCGGCCGGAGCGGTGCGTGGTTTGGGAAGACAGCGACCTCGGCATTGCGGCCGCCCGCGCAGGCGGCATGGAGTGGATCGATGTGCGGTCGTTTCATAGGCCGAAGCGGGTGACGGGATGACGTGACAGGCTGAAGCCTGTTTGACTTTTGACAGGCTGAAGCCTGTCCTACTTATGCACACATTTGCGATCACAGACATTCGTGCGGCGCATGAGCGGATCCGCTCCGGGATCTACCGGTCACCGTGCCCGAAGAGCATCGCGCTTTCCGACCTCACGGGCTCGGAGATCTTCTGCAAGCTCGACCTTTTGCAGCGGACCGGCTCGTTCAAGGAACGCGGTGCCCGCAACGCGCTTCTCCTCCTCGACGACGCGCAGAAAGCCCGTGGTGTGGTGGCTGCCTCCGCGGGCAATCACGCGCTTGGCCTGGCCTACCACGGCCGGCTGCTTGGCATCCCGGTGACCGTCGTGATGCCGCGGTTTGCGCCGCTGGTGAAGGTGGCGACCTGCCGACGGCTGGGCGCGACGGTGATCCTCGAAGGGGAAACATTCGACGACGCTCGCCGGCTGGCCGTGGAGATCGCCGCCCGCGACCAGCTCAACCGCATCCACGGCTTTGACGACCTGCGGGTGATCGCGGGGCAGGGGACGATGGGCCTCGAGATCCTCGAAGATGTGCCCGATGCCGACGCGATCATCGTGCCCTGCGGCGGGGCCGGCCTGCTCGCCGGTGTGGCCACGGCCGCCAAGGCGTTGCGGCCCGATATCAAGATCATCGCCGTCGAGCCGGCGGCCGCCGCGAGCTTTTCGGCATCGCTCGCCGCGGGCAAGCCCGTGCAGGTGGCGATCCGCCCCACGCTCGCCGACGGCCTCGCCGTCGGGAAGGTGGGCGAGACGTCGTTTCCGATCGCGGCGCCGCTCGTCGATCGCGTGGTCACCGTCGGCGAGGACAGCCTGTCGCTCGCCGTGCTGCGGCTCTTGGAGCTTGAGAAGACGGTGGTCGAGGGAGCGGGCGCGGCGTCGCTTGCAGGCGTGATGCAGCTCGTCGCCGAGGGCTGCGACGACCTCCGTGGCCGGAAGGTGGTGCTCCTGCTCTGCGGCGGCAACATCGATCTCTCGATTCTCGACCGCGTGATCGACCACGGGCTCGCCGCCGACGGCCGCCGCTGGCGATTCACCACGCAGGTGAGCGACCGCCCCGGCGGCATCGCAAAACTCACGGCCGCGATCGCGGCGGCGGGCGCGAGCGTGCAGGAGATCGTGCACGACCGGGCTTTTTCCGGCCCGGACGTCTTTTCGACGAGCGTGCAGGTGACCGTCGAGACGGCCGACCGCGACCATGTGGGGGCCCTTGCCCGTCGGCTCGAGGCCGATGGTTTTACCGTCAAGTAGGGTAGGCTTCAGCCTGCCACTCTTAGACCGCTTCCAAAGTAGACCGCTTCGTCCCGAAGCGGATCTGGTTCCGCTTGAGGATCAAGCGGACTACTCTGGCAGGCTGAAGTCTGTCCTACTTTGACAGGCTGAAGCCTGTCCTACGCCAGACAGGCTGAAGCCTGTCCTACTTTGCGGGCTGGGCAAGCTGCGCGGGCGGAGGGATTTCCGCTGTTTTTCTGCGTTAGTGGCTGCCGATACCTCTCCGATGGTGCGTTCGGCCGGGACGCTCCAGCAGGAGACTTCTTTCATGGTCACTCACTCGAGCAGCCTGTTGGTCGAGCCGGCCCGCCAGATCCCATCCTCATCCGGGCCGAACCAGGAACGCGAGCAATTGCGCCGCGAACTCCTGCGTCGGATCATCGACAGGGAGACGAGGCGGCAAGCCCTTCGCGGCTCGCCGCAATGACTCCCGGAGCCACATCAGGAGATCACTCGTATGCGAAACACATGCGGCACGATCATCCTGGCGGCCTCCCTCGCGATCGTCGGCGTGGCCCTCCGGCCCGCGGCTGCCCAGCAGCCGTTCTGGGGCTGGTCCACACAGCCGGCCGCGAGCACGAAATGGTCGCCTGAGCTCTTTGCCGACTACATCGGCACGGGGCAGACGCCGCACCCCGCGGTCGCGCGGATCGTCGCCCCCGAAAACTCGGGCACCTCGCTCGGCTCGGGTGTGCTCGTCGACGTGAATCGCAACCAGGGGCTCGTGCTCACCAACTGGCACGTGATCCGTGACAGCCGCTCCGCCGTGCTCGTGCAATTCCCCGATGGCTTTCAGTCGGCCGGTACCGTCGTCCGCTGGGACGAGCCGTGGGACCTGGCGGCGATCGTCATCTGGAAGCCGAACGCCACGCCCATCACGCTCGCCGACAAGCAGCCCGAACTCGGCGAGCCGCTCACGATCGCCGGCTACGGCCGCGGGCCATTCCGCGCGGAGACGGGGCCTTGCACGCAATACCTCGCGCCGGGCTCCGGCTATCCGCTGGAATTCGTCGAGCTCTCGGCGACCGCCCGGCAGGGCGATTCCGGCGGGCCGATCCTCAACGCGCAGGGGCAGCTCGCCGGCGTGCTCTTCGGGCAGAACGACGGCCGCACGATCGGCAGCTGCTCCACGCGGCTGCGGACCTTTCTCGCGGGCGTGGGCTCCCGCGGCTTTCAGGGCATGCCGATCGCCGAATTCTCGCGCGAGCCGGCGCTGGCCCGCAGCCTCGGCACGCCGGCTGGGCAGGATCGCACCCGGCTGGCGTCGGTCACCGATGCCGAGGTGCCCGACGTCGTCCAGCGGTCGACCCACGTGGCCGCGCCGCTCTCGATGCCACCATCGCCGCCGTTTGGCCAGCAGTCCGGCTATCCACAAGAGTGGGAGGGCCCGGACAGCGAGCCGGCACTAGCCGACCTGCTCGACCCGCGGAGCAACCGCGATGCGATGCTTTCGGCCGGTGGCGGGCTCGCCATGGCGATCCTCGGGCTGCGGACGATTTTCGGCGGCCGCCGGCGGGAGTTGGGCGACGCAGCCGGCTGATGTAAAACGCATGGCATGACGCCGCAGCACTTCAGGATCGCCGCGCTCCTCCTGCTCGCCTGCTCGGCCACGGCCGCGGCGGAACAGATTCCCGAATGGCCCGGCTACCGTGGCCCGACCGGCGACGGCCATGCGGTCGCCGCGAACCTTCCGCTCGATCTCAACGCCCCAACGAACCTCGCCTGGAAGACGCCGATCCCGGGCGTCGGCTGGAGCACGCCCGTCGTCCTCGGCGAGCAGATCTGGATGACCACGGCCACGCCCGACGGCACGTCGCTTCGCGCCGTCTGCGTAAACCGCCGCTCAGGCGCGATCGAGCGCGACATCGAGGTCTTCCGCGTCGAGAAGCCGATAGAGATTCACAAGAAAAATTCCCACGCCTCGCCCACGCCGGTGATCGAAGCCGGCCGGCTCTACGTCCACTACGGCACCAACGGCACGGCGGCGATCGACACGTCGTCGGGCGGCGTCCTCTGGCGCGACACCACCCATCCGCTCGAGCACTACGTGGGACCCGGCAGCTCGCCCGTGCTCTACGGCGACCTGCTCATCCTCACCTGCGACGGCGCCGACGTGCAATTCTCGGTGGCGCTCGACAAGCGCACGGGCAAGGAAGTCTGGAAGGCCGCGCGATCAGGGAAGCTCCGTGACGATCCGGACGTGCGCAAGAGTTTTTCGACGCCCGCGATCCTCCGCGTGGGCGATCGTGACGAGCTTGTGACTCCCGCCGCGGATCACGTCTACGCCTACGATCCGGCCACCGGCCGCGAACTCTGGCAGCTCGACTACGAGGGCTTTTCGGTGGTGCCCAGGCCCGTCGCGGCCCACGGCCTCGTCTTTGTGTGCACGGGCTTCAACACGCCGCGGCTCCTCGCGATTCGGCAAGGAGGAGAGGGGCGGCTCGCCGCCGACGCGGTGGCCTGGGAGGAACGCAGCCAGATTCCGGCCAATCCCTCGCCGCTCATCGTGGGCGATGCGATCTACGTGGTGAGCGACCGCGGCGTCGCCACCTGCCTCGACGCCCGCACCGGGAAGGAACGCTGGCGGCATCGCGTCGGCGGCAACTATTCCGCGTCGCCGCTCTATGCCGACGGCAAGATCTTCCTCGCGAGCGAGGAGGGAGTGATCACGGTCATCGAGCCGGCGGCCGCCTACCGCGAGGTGGCCAAGAGCGACCTCGCGGCGCGGATCATGGCATCGCCAATCGCGATCGGCGACGAGCTCATCATCCGCACCGCCGACGACCTGCGACTCTACAAGTAGGGTAGGCTTCAGCCTGCCAACGCAGAAAGTAGGGTAGGCTTCAGCCTGCCAAATGCGGCCCCGATTCATTGGCAGGCCAAAGGCTACCTATGAAAAGGCAGCCTAAAGGCTACCCTACCGGGCCTTCTTCGTAACCGTGACCTTCTTGATCGTCACGGGCTCGACGGGGCGGTCGCCGCCGCCGGTCTTCACGTTGCCGATCGCCTTCACCACGTCGAGGCTCGCCGCATCGGCGGTGCGGCCGAAGACGGTGTATTGGTTGTCGAGGTGCGGCACCCGCTCGAGGCAGATGAAGAACTGGCTGCCGGCCGAGTTGGGGTCGTTCGTGCGGGCCATCGACAAGACGCCCGGTTCGTGCGGCGTGCGGTTGAACTCGGCGGGGATCTTGTAGCCCGGGCCGCCGGTGCCCGTGCCCTCGGGGCAGCCTCCCTGGATCATGAAGCCCTTGATGATCCGGTGGAAGCAGCCGCTGTCGTAGAACCCGCTCTCGGCGAGCGCCACCATGTTGCGGACGTGGCCGGGGGCCACTTTCGAGTCGAGGGCGAGGCGGATCGGGCCGGCGCTCGTGTCGAGCGTCACCTCGTAGTCAAAACCATCGAGATCGACGGCCTTGGCGGCCTTCTGCAGATCGGCGGCGGACGGCTTGGGCATGAAAACTCCTCCTGGGGCTGTTAGGCTCGACGAGCATGCGAGTTGATGCTTCCGGCACCCTCACCGACGGCGATCTCTCCGGGCGCAGGCTGGGAGGATACCGGCTCCTGCGCCGGCTTGGAAGTGGCGCGATGGCCGACGTCTATCTGGCCGAGCAGGAATCGCTCGGCCGGCAGGTGGCCGTGAAGGTGCTCGCGCCGCGCACGGCCGCGGAACCGATCGCCGTGCAGCGGTTTACGCAGGAGGCCCGCGCCGCCGCCGCGCTCATCCACGGCCACATCGTGCAGATCCACGAGGTGGCCTGCATCGACGGCATTCACTTTCTCGCCGAGGAATACGTGGCGGGGCCGACACTGAAGGCCTGGCTCGAGGCCCGCGGTCCGCTTGACGCCGCGCAGGCCGTCGCCTTGCTCGGTCAGGTCGGCTCGGCGCTTGCGCGGGCGGCGGAGCAGGGGGTTGTGCACCGCGACATCAAGCCCGAGAACCTTCTCGTCACGTCGGCCGGGGAGGTGAAGGTGGCCGACTTCGGGCTCGCCCGTGTGCTCGATGCCGCCGACGGCCTCGGTCTCACGCAACACGGCATGACGCTTGGCACGCCGCTCTACATGAGCCCCGAGCAGGCCGAGGGCAAATCTGTCGATGCGCGGAGCGATCTCTATTCGCTCGGGGCCACGGTCTATCATCTCCTCGCCGGCCGGCCGCCTTTCAATGGCACGACGAGCCTGGCCGTGGCGATGGCCCACATCAAGGAGCCGCTCACGCCGATCGCGTCATTGCGGCCCGAGTTGCCTGCTGAACTGGCCGCGATCGTCGATCGGCTGCTTGCGAAGGATCCCGCGGCGCGGTTTCAGTCGCCGGGGGATCTTTTGCGGGCCGTGGAACGATGTGAGGCAATACTCGAAGCGGGCTCGCGGCACGGCCCGTCGCCGTTGGCCTGGACGGCGGGGTCGGAATGGGGCAGGCCAGGGCTGCCGCAGCGCGGTGGCATGGGGCAAGCGCGGCAGCCGGTGCGGACGCAGGAACTGCGCGACGCGACGGTGCGGTTGCAGGCGGCGATGGAGCGGGAGCATCTGGAGCGGGATTCTTCGCGCAGGATCTGGATGGCGACGGCTGCGGCGGCCGTCGCGGCGACGATCGCGGGGTTTCTGGCCGGCCGCGCACGGCCGCGGGGCCCGGCCCGCATTCGGCCGCCGCGGTAGCGGTTTTTGCCGGCAAAGGACGGTTTGCGGCGGTTTGGAGCGGGGTGTTCAAGTTTGCTTGACACCCCGTCCGACACTCTTACAGTTTCAGAGACTACCTGCCCCCATCGTCTAGTGGCCCAGGACGTCGGGTTCTCAGTCCGAAAACCGGGGTTCGACTCCCCGTGGGGGTACTTCGACGGCCGTATCGCTCGCAAACGCGGGAGATACGGCCGTCTGCGTTTCTAGATGCACCTCGATGCAGTCCAGTGCATGGGGAAGTTGCGTCGCTTTTTGCGTCGCTTTTTGGAAGTGCTCGTCGGTCACCTGCAGGTAGTGCTTCTTGGCGACTGCCTGCGAGTTGCCGATCCAGTCGCAGACCACGTGGAGCGGATAGTCGTTGGCCAAATCCGTCTCCCGGCTGGCTCGCAGGTTGTGAAACAGCCGCGGCCATGGCTCGAGTTTGGCAATCTCGACGATGCGGAGGAGTTGCGTCCGCAGGTTGGCGTCCTTGGATCGGTAGCGGCCGATCACGTGCACGGCCCCCGGCTCGGCCTGCTCAAACGCAGTTTCGAGGTACGGGCGGAGTTCTGGAAATATCGGGATCGTCCGGGCCCTCGTCTTCGACTCGCGGACGATGATCCGGTCCTGCTCCCAGTCGACGTCGCTCCACCGCAGTCCGAGCGTCTCCGAAGGGCACCGAAGGCCACCGAACCGACTGAGGGCGAAGATGAGCCGCCACTCGTTGTCTGGGCAGGCGTCCAGAACGGCCCTCGCCATCTCGCGAGTGACGTAAAAACTCCGGGAAGAGTTCGACTGGCCGCCGGCGCTCACGTCGGCAAATGGGTTGGTGTCGATGAGTCCGTGCCGCTGCGCGGCCTTGAATACCTGCCGGGCACGCTTCACCTCGCGAGCCACGGTGACGCGAGAGTAACCATCCCGAATGAGCTGCTCCTTGTAGGCGTCGGCGTCTCCTGCGTTAACGGACTCCATCGGGCGGTCTTTGCCGAAAAACTCGGTCAGAATCCGTTGGGACTGCCGCAGGTTGCGGATAGTATTCGGCCGAAGCCCCGCACGGCCCTCGATGTATTTGGTCAGGAAGTCATTCAGAGTGGACGCAGGGGCCTCTGTCGCCGCCTCCGGGACACGGTGCGGCACGAGACCTGCTCTCGCCAGCCGGGCGTGGAAGTCGTTGCTGAGAGATGCCAGCCAGCACGCGGTCTCGGCGTCGATGGGCAGCCCGGCGATGGCCGTCGAGAGAAGCCGCTCGACGCGCACCTTCACGCCGTCGGCAGTCGACTTCGGCACCTTGCCGAGCCGGAGCGTCTGTCGCCCGCGCGTCGGGTGCCTGAAGTGAATCTTTCGCCGTCCGTTGCTGTCGCTAGAAACGCTTGCCATTTCACTTCTCCCGGTAGTCCTCGAGCCCCTTCCCTACCTTTAAAACGGTGGAGGGTAGTTCACCTTCCCGCAGGACTTGCACGTCCATGGTTCGGTCGTGCCGTCTCGGACTGGTATGCCTTTTAATACGCGAGCCCCGCACTCGCAGGCGATCCCTGCGTCCGGCCCCGCCACGGTTTTTCTGTCATAGTCCCGAGCCGTCGGGGGCAGTTGCGGCCTCTGTGCAGCCCCGCCCGAGAGCAGATCGAGGATTTCGGCCTTCATCGACCGAATCCATGCGGCGAGCAGGGGCGGCATGGCATGACGGGGCCAGTAGCGAACCTCCCCACCCTCTGCCTTCAGGACGAGACCGATTCGCTTGGCTTCAGCGAGCACCTCCGTCGCGTTCATATGGCCCCCCAATCGGATTCGGCTACGTTCCCGCTGTCTACGTCTACATCATCTACACTTTGTGCCGCGCTGCTCTCAGGGGGCGACTTGAGGACAAACCGTGTCGTCCGGCCTGCTTCCTGCCATGCCCCGCACCCGGCCGCCACGAGGGATTCTAGGGCTTTTCTGGCGGCGACGGCCGTCTCGAAACCGCGCATGCCCTGCTGCACCTCCCGCGTGGTCGCTGATCCGCCGCGTTTGCCGATCCAATCTAAAAGCCGCCGCTGCTCGGCGGCGCTGTCGTTCTCATGGAGCATCGCGTAGATACGCCGCGCCTCGCGTTTGAACCACTCAGTCACTTCGATCGCACTCGCCATGCTTTTTCCGTCCGCCTCACACTCGTCGTGCATAGTCTCGCCTGCGACAACACGGATGCCGTGGATGACCAGGGCAATGCGCAGCGGGACCTCCTCCAGTTTCGACCAAGCGGATGCAAGGTCGCCCGAGAGGTCGCGCGCCTCGTGGTTGTGGCGATCGAAGAACTCTTGATACATCGCTTTCGCTTCGGGGGACGGTCGCACCACCAGCGGACGAAACGTGCCCTCACCCCCAGACAGATCGGGCGTCATTGCAAATAGCCGTAGGATCACGGCCTCGTACATGTCCTTGATCTCCGGCGCAATCTCTGCCTCCGACCACTTCTTCGCTCGGCGCGGTGGGCAGGCCAGCAGAAAACGTGCCAGGAGCCCGGCATCGCGATGCTCCTGCGTGAAGCAGCGCCGCAGAATTGCCGGCTGAATCCCTCCGACGATGCAAACGGCGGCCTGCGCGACGCGAAGCGTCGGCAGGTCGCCTGTCTTCCTGTCGACGATCAGATTCTCAGCGCTGTAGAGCGATAGGTACCTCGCAGCGTCACCCTGGCTCTTTCCGTTGCCGTATCGCTCGAAGGCTTGGAGCCAGCCGGCGAGTTCGTCGACCGCCAGCAAAGCGCCGCGCGGGTTCCCAGCAAGCCGTGACGCGAGCGCCTCCAAGGTGATGTCCTTCAGCAGGAATCGCTCCTGCTGTGGGGGCTTGGGGCGCACGGGTGCTTCGTCGCCGCCTTTTCTACTTTTGAAGAGAGCAAGGTCTCGCTCATACGCGGCGAGTTGCTGTTCGTGCTCGAGTCGCTTCTGCTCAAAGTCGCTGAACGCCTCCTCATCGCGCAGGCCGGTTGCCTGTAGTGCTAGTTTCTGAGCAGGCGTTTTCGCGCTGCCACTCTCGCCAACAACGGCGCACCACAGTATCGGTGGCACCAGCCAGTCTCGTTTCGCTTGGAGGCGTCGCGAATTGCCGATGGCGGCGCCACATGCGGCGAGCGCCGGAAGCGCGATGTAACTGGCATCGCAGCCGATCGCGCTGGCGCCGGCATTCACGAGGCGAGCCAGCGGCGCGGGGAGAGCGTGCACGGGGAAGGGCTCGTACGGCGCGAAGCCGTCTTCCGGCTCTGGGCCGTCGAGGTGTGGTGTCTCGGCGATTTCGCGGTCGACCCGCTCCCGCAGCTTCCCCATCGCGCTGGCGTCAGCGCCTTCGACGAGGTCTGCGATGTCGCCACCGACCGAAAGCCCCCCCAGTGCCACAATCCGCACCCGGGCCGGAGGCGAGAGCGAGAGAAGGTTGTCGGCCACGTCGTCGGCGTAGTCATAGCCCGCTTCGTCGTTGTCCGGCAGAATGATTACGCCCTTTCCCGCGAGCGGAGACCAATCTGTTTTTCTGGCGGCCTTCGCACCGCCGGCCGATGTGGTCGCGACGTATCCAAGCAGTCTGGCAGCATCTGCCGCCTTCTCTCCCTCTACCACGACGACCGTGCTGGCTTCGGCGATCGCCGTCATGCCGAAAACTGGTCGCGGCTCCGGCATCGCATCCAAGCACCAACCGCCGCTGCGGAGAGACACGGGACGGTAGGTCTTGCCCTCGGCAAGATCGAATCGCAGCACGGCACCGACTGGCTCGCCAGTCGCGTTGTGATAAATCCAGTAGCGGCAGGTTGCGCGAAGCCTTTTCTCCACAGCATTGATCGCCTCGCTGAGCGTGCCGAACAGCACAGGATTGCGCTGTTTGTTTCGCCGCGCGTTAGGCCGCGGACCGGGGCGCTCCGGTGCCACGGAGGGCAGCTCATTGGCCGGCATAAGGTCCCGCATCTCGACGCCCAGGGCACGCACGACATCCGGCGTAGCGCAGCCGGCATGGCAGTGAACGAGCACCTTTCCGTCCTCCGCCTCTTTGATCGAGAGGCTGGGGTTGCGGTCGTCGTGCGCGGGGCATCGGGCCTGCCAGCCATTGTGGCCATGGCGGGCGTCGGGTAGTCGATCAAGAATTCGGGCGAGAGGCGTCATCGTTGGAATCCCTTCCAGTGTTAGAGTTCTGAGCGAGCCAGTTACGCAGTGCTTCCACGGGGTAGACGACGGCACGCCCCACGCGCACGTGAGGGATGTCGCCGTGTTTCGTCTGTGTCGCGAGCAGTCGCTCGCTGATGCCGAGCATCTCCGCTGCCGCGGTGGCCCTCACCGCGAGCGTCGGCGGGCGTTCGCAGCAGCGATCGAAGAGGGGGCTACTCATCCCTGCACCTCGCTTCGAGTGGCGGCTGCGACCGAAACTGCACGATGACCCCGAGGGCGAAGAGGGCGTCGGCATGCTTGGCGGCCTCATTCGGCCGGCCCATACGCCATTCGTAAATGAGCTGGTTGAAGAGGCAGGCGATTTCTCGCCCCCCGTGTGCGTCGGGCACCCGTTCGTCATTTGCCATCGCGGTGCCCCCCATTCACGTCGTTGAAGGCAGAGCGACGGGCGACGGTCGGCAGACACCCGGCCAGAATCCAATTGGCAATATCGTCCCGCCGCCAACGCACTGCGCCGCCGATCCGGAGGGGCTGTGGTGCTATCCGATCAGCCACGAGCCGCCACCACGTCCGCTTCGAGACGCCAATGAGCGCGGCAGCCTCGTCGGCTCGCAGAAGTGCGGGCTCGACATCACGAACAATCATCTTGTCACCTCACATCCTGTGTTACTCACGCTCGCTGCGTGCGTGACCCCAGGATTGAGGCAAAAGAGAAGTCCGACAAATGTGCGGCGAACGAGAATGGACGCGTCCATTCTCGTGAATGTCAGAAAACGCCAGTCAACGCCGGCGACTGCACTCCGACTGCAAATGAGAACGGACTTGCATGAGATCAAGAGTGGACGTCCACTCTAGCGACTGTTTCCCTTAGCCCCCATGGAGAGTGCGGGCATCCGACGGCTACTTCGCCCGAGCCTTAGCCTTCTTCTCCTTGCGTCGCCGCAGTCGGCCCCGATGCCTTTCGCGTAACCGTTCAACTTCATCAAGGTTAAAGCCTTTTGCTGCGGCAAAGTCGGCGATATGGAAGCGTCGCTTTGCGCGACCGCAGTCTCGCTTATATTCTTCAATCATCTGGGCGAAGGCTTCGAGGGCGACCTCCGACACTTCACTCTTTTCATTCGCCGCGTTCTCTATGATCTGCGAGTGACCGGCCGGCTGGTGTGTCGCGGCCAACGATCCTGTCAATGTCAGGAATGCTGGCTCCAAATCGACGAGGATGTCGTCGAGCGCCAGTTGTGACGCAAGCGTCGCATCTTGCAGAATGGCGGCCCATCGCGTTTTGTCAGACGCAGGCCGGCCATAAACCTTGAAGAGCGTGCCGGTCGCGTCCGGCCACTGAAACGGGCCGTCCACACGCAATCGTGATCCTTCTTTGCGCTGCAGCGCGAGTTCGAAGACCAGCGACGGCCAGATTGCATGTCTGGAAAAGCTATTGCGGCACTCGCCGATGGCCGCGACGAGCCAAGAGGGCAGACTCGTGACCTGCAATAGCCTTGGCGCGCTGTCCGCCAGGAGCAGGACCGCCTCATCGCAAAGTTCGCCAAATCTTTTTGCGGCTCCGTCTGAGCAGGCGAGTCGAAAGCGTCGCGTTACATAAGTGGCAGGGTCTGGATCGCCCTTGAACGCAATCGCCCACAGCGGGCCGTTCGCGAACCCCTGCGGCCAGTTGGCAGGATTCTCGAGCTGACCTTTGTTCGAGGTCCGTGTATGCGGGAAGTGCACGAGGCAGACCCCCAGCGGGCCGTTGTTCTCCCCAAAGCGAGCGAAATCTTGCTTCAAGGATTTGAGCGACCGAACGAGTCGCTCAAAGTTCTTCCGGTTCGGTTCGGCGGTGATGGCGAGTGTGTCCATGCCCGCCATACGTCACGACGCAGTCGTTGGTTTGGAGGCTGGTAAAAAAATTCTCCGCGAGCCGGCGTCTTCTAGAAAAGCGGCCGGTGCGTGTCTCGCTTCTAGCACGCGACGCATCTGCCGCTCCATCAAAAAGCCCGGGAAACACACGCCTCGCGGGCTGCGACTTCTAGGCCGGCACCGCTTGCGCGGGCTTGCGTCTAGCACGCGGGCGGCCCGTCGGCCAGCGCACGGGGACCAAGGTTGTCCCGCCGTCGTGGTCCAATCGCGCCGTCATCGGTGACGGACTGCCGGAGATTCTTCCCTGCGAGCGTACCGCCCCCTATTCCGGGGGCCGTGCAGTCCGTACGTTGTTGGCATCCGCACATAGAGGATTCGACAGGACCTGAACCATGGCCAAGGCGGCGAAACGGGCGAAGAAGGCGGCGACGCGGAAGCGGCGTGCCGACGCGTTGCCGGATAGCACCGCCACCCCGCCGGCCACCGGTGCTGCCGCGGGCCCGCTCACGCTCAACGCCCTCGAATCCCACCTCTGGGAAGCCGCCAACATCCTCCGCGGCAGCCCGCTCGGCCGCACCGACTGGATGAGCTACATCCTGCCGTTGCTCTTCTTCAAGCGCATCTGCGACGTCTGGGACGAGGAAGCCGCCGCCGCCCGCGAGCTCTACGGCGACAGCGAGTTCGAGGATTTCCCGGAGGCCCATCGGTTCCAGGTGCCCGCCGGCTGCCACTGGCAGGACGTCCGCACCAAGGCCACGAACGTCGGCACCGCCCTCCAGAACGCGCTGCGGGGCATCGAGAAGGCCAACGACAAGCACCTCTACGGCGTCTTCGGCGACGCGACATGGACCAACAAGGAGCAGCTCCCGGACGCGCTCCTCAAGGACCTGGTCGAGCACTTCTCCTCGATCACGCTCACGAACGCCGCCGTCACGAGCGACATCCTCGGCGATGCCTACGAGGTGCTCATCAAGCGGTTCGCCGAGATCACCAACAAGAAGGCGGGCGAGTTCTATACCCCGCGGGCGGTCGTGCGGCTCATGGCCGCGATCCTCGACCCGAAGCCGGGCGAGACCGTCTGCGACCCCGCCTGCGGCACCGGTGGCATGCTGCTCGCCGCCGTCGAGCACGTCCGCCAGGCCGGCGGCGACCCGCGGACATTCTTCGGCCGGCTCTACGGGCAGGAGAAGAACGTCACCACGTCCGCCGTCGCCCGGATGAACCTCCTGCTGCACGGCCTCGAGGATTTTGAGGTGCAGCGCGGTGACACGCTCCGCAACCCCGTGTTCACCGATGCGACGGGGGGCCTCGCCACGTTCGACTGCGTGATCGCCAATCCACCCTTCTCGCTCGAGAAGTGGGGCGAGGAGAAATGGGAGAGTGATCCCTACGGCCGAAACTTCGCCGGCACGCCCCCGTCGAGCACCGGCGACTACGCCTGGGTGCAGCACATGGTGAAGAGCATGGCCGCCCCGAGCGGCCGGCTCGCCGTCGTGCTTCCGCAGGGAGCCCTCTTCCGGAAGGCCAGCGAAGGCGAGATTCGCCGCAAGCTGCTTGAGCTCGACCTGTTCGAGGCGGTGATCGGCCTCGGCCCCAACCTCTTCTACGGCACCGGGCTCGCCGCCTGCATAGTGGTTATGCGGCTAAAGAAGCCGAAGGCCCGCAAGGGACAAGTGCTCGTCATCGACGCCCAGACACTCTTCAAGAAGGGCCGTGCTCAGAACTTCCTCGAACCCGAGCACGCCCTGCAGATATACCGCTGGTACCGGGACTTCGCCGACGTCGAGCACCATGCCCGCGTCGTGAGCGTTGAGGAGATCGCCAAGGAGGACTGGACGCTCAACATCTCCCGTTACGTCACCCCGAAGTCGACCGACGAGATTCCGCCGCTCCCCGAGGCTATTGCCGCGTTCAAGGCGGCGCTCGCCCGCTGCCGTGAGGCCGAGGCCGCGCTCGAGAAGGCGATGGTGGAAGGGGGCTGGCTCGATGAGTGACCGGATCACGCAGCAGGAACTGGAGAGCTACCTCTGGGGTGCGGCCACGTACCTCCGGGGGCACGTGTCCGCCGGCGACTACAAGCAGTTCGTCTTCCCGCTGCTTTTCTTCAAGCGGCTGTCCGACGTCTACGACGAGGAGTTTTCAGCCGCGCTCGCCGAGTCGGACGGCGACGAGGCCTACGCCGCCTTCCCCGAGCAGCACCGGTTCGTGATCCCCGACGGCGCGCACTGGCGGGACGTGCGGGCCGTGACCAAGAACGTCGGCAAGGCGACCCGCGACGCCATGCACGCCATCGAGGCCGCCAATCCGGGCAAGCTCGAGGGCATCTTCGGCGATGCCCCGTGGACCAATCGCGACCGGCTGCCGGACGAGATGCTCAAGAATCTCGTCGAGCATTTCTCGACCAGCGTGCTCGACCGGAAGGCCGTGCCCGAGGACGAGCTGGGCAACGCCTACGAGTTTCTCATCAAGAAGTTCGCCGACGACTCCGGCCACACGGCGCAGGAGTTCTACACCAACCGCACGCTCGTTCACCTGATGGTCCAGATGCTCGCCCCAAAGGCTGGCGAGACGATCTACGACCCAACCTGCGGCACCGGCGGGATGCTTATCTCGGCCTTGGCAGAGGTGAAGCGGCTTGGCGGCGAATGGAGGACGCTCGGGCTCTACGGACAGGAGATCAACCTGATGACCTCCTCGATCGCCCGCATGAACCTTTTGCTTCACGGCGTCGAGGACTTCGAGATTCAGCGCGGCGACACACTCGCGGAGCCACGGTTTCTCAAGGGCGACCGGTTGCGGACATTCGACGTGGCCCTCGCCAATCCGCCGTACTCGATCAAGCAGTGGAACCGCGAGCTCTGGGGCGCTGATCCGTTCGGCCGTAACACGCTCGGCACGCCTCCGCAGGGCCGCGCCGACTATGCCTTCTTCCAGCACATTCTCGCGAGCCTCGACCCGAAGACCGGGCGGTGCGCAATCCTCTTCCCCCACGGCGTCCTCTTCCGCAAGGAGGAGGCCGAGATGCGAGAGAACCTCGTCCGCCGCGACCTCGTGGAGTGCATACTCGGCCTGGGACCGGGGCTCTTCTACAACTCGCCGATGGAGGCGTGCGTCATCATCTGCCGCACGCAGAAGCCGAAGGCCCGCAAGGGCAAGGTGCTACTCATTGACGCGGTGAACGAGATCGCTAGGGAGCGGGCTCAGAGCTTCCTGAAGACCGACAACCAGTCGCGGATTCTGGCTGCCTACAAGGCGTTTGCTGACGATCCAGGCTTCGCAGCGGTGGTCGAGACGTCCGTGATCGAGAAGCAGGAGTGGAGCCTCTCGATCCCGCTGTACGTGGCCCGTCCGACGAATGGTGTTGCTGCACAGGTTGGTGAGAGAGAGCCCACATCGCTCGCAGACGCGTGGTCCCAGTGGATGCGTGACGGCGAGGCGTTTTGGCGGCAGATGGATGATGTGACCGCGATGCTAGACAAGCTTCCCGCCGACGCGGAGGTCAGCCATGACTAGGCCAAGGAATGGGCGGGCCCGCGTGCGGTTCGGCGACGTTGTACGGCTCTCGACAGAGCGGTGTACCGACCCGGTGGCGGCCGGCATTGAGAGGTATGTTGGCCTAGAGCACTTGGAGCCCCGTGACCTTCGGATTCGGACGTGGGGTAACGTGGCGGACGGCGTGACTTTCACAAACCGCTTTCGCCCGAGGCAGGTGCTGTTCGGAAAACGGCGGGCTTACCAACGGAAGGTGGCGGTCGCCGAGTTCGACGGCATCTGCTCGAGTGACATATACGTCTTCGAACCAGCTGACGGTCGCTTGCTCTCGGATCTTCTGCCGTTCATATGCCAAACTGACGGGTTCTTTCAGCATGCCCTGAAGACCAGCGCGGGCTCGCTTTCCCCCCGGACAAATTGGTCAAGCCTTGCGGACTATGAGTTCGACCTGCCGCCACTCGAGGAGCAGGAGAGAGCGATCGGGGCGCTCACACAGGCAACACGGGTGATCCAACACGGCACGATATTGAGCGCCGCTCTCGACAACTTACGAGCCGCTTACCTTCGCGCTGCATTCGACGAACTGCGGTGCCCCACGCAAGCCGTAGCAGAGCTCACAGACAGCGTCTCGAAGGGGGAGTCGCCTCGATGGCAGGGTTACGAATACGTCGAGCAAGGGCCGCTGTTTGTTACGAGCGAACACGTACTCGACGGCACATTGTCCCTTGTTGAGTGCAAGCGTATTCCTGATGCCTTTCACAGAAAACTTGAGCGTAGCGCTATCCGAGGAGGGGACGTACTGATCAATCTTGTTGGTGCTTCGATCGGCCGCGCTGCCATAGCGCCTAATGGACTTGGTCCGGCCAATACGAATCAGGCGGTCGCCGTCGTCCGTTTTGATACCACTCGAATGCTGCCCGAGTTCTTCCTGGCGTGGTACCTATCCCCCAGCACGCAACAGTCGATAGCCGCCACACGTGTGAACACGGCTCGGGCAAACGTCAGCCTTACCGATATTCGCCAACTGAAGGTTCCCGTGCCCCCGCTTGCTGTACAGCGCGAGGTTGTGACCCGCTCCCATAGTCTGACGACGGCTAGGCATACCAACACGAGTCGCGCAGACATGGCCGCGATAGTCCAACAGAAGTTGTTATCCGCATTGGCCTTATCATGACCTTCAACGAAGCCAACGCCGTCGAAGCGCTCGTCGCCCGCGCCCTCGCCGGCGCGGATACGGTCACGGCCTGCGGCCCTGGTCTCGCCCGTAAGGGCGGCACCATCGCCGGTGTCGGCTGGCACCACCTCGTCGCGGCCGATCTCCCCCGACAGCACCACGAGCCGTGGGTCGAGCAACACGTCGTCGACGCCCTCTGCCGGCTGAATCCCGAGATCGCCGCCAACCCCGACCTCGCCGACGAGGTGCTCTACAAGCTCCGGGCGATCCAGCAATCCGTCCGCGCCGATGGCCCCATCAAGAGCAACGAGGAGTTTTCCGGGTGGCTCCGTGGCGAGCGGTCGATGCCATTCGGCAAGAACCACGAGCACGTCACCGTCCGGCTCATCGACTTCGACAACCTCGAAAACAACCAATACGTCCTCACGACTCAGTACACGTTCCGGTCGGGTGCCACGACACAGCGGTGCGATCTGGTCCTCCTCGTCAACGGGTTCCCGCTCGTCGTGATCGAGGCCAAGACGCCCGTCCGCTCGAGCGTCAGCTGGGTCGATGGCGCCGTGCAGGTGCAGCGGTACGAGGCCGACGCTCCGGAGCTTTTCGTCTCGAACGTCTTCAGCGTGGCCACCGAGGGGAAGGACCTGCGGTACGGCTCGCTCCGGCTGCCGCTCAAGGACTGGGGCCCGTGGCGGCTCGACGAGGCTCTGCCTGTCGCCGGCCAGCTCGCGAACGTCGAGGCTGCCGCCAAGAGCCTGATGAAGCCGGCGGTGGTGCTCGACATCCTCGCCAACTTCACGCTCTTCGCCACCGACTCGAAGAAGCGGCGGATCAAGCGCATCTGCCGCTAC
>JBIIQM010000102.1:0-9599 GCA_044342075.1 Pirellulales bacterium
CCGCTCTTCGGCCTCGACGGGCTCGACCACCACGCGGTCATCGAGCGGACGGATCTTCAGGTTCTTCGCAGCCATGAGAAATGCTCTCCAAAAAGGTAGAAAAAGTTGCAATTGATGAATCTGTTCAGGGTCACATCATGCCGGGCATGCCGCCCATACCACCCATGCCGCCCATGCCCATGCCACCCATGCCGGGCATGCCACCGCCCATGCCGTGGTGGTCATGGCCGTCGCCGCCGGCCTCTTCCTCGGCCTTCGGGATCTCGGTGATGAGCGACTCGGTGGTGAGCAGCAGGGCCGCCACGCTGGCGGCATTCTGCAGGGCCGTCCGCACGACCTTCGCCGGGTCGATCACGCCCGCGCTGACGAGGTCGCAATACTCCTCCTTGTCGGCGTCGTAGCCGTCGTTCTTGCCCTTCATGTGGCGGACACGGTTGACCACGACCGGGCCGTCCACGCCCGCGTTGGCGGCGATCGCCTCGAGCGGATAGCGGAGGGCGTTCTTCACGATCGCGGCACCGAGCTTCTCGTCGCCTTCGACATCGAGCTTCTCGATCGCCTTCTCGCTGCGGAGCAGGGCCACGCCGCCGCCGGGGACGATCCCCTCGGCGAGCGCCGCCTGCGTCGCGCTCTTGGCATCCTCGATGAGGGCCTTCCGCTCCTTCATCTCCGTCTCGGTCGCGGCGCCGACGTTGATCTGCGCCACGCCGCCGGCGATCTTCGCCAGCCGCTCCTGGAGCTTCTCGCGGTCGTAGTCGCTCGTCGTCGTCTCGATCTCGGCGCGGATCTGGTTGGCCCGGCCGTCGATGGCGGCCTTCGTGCCGGCACCGCTGACGATCGTGGTGTTTTCCGCCTCGATGATCACCTTCTTGGCCCGGCCGAGGTCGCTCAGCTTCACGGCGTCGAGGGCGATGCCGAGATCCTTGAAGATCGCCTGGCCGCCGGTGAGCACCGCGAGGTCGCCCATGATCGCCTTGCGGCGGTCGCCGTAGCCGGGGGCCTTGATCGCCACCGACTGCACGATGCCGCGGAGCTTGTTGACCACGAGCGTGGCGAGCGCCTCACCGTCCACGTCCTCCGCGATGATGACGAGCGGCTTGCCCGCCTTGCTGATCGCCTCGAGGAGGGGCACGAGGTTCTTCGCGCTCGAGATCTTCTCTTCGAAGAGGAGGATGTAGGGGTTGTCGAGCTCGCAGGTCTGCGAGTCGGCATCGGTGACGAAGTGGGGGGAGAGGAAGCCGCGGTCGAACTGCATGCCCTCGACGACGTCGACCGTCGTCTCGGCCTGCTTGCCTTCCTCGACCGTGATCACGCCGTCCTTGCCCACCTTGAGGAAGGCCTCGGAGAGCACGTTGCCGATCGTCGGGTCGTTGTTGCCGGCGATCGTCGCGATCTGCATCAGCTCCTTCTTGTTTTTCTCGTTGATCGGCGTGGCCATCGAGAGGATCGACTTGCCCACCGCCTCGACCGCCTTGTGGATGCCGCGGGAGAGCGCCATCGGGTCGGCGCCCGCGGCGATCATCTTGAGGCCCTCGCGAAAGATCGCCTCGGCGAGCACCGTGGCCGTGGTCGTGCCGTCGCCGGCGACGTCGTTGGTCTTGCTGGCGGCCTCCTTCACGAGCTGGGCGCCGAGGTTTTCGTAGGGGTCTTCGAGGTCGATGTCTTCAGCCACCGTCACGCCGTCCTTCGTGACCTTGGGCGAGCCCCAGCCCTTGTCGAGCACCGCGTTGCGACCGCGGGGGCCGAGCGTGCTTTTCACCGCGCGAGCCAGCTTCGAGACGCCGGCGAGCAGCGGCTGACGGGCCTCATCGTCGAACACCATTTGTTTGGCCACGGAAAACTCCTTAGGGGTGCGGGGCGTGGATGGACGGAGGGAATGCGGTTTTGGCAGCCATTGAACGGCTTGGCCCAAAAGGAAGCAACCGGCGTGCCAAAGCAGCGGGACCGGCGCCTATCGCGAGCAAAAACGGCCCCGTCGCTTTGGCGGGCTGGGGGGCCGTGCCGTTTTGGCAGGGGCCGCCGGGGCCGGGTGAACCCTCCGCTTCGGAGACGAGGATACGTCAACTCGCGTCGGGTTCACCCGGCCCCTGCTGGAGGGAGTTAGGGGGCCCAGTTGATGCCGCCTTCGAGGCCGCGGACGAAGCCGGCGAGCAGGTCGGCGGCCCGGTCGGCGTCGTCGAGCGAGATCGTCTCCACGGCCGAGTGCATGTAGCGATTGGGCACGCTCACGAGGCCCGTCGCCACGCCGGCCCGCGTCGTCTGCAAGACGTTGGCGTCGGTGGGCGTGGCCCGGCCGCTGGCCGCGAGCTGGATCGGGATGCCGCGGTCGCGGCCCGCGTCTACGAGCCGCTGCACCACGTGCGGGTTCATGTTGGGCCCGCGGTAGACCACCGGCCCCTTGCCGAGGCCGATGTCCCCCTCTGATTTCTTGTCGATCGTCGGGCAATCGGTGGCGTGGGTCACGTCGACGGCGATCGCCACGTGCGGATCGACGCCGTAGGAGCTCGTCTGCGCGCCGCGGAGGCCGATCTCCTCCTGCACGGTCGATGCCACATAGAGCGCGCAGGGCAGGGGGCCGGCCTGCGACGCCCGCCGAAACGCCTCGAGCACGACCCAGAGGCCGATCTTGTCGTCCATCGCGACGGAGCAGGCGCGGTTGCCACGCAGCGGCTGAAACTTGAGCTCGAACGTGACGGGATCGCCCACGCGGACCACGCTCTCGGCGTCGGCCTTGTCGGACGAGCCGATGTCGATCCAGAGATCCTTCATCTTCGGCACCACCTTCCGCTCCTCGTCGGTGAGCAGGTGGATCGGCTTCCGCGCGATCACGCCCGGCACCGGGCCGCCGGCCGCCCAGATCGTCACCCGCGAGCCGACGAGCTGCATCGGATCCCAGCCGCCGATCGGCTGCACGGAGATGTAGCCGTCGCCGTCGATGTATTGCACGATCAGGCCGATCTGGTCGCAGTGGCCCGCCAAGAACATCCGTGTCTGCCCGCCCGGGTTCTTCGCGCCTATCACGTTGCCGTGGGAATCGGTCGTGACGGTGTCGGCGATGCTGGAGAGGTAGTCGCGCACGACCTTCTGGATCGGCTGCTCATAGCCCGACGGGCTCGGGGTTTCGAGGAGACGGATCAGGAACTCACGGGCGGCTGACTCCACGGCATTGCTCCAAGGGGGACGCTTCCCGCGGCGCTCGCCGCGGCGGTGCGACCGTTATACCCGTCGGCGGCGATGGTGGGCGCGAGCGGCCCGGCACGGATGCACATCGGGCGTCACTCCCGCAACTGTCGCCCCTGCGAACACGCCTGCCCAAGGGGGGCTGACGTTCGCTCCGGCTCACCACGGACGGTGCCCGCGTCGGGTTCTGGCGCTGGAATATCCTCGACGACACCGTATTGCTATCCGACGTCAGCTGCGCTTTTTATGGCATGCCCCCCCAGACGCTGTCGATGAAGTACAGCGATTTCGTATCGCGGATCATTCCCGAAGACAGAGACTGGGTCTTGAGCGCACGCGAGTCGAGCTTCATTACAAAAAAAGACTTCCGGGCTGAGTTTCGTGTCGCCTGGCCAGACGGAACCATCTATTGGGTTTCATCCATCGGGCGGCCTCATTTTGCAGCGAACGGAATCCTCGACCGAATGGATTTCGTCATGCTCGACATCTCGCAGCGAAAAGCGATCGAGCATCGCATTGCCGAAATCGACCTCAGCGTGGCGAAGCAGGTGCGTGACAAGACCGAGTATCTGACCAAGGCCAACGATGCCCTGACGGCATTGTCGCAGCACGACATCCTGACCGGACTGGCCAACAGACGCGGCATCGACGAACACATACGCAGCGCTTTCGCGAGGCTGAAGCGCTACCAGGAAACCTATGCCGTCTTGATGCTGGACATCGACTTCTTCAAGAAGGTGAACGATGCCTTCGGCCACAAGGTCGGGGATGAGGTGCTCCACCTGCTGTCGCGGACTCTCACGAAAAACCTGCGTGAGAGCGACTTCGTCGGACGTTATGGCGGCGAGGAATTCCTGATCGTGATGCCCTCGGCGAGCCTCGATCAGGCAGCCCGCGTCGCCGAGAAACTCCGGTCGGTCGTGGCGGCGACACGCCATCCGGTAGCGGGCATCGTCACGGCGAGCATCGGGGTTGCCGTGGCTTCACGGGACCAAGACGATGAACACGCGGCGATTGCAGAAGCAGACAGGCGGATGTACGCAGCCAAACAGGCCGGCAGGAACCGGGTGTGCGCACGGGGCGTTCCGTGGATGAAAGAAACCGGCTGAGCCGATCAGCCCGCACGGGGCGACGAGCGTTCATTCGGCGGTCGCGGGATAACCGCCCCGATCGGCACAATCGGCCCAACGCTCGGGCGGCGGGCGGAAAATAGTCACGGCCGAGCCCTGCGGCGGCCGCGTGCAACCAGACTCGCTTTCCGGTTCAAGCTACGCTCATTACGATCCAAGATTCCTCCAGTAGACCAGGTGCACCTTCGATGTCTGAACCAGTGCGAGTCGGTGTTGTCGGCATGGGAACCGTCGGGTCGGGCGTCGTGCGCCTGCTCGTCGAGTCGGCGGACCATATCGAGCGGCACGCCGGGCGGCGGATCGTCGTCGAAAAGGCGGTCGTGAAAGACGTGGCGAAGACCCGCAGCGTGCAGCTGCCGGGCGGCAAGATCTCGTCCGACATCCGCGACATCTCCCGCGATCCATCGATCTCGGTGGCGGCGCTACTCGTCGGCGGGCTCGAGCCGGCCCGGTCGATGATGGTCGAATTGCTCGAAAACGGAAAGGACGTCGTCACCGCCAACAAGGCGCTGCTCGCCGAGCATGGCCCCGAGCTCTTCGAGCTGGCGCGAAAGAAGGGCCGGTCGATCGCGTTCGAGGCGGCCGTCGCCGGCGGCATCCCGATCGTGGCCGCGATCGGCGAGTGCCTGGCCGCCAACCGCATCGAGAGCATCCGCGGCATTCTCAACGGCACGAGCAACTTCATCCTCACGCGGATGGAGGAAGACGGCGCCGACTATGCCGAGGTGCTGAAGCTCGCCCAGGAGAAGGGCTTCGCGGAGGCCGATCCCTCGATGGACGTCGACGGCACCGACGCGACGCAGAAGCTCGCGATCCTCGCCCACCTCGCCTTCGGCGTCTGGGTGCCGTGGGCCGAGATTCCCCGCACCGGCATCGAGGGTATCGATCTCGATCTGCTGAACTACGCGGCCGAACTCGGCTACCGCATCCGGCTCGTCGCCGTCGCCGGCCGGAGCGACGGCAAGCTCGCGATGCGGGTGGCCCCCGCGCTCGTGAAGATCGGCACGCCGCTCGCCGAAACCCGCGGCGCTTACAACGCCGTCAGCATCGTGGGCGACGCCGTCGGGAGGATGTTTTTCCACGGCCTCGGGGCGGGGCAGATGCCCACCGCGTCCGCCGTGGTCGCCGACATCATCGACACCGTCGTCGGCCGGGCCGCGATCACGTTTCGCACCACGGGTGTGCTCTCCGCCGACACCCCGGCGGCCAGGCTCGCGGGCGTCGAATCGAACGAGCGGCACTTCCTGCGGATCATGGTCAACGACCGCCCGGGCGTGCTGGCGAAGATCACCGGCATCCTCGGCGAGCATTGCATCTCGATCGCGTCTGTCATTCAGCACGCCGAAACGGGCGCGGCTGACGCCGTCGTGCCGCTCGTCATCATGACCCACGCCGGCGGTTCGAGCGCCGTGCAGAAGGCGGTGGCGGCGATCGATCGTTCGGACGTCGTCCGGGGCAAGAGCGTCTGCCTGAGCGTGCTCGAGGAATGAGTCAGGGCCAATCGGTCCCGGGCAAGGGAAGGAATCGTAGCCGATGAAATATGTGATCGTGATCCCCGATGGCGCAGCCGACGCGCCGCAAGACTCGCTCGGTGGCAAGACGCCGTTCCAGGCGGCGAGAACCCCCGCGATGGATTCGCTCGCCGCGCGGGGCACCGTCGGCCTCACGAACCACGTGCCCGAGAGCCTGCCGCCGGGGTCGGAAGTGGCCTGCATGAGCCTCATGGGATACGACCCGCTCGCGTATTTCACCGGTCGGGCTCCGCTCGAGGCGGCCGCACAGGGCATCACGCTCGGCGCCGACGACTGGGCCGTGCGGTGCAATCTGGTGACGATTCACCCGGGCGACGGCGAGCCGATCATGGAAGACTTCACGGCCGGCCACATCACGACCGAGGAGGCGACGGAACTCCTCGCCGCCGCACAGCTTGGCCTCGCCGCCGATTTCCCCGGGCTCGCCGGCTGGGAATTCAAGCCGGGCGTGAGCTACCGCAATCTCCTGCTCCATCGCGGCCGTCCTGGTGCGGCGCCGCTCGGCGGCGACCTCCGGGCCACGCCCCCGCACGACCTCATGGACAAGCCGGTGGGCGACTCGTTTCCGCGCGGCACCGGGAGCCGGCTACTCACCGAGATCATGGCGCGGAGCGCCGCCTGGCTCGAAGGGCATCCGGTCAACAAGGCGCGGGTCGCGGCCGGCAAGCGGCCGGCCACCAACGTCTGGCTCTGGGGCGTGGGACGGGCGCCGGCGATGGAGCCCTTCGCGAAGAAATACGGCATGAGCGGCACGATGATCACGGCCGTCGACCTGCTCCGCGGCCTCGCGGCGCTCGCCGGCTGGAAGCGGCTGGAGGTGCCGGGTGCGACGGGCTATCTCGACACCGACTACGCGGCCAAGGGCCGCTACGCGATCGCGGAGCTCGAACGCACCGATCTCGTCTGCGTGCACATCGAGGCGCCCGACGAGGCGAGCCACCAGGGCGACGCCGCCGAGAAGGTGAAGGCGATCGAGGAGATCGACGCCAAGATCGTGGCCCCGATCGTGAAGCACCTGGCGGGCGCGGGCGACCACCGCATCCTCGTCTGCCCCGACCATCCGACGTTCATCTCGACGAAGACGCATTCCCGCGGCCACGTGCCGTTCGTGATGGCCGGAAGCGGCATCCAGCCCTCCGGGCAGCGGTCCTACGACGAGATCGCCGCGGCGGCCTCCACGAAACGGATCGAGCCGGGCTGGAAGCTGATGGGCGAGTTTCTTTCGAGGTGAAGTGCGGTCTCCACGGAGCCCGAAGCGCGAGCGAGGGAAGGACTGATTCTCAGGAGTGACCAGATGGCATTGGTAGTGCAGAAGTTCGGCGGAACGAGCGTGGCCGATCCGCAGAAGATCCTGGCGGCGGCGAAGAAGGCGATCGCGCGGCAGCAGGGGGGCCACCAGGTGGTGGTCGTCGTGAGCGCGATGGGCCACCAGACCGACGTGCTCGTCGATCTCGCCAAGGCGATCACCGACCGCCCCAGCGCCCGCGAGATGGACATGCTCCTCTCGACCGGCGAGCAGGTGAGCGTGGCGCTCTTCGCGATGGCGATCCAGTCGCTCGGCCACAAGGCCGTGAGCCTGACGGGCGCCCAGATCGGCATCCGCACCGACTCGACGCACACGAAGGCGCGGATCAAGTCGATCTCCACCGACCACGTGAAATCGCTCCTCGATTCCGGCGCGATCGTGATCGCGGCCGGCTTCCAGGGGATCGACCAAAACGGCAACATTACCACGCTCGGCCGCGGCGGCTCCGACACCACGGCCGTGGCCCTCGCGGCCGTCCTCGACGCCGATCTCTGCGAGATCTACACCGACGTCGACGGCGTCTACACGACCGACCCGCGGATGCTCCCCGAGGCCCGCCGGCTCGGGTCGATCTCCTACGACGAGATGCTGGAGCTCGCGAGCTTGGGCGCGGGCGTGATGCACTCGCGGTCGATCGAATTCGCCAAGAAGTTTGGCGTGAAGGTGCTCGTGCGGTCGAGCTTCAAGGACGTGCCGGGCACGGTGATCCTCTCGGCGGAGGAATCGACGCCGCGGCCCGCCAGCGGCGTGGCCCTCGCGAAGGACGAGGCGCGGATCACGCTCGAAAACGTCCCCGATCAGCCGGGCTCGAGCCACGCGCTCTTCTCGCGGCTCGCCGCCTCGGGGATCGCCGTCGACATGATCGTGCAGAACGTGGGGCAGGGGGGCCGGGCCGACATCTCGTTCACGGTGCCCGCCGACGACCTCGCCGAGGCGCTCGACCTCTCGAACGCCGTGGCGAAGCAGCTCGGCGCGAGCGGCGTCTCGCACGATGCCGAGCTGGCGAAGGTGTCGGTCGTGGGCGTCGGCATGGAGCGGGCGGAGGGCGTGGCCGGCCGGATGTTCACGGCGCTATCGGCCGCGGGGATCAACGTCCGCATGATCACGACGAGCGAGATCAAGATCTCCGTCCTCGTCGACAAGAGCGACGCGCAGGCGGCCGTGCAGGCCGTCCACCGGGCCTTCGGCCTCGACGCCGAGACGGCCGAGGGGGAGGCCGACGTGGCCGGCTCGCACCTCGTGAAGTCGAGCCCGCTCGAGGTCGTGCGGCGGCTCGAGGGAATGGAGGATCTCGCCATCGAAGACTGCCAGCTCGACGCCTCGCAGACGCTCGTCACGTTCACCGATCTGCCCGACACGCCGGGCGTGGCGGCCGAGGTGTTCGAGGAGCTCGGCCGGTCCGGGCTCAACGTCGACATGATCGTGCAGAGCCATCCGCGGGACGGACGGGCCGAGATCTCGTTCACGGTGCCGGCCGGCGACCGCGACAAGGCGATCGCGGCGGCGCGGAAGATCGCTTCGGCCCGTGGTGCGGTCGTCGCCGACGTGCCGCACGTGGCCAAGCTCTCGATCACGGGCGTGGGAATCCGCAGCCACGCCGGCGTGGCCGACCGGCTCTTCAAGCCACTCGCCGACTGCGGGATCAACATCGACCTCGTGAGCACGAGCGAAGTGCGGCTCAACGTGGTCGTGGCCGCCGAACACGGCCAGAAGTCGCTCGAGGTGCTGCGGAAGGCCTTCGGGCTCTAGGTTCCAGGGGAGGTTCCCTTTCGGTTTTCCAGACGAGGCCCACCATGCCCGAGACCATCTTTTCGAAGATCATCGACCGGAAGATCCCGGCGCGGATCGAATACGAAGACGACCGCTGCCTGGCGTTTCACGACGTTTCGCCGCAGGCCCCGACGCACGTGCTCGTGATCCCGAAGAAGCCGATCCCGTCGCTCGCCGACCTCACGGCAGCCGACGAGGCGCTCGTCGGGCATCTCGTCTTCGTGGCGACAGAGCTCGCGGCGAAGCTCGGCCTCGGCGGCGGCTATCGGCTCGTGGTGAATTGCGGCCGCGACGGCGGCCAGTCGGTGGACCACCTCCACGTTCACCTGCTCGGCGGCCGCCAGCTCAGCTGGCCCCCTGGGTAGGACAGGCTTCAGCCTGTCGCAAAGTAGGACGGGCTTCAGCCTGTCGGATGCCGGTGACAGGCTGAAGCCTGTCCTACTACCCCAGCACGTCGCTGAGGACTTCCTCGGCGACGTAGATCGGCAGGTTGGGGTCGCAGGTGACGGCCACGGCGATCGCGTCGGAGGGCCGGGCGTCGATCTCGATCATCTCGCCGTCCTTGAGGACGCGGATCGTGGCGTAGTAGGTGTGCTCCTTGAGCTCGCTGATCACCACGTCCTGAAACTCGCCGCCGAGCTGCTCGACGGCCGCCACGAGCAGGTCGTGCGTGAGCGGGCG
>JBIIQM010000165.1:0-2703 GCA_044342075.1 Pirellulales bacterium
ACCTGCCCGACAACCGAGGCGTCGATGCCGGCGACGGCCGCATGCAGCGGATCGGCCGCCCCCGATTCATAGATGATCTCCTGGCGATCGTTCTCGACCGCCTCGCCGCAGACGCGGGCGAGAATCTCCCGCTCCAGTCCCGGAAACTCCGGATCGGCCATGAGCTCGAGCACGCGGTTGCCCGACTGGATCGCATAGCCCACGATCCGCGCCGTCGTCTCGTGGAGGTCGTAGCGATCCTGGCCCATGAGCGCGACGATGAGTGAATCAAACGCGCCGCGGCTGACGAGCCAGCGGCTATAGGCTTCGCTGCGGTCGAGCGGGCCGATGAACCGCGAGGCGTTTTGCTTGTAGATCCGCAGGATGGCGGGCAGCTCCACATGCCGCCACTGACGCATCGTGACCGGCTCGCCCGTCCACTGCGGGCCGTCGAGCAACCGCGCGAGAATCTCGGTGGGGCGGCCCGGGGTGGCGCAATCGCGGCCGAGCACCGACCAGCCGAGTTCGTGGAAGGAGGGAGCGATCCGCGTCCGCGAGAAGCCGATCGCGGCGCCGATCTGGCGCATACGGTCTTCGGCGGCCCGCACGAGCCGCTGGCCGTGGCCGGCGCCGCGGCACTCGGGCAGCACGGCGACCCGGTCGATCACCGCCGCGGCAATCGGCACGCCGCCCACGAGCACCGCCCGCGGCTGCACCTCGACATGCCCCACGATCCGGCCGGCAAGCCGGGCGACGAGCCGGTTGGCCGCGTCATGATCGGGATGGTCGACCGCCGCATGAAACTCCGCCTTGGAGGGGGCTGCGGGCAGTCCGGAAAGCAACTGCAGGATCTCGTTCTGGTCGCCGGCCCGGGCTGGGGCGATGTGGCATTCCTCGAGCATCCAGGAGGGGGGCTTGAGGGGCAGCGTCGGGTGCTGCGGCAGGTGGTGGATGGCGGGCCGCTTCTTGAGCGGACGGCGGCTCACGACGGTGCCGGCCGGACGGATTTCGACGGCGTGAACCTCCTTGACCGCGGCCTTCTTCTTGGACTTGGCCGGGCGGGCGGCAACCGCGACCATCTGACCCGTCGATTGTTTCGAGGGCTTCGCCAGCTTCGCGGCCGGGCGGGCCGACTTGCCGGCCGCTCGCACTGCAGGCCGAGGCGCCGACCGTTTCGGTGATCGGCGTGGTGAACGTTGCTGCGAACGATCTGCCCGATGCATGAGGTCTCCTTTCCCTGGAGCGACTGAAACACAGTCCGTTGGGCGTCAAGATATGCCGATTCTCAGTCGGTTTCCAGTAGCAGGAAAGTTTTGAGCGCCTTTTCCGGGAAAAAACACCAGGGAAACTCGCGCGATTCGAGAATCTTTCGCGCCTTCATCGCCGTGGCCAGCGGGCCCACTCGCGCGAGCAAGTCGTCGCGCAGCCGCTGTGTGTAAAACTGCATCCGCTCGTTGGCGGCACGAATTTCCCGGCAGCGCCGGCGAGCGAGAGTGGCCGTCGGATAGGTCTCGATCCAGCGCAACTTCTGCTGGATGAGCTCGCGGGCATCTTCCGGTTGTTCACCGATTGGCTGCAGGTGACGCTCCGGATGGAATTCGAGATCGCGAAGTTCGCGGTGCAAGGCAGCCAGGTTGGCAGCGGGATCGCTGTCGGCCGACTCGGGAAAGAGCCGGTCGATCGGCAGCCGCATCGTGCCCGACACGACCGCATGCCGCGGCGGATCGCAGCCGGTGAGCCGCCGCACGATCGCATCGGTGATCTGGTCGTAGGCCGACCCGCCGATGCCGTGGACGAAGACGTCGGCCACGAGCAGCCGCGCCACCATCGTCGTGACGATCGCCCGCGGCCGCAGCCGCAGCGAGTGTTCCTCCATCCGCTGCAGCGCGTCGACCCATTTCGAGGGGGAGGTCTCGGGAGAGATCGGCAGCTCCACCCGCAGCGTCTCCATGTCGGAGAGCGTGAGCATCCCGGCGGTGTCGGTGTTGGCAAACACGCGGCGGCGCCGGCGGTCTTCGCGCGACCAGATCCACCACGGCACCTCGAACCACGGGCCCTCCGCGGTGTTGTCGATCCGCACGGCGAGCTCGGGCATCGGCCGCCCACGGCCGCGCACCTTGTAGGTGCGGCGGTAGGCGGCGAGCGACTCGTTGTAGGCTTCGTGAAACTGTCGGCCGTGCGCGAGCAGCCATCCCATGAAGACCATCACGGTCGGCAGCCGCATCACCTCGCTCACCGGCAGTTCGAGCGTCTCCCAGCCGAAGCGTTCCTCGAGCGCATGCCGCGCCTGCGCCAGCGCGAGCCCGAGCCGCGGGCACTCCGCCGACCGTTCGACGGCCAATGGCCACCAGCGCCGCAGAATCGGATCGGGCTCGAGCGGCGCGAGCAGGTCACAGGCCCGCTTGCCGAACGAGGCGAACAATTCCGGATCGACGATGCCCCGCTCCTCCCAGGCCATCTCGGGGGCGGGCGCGTCGAAGGCCACCGTTTCCAGCCGCGCCTCCCGCGGCGTGCCCACGGGCACGGCGACGCTCGTCGAGACGCAGCGATCGGTATCGACCACGAGGTTGATGGCGGTGCCGCCGATGGCGCGGGCGTAGGCGTCGAGCGCCGCATTCTTGAGCCAGACGCCGGGGTGGAAGAATTCCGGCTGATGCCCCCCCATCACGATCGGCCGCGCGATCCAGTCGGCCACGTCGCTCGGCCGGGATGCGTCGCGGTAGC
>JBIIQM010000037.1:0-28260 GCA_044342075.1 Pirellulales bacterium
GCTACGGACATCCTGTCCTTCGCTCGCTCGGATGCTGACGACGCTTCGCCATCCTGGCTGCGCTTGTCAGCATACGCCGGCGAGCGGGGTACGGATCGCCCGAAGCCTCCGTCTCAGTCAGTAGGACAGGCTTCAGCCTGTCATCAATTAAGACAGGCTGAAGCCTGTCCTACTCCAATGCGGGGAGGCACGGGGCTGCATATGCCCCGAGAGCCGGCGTAGGTGACAAGCGCAGGCAGGATGCCCAAGCGAAGGCGCTCCCACCGGCGCAGTCACCTCCGAGCGAGCGAAGGGCATGCGGGCACCGATCCGCGTTAGCGGATTGGTCGTACGTAGCGAGCGTCCGGCGATGGGGCGTATGCAGCCCCGTGCCGGGTTGGGCGAGTTGAGGCACATGCCCTACCGAACAGGATTGCCAGGATGCTACCTGACTTCTCCAGCCGCGTGTCACTCCTCGCCGGCAGCGCCGAGGCTCATCAGCAGTTCAGACATCTCGCCTGCCGCGTGCGCGTTGCCCTGCCGACGCGCCTCCTCGATGCCCTCGCGGAGGGCGCGGCGGGCTTCGTCGATGCGGTCGCGGCCAACGAGTTGCCGGGCCGCCATGTGGAAGGCGGGAACGTAGGGGGGAGTGCCGCGGGCGAGCGATTCGAGGATCTCGAGGCTTCCCTCCCATTCCTCGGCCGCCTCCATTTCGAGCGCCAGGCTGTAGCGCAGGAAGATGTCGTCCGGATCGTCCTTCAGCATGCTCTCGATCTTTTCGCGGCGCGTCGTGGCCATGTGGCAAGGCTCCTGCGTGGGGTTCAGGGGGTTGTGGCACCGGTCGCCGCGCCGCCCTGCGGGTTGACCAGCACGACCCGGCGGGCCGGGCCGCCGACGGTGACGGCGATCGCGCGGTCGGAAAGGCAGGCGACCGCGAGCGGATTTTCGAGCTTCGCGATGCAGACGGGCCGCGCCGCCTGTCGGCCATTTTCGAGGGCGGCGTCGATTCGCCAGAGCCCGGTCAGTCGGTCCGCCGCGCCGCCGCCCCCCACGACCCAGAGCGTGCCGGAACCACGGCAGCAGGCTGCATCGCGGATGTCGGCGAGGCCGCTGTCGAGATGGAGAAGCCGCTGCGAGCCCGCATTGGAGTGGAATGACAGGAAGACGCGGCGAGTGTCGCCGGCGATCTCGGGAATGAAGAGCACCCACTCCTCGGCGAGGCTCACCGTCGCCGCAACGGGCCTCTGCCCCGCCGGCAGTCGCGGGCAGCGGCGATCCGAAAAGGGCTCGCTGCGTGCCCCGGCGATCGGAGCTCGCACGGCTGGCGGCAAGGGTGGCGGCAGGCCGATCACGGTGAGCCATTCCCGGGTCGGGCTGACGACGATGTCGACTGCCGCGTCGTCGCCTGGCTTGCCCGGCGCCGACGCCCCGAGCGGGAGGTTTTGCAACGCGGAGGCCGACGGCGTGGCTCCGCCACCGTCCGCCGTGCGTGGGGATGGGAGCCGGTTGAACGTGCGAACCGACCAGGTCTCTTCGGCGCGGCAGACCACCGCGAGCGTGTTCGAATCGATGCAGCCGATCGCCACGGGCCGCGCGGCGGGCGAGCCTGCGGGAGATGCGAACGCGGTGGAATCGATCACGGTGGCCCGTTTTGCCGGCTCGAAGGGATCGACGGCCACGACCGAGCTCCGTTCGCCATCGAGGACGTAGAGCGTGTGACCGGCCGTGGGAGCAGCGAGTCTCCCGGCCCCCGGAAGGTCGTCGATGATCGTGGTGACCGCTGCTGAATCAGCCGCTGTCGAAGCGCCCGTGATGGCCATGAAGGCGACCACGAAGGCCGCGAGCCTCCACGACATCGGTGAGGCGGGCTGCAGGGATGGCGGCATAACGACCAGTCTGGAACGGCCGGATGGATCAGTTGACCGGCTGGGCGGCGACGGCCGGCAGCCCGTGGGCCGCCTCCCACTCCGCGATCCGATCCGCATGCTTGAGCGAGAGCGAGATGTTGTCGAGCCCTTCCATCAGGCAGGTGCGGCGGAAGGGATCGATCTGGAACGACCGCTCGAAGCCGGCGTCATCGGCGACGGTGCAGCGATCGAGATCCACGTGGAGCCGGTAGCTTTTTCCCTCGCGATCGGCAGCGGCGGCCCGCTGGAAGAGCTCGTCGACATCCTGCTCGTCGAGCCGGATCGGCAGCATGCCGTTTTGGAAGCAGTTGGAAAAGAAGATGTCGGCGAAGGTCGGCGCGATCACCACGCGGAAGCCATAGTCGGCGAGCGCCCACGGGGCGTGCTCACGGCTCGAGCCGCAGCCGAAATTGCGACGGGCGAGAAGGATGCTCGCGCCCTGCGCGGTCGGGCGATTGAGTTCGAAGGCCGGATTCGGCCCGCCGTCGGCCAGAAACCGCCAGTCGCAGAACAGAAATTGACCGAAGCCCGTCCGTTCGATCCGTTTGAGGAACTGCTTGGGGATGATCTGGTCGGTATCGACGTTGGCCCGGTCGAGGGCCGCGACGACGCCGGTGTGGGAGATGAACGGTTCCATGATCAATGCCTCGGATCAATGCCTCGATCGGTTGAACGCCCGGGTGTCGAAACCCGGTTCTAGCGGTACTGCCACTCGCGGATGTCGACGAAGTGGCCCTTCACGGCGGCGGCCGCCGCCATTGCCGGCGACACGAGATGGGTGCGGCCCCCCTTCCCCTGCCGGCCCTCGAAATTCCGGTTGCTGGTGGAGGCGCAGCGCTGCCCGGGGGAGAGCGTGTCGGGGTTCATCCCGAGGCACATGCTGCACCCGGCCTCCCGCCACTCGAATCCGGCCTCCCGGAAGATCTTGTCGAGGCCCTCCGCCTCGGCCTGCCGCTTCACGCGGCCGCTGCCGGGGACGACCATCGCATGCACCGACGGGGACACTCGGTAGCCCTGGGCCACCCGCGCGGCGGCTCGCAGGTCTTCGATCCGGCTGTTGGTGCAGGAACCGATGAAGACGCGGTCGAGGGCGAGGGCCGTGATCGGGGTGCCGGTCTTCAGGCCCATGTAGTCGAGGGCCCGCGCGGCGGAATCGCGGTCGGCGGCGCCCGAGAATGCAGCGGGATCCGGCACGGCCGCGTCGATGCCGGCCACCTGCGCGGGATTCGTGCCCCACGTCACCTGGGGCACGACATCGCCGGCTTCGTAGATCTCCACGCGGTCGAACACGGCGCCCGGGTCGCTCGGCAGCCGCTCCCAGCGGGCAACGGCGGCCTCGAAATCGCGCGGCGCGAAGTCGCGGCCGCGGAGGTAGTCGAACGTCTTCTGGTCGGGGGCGATCATGCCGGCCCGCGCCCCCGCCTCGATCGACATGTTGCAGACCGTCATCCGCTCTTCCATGCCGAGGCTGCGGATGCACTCGCCGGTGTATTCGATCACGTAGCCCGTGCCACCCTCGGTGGACAGCTTGCCGATGAGGAAGAGCACGAGGTCCTTGGCGGTGATGCCGTGGTGCAGGCGGCCGTTGACCCGCACCTCGAACGACCGCGGCTTCGACTGCCGCAAGGTCTGCGTGGCGAGCACGTGCTCCACCTCGCTCGTGCCGATGCCGAAGGCGAGCGCCCCGAAGGCGCCGTGGGTGGCCGTGTGGCTGTCGCCGCAGACGATCGTCATGCCCGGCTGGGTGATGCCGAGCTCGGGGCCGATCACGTGCACGATGCCCTGATCGGCATCGCCCAGGTCGAACAGCTTCACGCCAAACTCGCGGCAGTTCGCCCGCAGCGTGTCGATCTGCTGCTTCGACACGGGGTCGGCGATCGGCAGCCGGCGATCGGTGGTGGGGACGTTATGGTCGGGCGTGGCGAAGGTCGCCTCGGGCCGTCGCACCGGGCGGCCCGCCAGTCGCAGCCCTTCGAAGGCCTGCGGGCTCGTCACCTCGTGCACCAGGTGGCGGTCGATGTAGAGCAGCGGCTGCTCTCCGGCGGGGGCACAGACGAGGTGGTCGTCCCAGATTTTTTCGAGCAGCGTGCGGGGCGTGGCGGGCATGGGCGGTGGGCGTGAAGGGGGAAGCGGAAACTCCGCTCAATGTAGCCGCGCGGAGGCCGCCCTTCCACCCAGCGGCCCGGCTCCCCGGCCGTCACGCCACTCGGACGTCACGCCGCCCGCTTGAGGACCGTCCGCGCGGCGAGTTCGTCGATGCGGCTCTTGTCGATCTGCTTCCACGCGCCCGCCTCCCCCTCGACGAGCACCGTCGTCTGGGCGTTCACGAGCCGCTGGATGAAGAACCAGCTCCTCTCGAGGTGGCGCTGGTCATTGTCGGCCGAGACGAGCACGAGGTCGAAGACGCCGAGGTGGTTGCACAGCCGCGAGAGCGATCCATCGGCATTGCCCGGCACGAGTTGCACCTTGGCCAGCGCGTGGAGCCGCTGGTGCGCCTGCTTCAAGGTCACGCCCGGCGGATCGGAGGGCAGCCGTCCTTCGAACCGGTCGAGGCCCACGTAATGCAGGCCGCCGTCACCGACCGAACGGGCCACCGCCAGCACACGCTCCGAACGCTTGAGCGTGCCGAGACCGAGCTCAAGGATCCGGCGCGGCTTGCTGCCGAGAATGGCGCGGTAGATCGGCCGCTCTCCCGCGGGCTTCGAGAATCGCGTCAGCCAGAACCTGCGAAAAAAGCCGACGTTTGCCATCGCCACGAGCCCCCGCGAAGGAATGGGACGGCACCCCGCCCACGACCTTTCCGTCGGCTCACGGACACCTCGGTCTGGAGAAAACGCCCGGGCGACGGCAGGCTTTGCCAACTCAGTCGGCTCGCAGTCGGCCGACTTTACGGCCTAGCCGGAGTGGCGTTGGCGGCGGAAATCTTGGCGATCGCCTGCTCGGCCGCTTCACGGACCGACGAAAGCGGGTCGTCCTCGGCCACGAGTTCCAGGATCGGCAGGGCCCGCTTCGCGTCCGGACCGATGTCGCCGAGCGCGACGGCCGCCTCGAGGCGGACGATTTCGTCCCCCGACCGCAGCGCCTTTCGCAGCCGCGGCACCGCCGACGCAAAGAGCGAACTGTCGGCCGGATCGATTTTGAGGGCCGCCCAGACGGCTACCGTGGCCAGCAATTCGTCGTCCGTGGCGGCCAACTCACGCAGTTTCTCGAGCGCTGGTCTCGCCGCCGGCCCGATGCGGCCGAGCGCGTAGGCGGCAGAGTATCGCGTGCCCGGCGGGGTGCTCGCCCCCTCGAGGAGCTTCCTGAGTTCGGGCACCGCGTCGGCGGCATCAACGCCGAGGCTGGCGATGGCGACGGCGGCATCACTGCGATAGGTCTCGTCTGGATCGGCGAGTGCCTTGACCATGTCGGGCAGCGCCGGCTTCGCCGGACGGCCGATCGTGCCGAGGATCTCCATCGCCGCCACCCGCGCGGCCGGGTCGGCGAGCTTTTCCCGAAGCGGAGCGACGGCCGGTGCTCCGAGCCGCACGAGCGCCGCCCCCGCGGCGACGGCCACGTCGGGGTCGGCGTCGGCGATCAGGCCGGCGAACGACTGCGCGAGACCGTCTTGCGCCTTCGCGTCGAGCACCGCAGAAAGATCGGAAAGCCCCGAGACCGAGCTGCACCGCACCGAAGGCTTCTCGCTCTTGAGCAGTTTTTCGAGTCGCGCCGCCGCATCGGCCACGACCGCTTTGTCGGCGGGGTTGATCTGCGCCCGCGCCCAAGCGGCCACCGAGGCGAGAAATTCGTTCGTGCTGCCCGCCGTCTTCTTGAGCGGCTCATCGGCTTCGGCCAGCCGGAGCTTGCCGAGCGCGAATGCGGCGGCGAATTGGAGCATCTCCTCGTTGCAGGCAAGCGCCTCGAGCAGCGCCGGGCCCGCGGCCTTCGCTGGCTCGCCGATCGACGCCAGTGCGAGGATCGCCTGCAGCCGCTCGTCGATCTCCCCCTTGCTGGCGAGAACGGCGAGCGGTTCGACCGCGGGGGCTGCGGCCGGTCCGATTTCGGCGAGCGCGACACTCGCCCAATACCGCGACTTTTCCTTCTTGAGCGCCTCGAGCAGGACGGGCACGGCGTCCTTGCCCATGTCGGCGAGCGTATGCAGCGCCGGGAGCACGACCGAAGGGTCGCTGTCGGCGATCTGCTGGCTGAAGATGGGCAGCAGTTTCGCGGGCGACGGGGCCAGGATCTTCAGCGCGCGGATCGAGGCACGACGCGCCCGCGGATCCGGGTGAAGGGCGGTCTTCGACAGGGGAACGAAGACCGACTCATAGAGGGCCGCGTCCTTGGGCGGGGTCTCGGTACGCTCGTCATCCTTGCGGATGAGCCCGATGGCGGCCGCCGCCTGGGCGACGACGATCGGATCGGAGTCTCCGAGCAGCCCCGCCAGGACGGGCAATTGCGAGATCGCTTCCTCGCCGACGAGGCCAATCGCGCGGGCGGCGTGCCAGCGGACCCGCGAGTCTTCGGAGGTCGTCGCCTTCACAAGGTCGTCGATCGCGGCCTGGGCGTTGGGCCCCAGCAGAGCGATGTTGTCGAGAGCGAGCATGGCCGCGTCGGAATCCTTCGCGGCGGCCAAGGCCGCCAGCAGTTCATCGAGCTTCGCGGTCTTCTGCGTTTCGTCGGTGGCCTTCTCGACGACGGCCGGCGGCTGCCGGACGGCGGCAGGGCGTTCGGGCACGGCTGCCGGCTGGGAGCAGCCCGCGGCGGCGACGGCCACCAGCATGGCGAAGGGGAGGACGAGCGACGCAGACCTCATGGAATGGCTCCAACGACCAGGAGTTGACCTTCGAACGGATTGGTCCATGAGAGTATACTGCCTCGTGGTTTTTGCCGATGGGTGTTTCACCCCTAGGCCCCCCCTTCCCCGATCCTTGGTCATTGCGTGAGGTTGAGCATGCCGAGTCAGCATTTTTCCCGCTCGCGAACAGCTTCGATGGGCCAGTGCCGCAGTCCGCGCGGTGCGGCGAGGTGGTGGAAGGTAATCAGCATAGTGGCGGGGGCCGCAATCCTGCTCAGCGGCTCGCCAGCCGTGGCGCAGTGGGGCATGGGCTTCAATCGCGGCGGCTATGCATCGACCGCCGGCCAGGCGGCCGCCTACGGCATGTCGGAGATGATGCGGGCGCAGGGTGCACAGAACCTCGAGAACTCCGAGGCCGCCAAGAACTGGCAGGACGCGAAGACCGAGGAAATTCAAAACCGCATGCGGTGGACCGAGACCTACTTCGAGATGCGGAAGACCAACCGCGACGCCCGCGCGGCCGAGGCCGGCCCGCCGGTGACGCAGGAGCAGGCGATCCGCATGGCGAAGATGAAGGCGCCGCCGCGTCTGCCCTCGACGCAACTCGATCCCGTCACCGGCCATATTGAATACCCGATCGTGCTCAGGGACGGCGTCTTCGATCCCTATCGGGCGGAACTCGACAAACTCTTCGCGCACCGTGCGGCCTCCGGCGGCAGTCTGCAATACGAAGACTTCCAGGAGATCCAGCGGACCGTGTCGAAGTTCATCGACGTGCTCAAGGAGAACGTCGGCAAGTACGCCGCCGGCGACTACGGCCGGGCCCGCACTTTTCTCGACAGCCTCGCCCACGAGTCGCGGTTCCCGTCGGGCTGACGCGGGCGAGCGGCGTCAACACGCCCAACCCGGCTCTAGTAGGACAGGCTTCAGCCTGTCTTGGTTGATGACAGGCTGAAGCCTGTCCTACGGGTGCTGTGCCAGGCGCACGCGGCGCAGGAGTGGGATCGTGGCCAGCCTCAGTAGGCTCGAGACGGCGAAGACCACGAAGTAGGCCGTCTGGTCTTCTCCGAGCGTCCGCAAGAGCAGGCCACCGAAGCCCGCCCCGGCGACCGTCGCGATCGCCAGGCCGAGGTTGTAGGCCGTGACCACGCCCGTTCGCTCCTGGTGGGAGACCGCGTCGAAGAAGAGGATCGCCACCGCCAGTTCGTAGGCCGCCCAGCAGGCGCCGGCGACGAGCTGCACGCCGATCAGGTATGGCACGCTCGCCGACGGCAGCCAGAGGAGCGCGAGCGGAATGATCGCCAGGCTGCCCACCCAGAGCAGGCCGAGCGATCCGATCCGCGAACCGAGGCGGCCAAGCGCCGGGAGCGCCAGCGCCTTACCGAGGAAGTTGGTGCCGATCACGATCATGAAGGCGCCGTAGGAGAAGCCCAGCTCGCGCAGCATGTAAGGAGTGAAGTAAGGGCCCGAGCATTGGCAGGCGAAGGCGAAGCTGCAGACGAATGCCACGAGCGCTCCCGAGGGCGCTGCGGCCATTGCCGCCACCGCCGCGCGGAGCCTCTCCAGCGGGCTGGCGGCCGATGCGGCGGCATCGGCCACGGCAGGCAGCGGCCGCTTTGGCTCACGACAGACCGCAAGCAGCCCGGTCGACACGAGTCGACAGATGCCGGCCACGGCGAAGAGCACCGCAAACGCGATGAGCGCTGCGCCGCGCCGCTCGCCGAATTGCAGGATCGCGCCGCCGGCCATGAAGCCGATGAAGACACCGAATTGCCCGAGCCGGTTGCGCTGCGCGAAATACGGCGTGCGCATCTTTTCGGGGATGAGCGTTCCCATCCAGCTGTTCCAGGCCGGAGCGCCCGCCATACCGGCCGCCCAGTAGACGCTCGCTGCGACCAAGAGTTCCCAGAGTCGGGCGTGGCCGCGGATCGCAAAGATGATGAAGGGCAGAAAGCTGAGAGACTGCACCGTCGTGCAGGCAATCACCCAGCCACGGTTGCTGCCGAGCCGGGCCACGCCGAGCGGCGTCACGAGCTGCATGACCGCGCCCGCGAGCACCGGCACGCTCGCGACGAGCCCGGCCGCGACCGGCCCCATCCCCAGCGCCAAGGCGAACGCTGGAAGATAGGTTTCGCCGCAGCCCACCATGACGCTGAAGGCGGCCGCGTCGGCCGTCGAGACCCAGAGATCGCGACGGAGTCCGCCCCGCGGCAGGAAGCTGAGGAGATGGCGGAACGTGCCTGGCCGACGGGAATGCAAGGTGAGGGGTCGAAGGGGAGGAGGGAGGAGGGAAGAGGGAAGAGGAGAGAGGCCGGATTCAATCCATCTGTTTATACTTCCGCGACTTCACCATCCATATTGAAAGGGAGCGACGATGAAGGTCTTGGTTACGGGTGCGACGGGTTTCGTGGGTCCGCGGCTGTTGCGGCTGCTCGATCAGCCGGTGGCGCTCTCGCGCGATCCCGACCGCGCCCGCAGCCGGATCGGCCATCTCGCCGGCCGCATCGTTCGCTGGGATCCGATGCAGGGCCCGCCCCCGCCGGAGGCGTTTGCCGGGGTCGATGCGGTGTTTCACCTCGCCGGCGAATCGGTCGCCGAAGGCCGCTGGACGGCGGCGCAGAAGGCGCGGATCCGCGACAGCCGCGTCATCGGCACTCGCCACCTCGTGCAGGGCATCGCGCAGGCCGCCGTGAAGCCCAAGGTGCTCGTCTCGGCATCGGCCGTCGGCTACTACGGCAACCGCGGCGATGAGGAGCTGACCGAGGCCTCGCCGCCGGCGAACGACTTCCTCGCGCAGGTCTGCATCGACTGGGAGCGGGAGGCGCTGGCCGCCGAACAGATGGGAGTGCGGGTCGTCACGGCCCGCACCGGCATCGTGCTTGGCACCGGCGGCGGCGCGCTCGGCAAGATGCTGTTGCCCTTCAAGCTCGGCGCCGGTGGCCCGCTCGGCAGTGGCCGGCAGTGGATGCCCTGGATCCACGTCGCCGATCTGGCCCGGCTCTACGTGCACGCCGCCGAGCAGGCGTCGCTCAGCGGCGCGATGAATGCGGTCGCCCCGAACCCCGTCCGCAACAGCGAGTTCACGAAGGCGCTCGGCCGGCAGCTGCACCGCCCGGCCTTCATGCCGGCGCCTTACCTGGGCCTACGGCTCGCCTTCGGCGAATTCGCGCAGGTGCTCTTCGCCTCGCAGCGGGTGATCCCGAAGGTGGCGCTCGACACGGGCTTCGTGTTCCAATATCCCGAGCTCGCCGGCGCCCTCCGCGAAATCCTCGCGCCGGCGGCGTGAGCGGTCTACTTTGAAGCGGTCTACGAGAGGCAGGCTGAAGCCTACCCTACCGTAGCGGCGCGGGTGAGGCGGTCGCGGACGGCCCGCCAGGCGTCGTTTGCAGGCGGCTCGTCGACGACGATCGTGGCGAGTTCCCGCTTGTCGAGCGCATGCAGCGTGGCGTAGAGCTGCGCGGCGAAGGCGTCGGGGTCGGCGGGCATGGGAATCACGAGCAGATCTCGCGAGACCGCGAGCCGACGGGTTTCGGGTGCTTCCGGGGCCATCGTGAGCCAGCCCACGCGTTTGCCGGAGGCGAGCAGCGCGGCGACCCGCGGTGCGGCGTCGCATGCGAGGACGAGCGGCGTCTTCGGGGAGTAGTGGCGGGCGAGCATGCCGGGCGACCGCACGACACTCGCTGATGCGTCTCCATGCGAGGCTGCGGTCGCGGCGAATCGCTCACCGATGGCCGCCTCGAGTTGTTCGCGGCCGACGGGGCCGGGCCGCAGGATGCGGGGCGGGGATGCCGTGCAGTCAACGACGGTCGATTCGATGCCGCGGCTACAGGGGCCGCCGTCCAAAATAAGATCGATGCGGTTGCCGAGGCTCTCGAGCACGTGGGCCGCGGTGGTGGGCGAGACCGCGAGCGAACGGTTGGCGCTCGGCGCCGCCAGCGGCACTCCCGCCTTCTCGATCAGCCGCCGCGTGAGTGGGTGCTCGGGGCAACGCAGCGCGACGGTCGCGCCGCCGGCCGTCACTTCGTCGGGGATGGTTTCCCCGCGTGGCACGACGACGGTCACGGGGCCCGGCCAGAGCTGCGCGGTGATCCGGGCCGCCGCATCGGGCCAGGCGGCGGCGAGGCTACGGGCCATCGCCTCGTGGGCCACGTGCACGATGAGCGGATTCGACGACGGCCGGCCCTTCGCCGCGAAGATCCGTCCGACGGCCTCGGGGTCGTCGGCGCGGGCCGCGAGGCCGTAGACCGTCTCCGTCGGGATCGCAACGAGCCCGCCCTCGACGAGAAGCCGCGCCGCCCGGTCGAGCGCCGCCTCGGTATCGGCGGGTGGCAGGGCCGCCCCGGCGGGCCAGTGGATCGGCAGAATGTCGGGGAGCGGGCGTGGCATGGCACAAGGTTGCAACGTCGCGGGGTCGAGAGCAAGATGGCAGTTTCCTCTTCCGACACTGGCGAAAGGCGCGACGTGGCGAAAGCGAATCCCCCGCAGGTTGGCATCATCATGGGGAGCCGCTCCGACTGGGCCACGCTCGCCCGTGCGGCGCAGATCCTCGAGGAATTCGGCGTCGCGCACGAATGCGAGGTCGTGTCGGCGCACCGCACGCCCGGCAAGCTCGCCGACTACGCCGGCACCGCCGCCGACCGCGGCCTGAAGGTGATCATCGCCGGCGCCGGCGGCGCCGCCCACCTGCCCGGCATGGTCGCCGCGCAGACCCATCTGCCGGTGTTCGGCGTGCCCGTCGAAAGCTCGATGCTCCGGGGTGTCGATTCGCTCCTGTCCATCGTGCAGATGCCCGCGGGAGTGCCGGTCGGCACGCTCGCCATCGGTCCCGCCGGTGCGGCCAACGCTGCGCTCCTCGCGGTGGCCGTGCTCGCGCTTGAAGATGCGTCGCTGCGCGGCAAACTGCTCGCCTACCGCGCGGCCCAGACCGAGCGGGTGCTGAAGGAACGGCTCGAAACGGAAGGCCCCGAATGGTCCGATCGCCCGTCGGAAAAGTGACCCCGCAGGCTCCAGCGGCCCCTGCCCTGCCCTCGGGCTCGATCCTTCCCGGCGCCGTGCTCGGCGTGATGGGGGGCGGCCAACTCGGCGCAATGTTTGCGATGGCCGCCAAGCGGATGGGCTACCGGGTCGAGGCGATCTCCGACAGCGAGGATTGCCCGGCGGACCACCATGCCGATCGAGTGCACGTCGGGGCCTTCGACGACGCGCGGAAGCTCGAGCAGATCGCGCGGTCGCTCGACGTGCTCACCTTCGAATTCGAGAATGTGCCAGTGGAGGCGGCCCGCGCGATGCAGCAGGTCGTGCCCGTGCGTCCCGCCCCCGAGGTGCTCTGGACGACGCAGGACCGGGCTCGCGAAAAGGCGTTTCTCACCGAGCATGGCTTCGCCTGTGCGCCGTACCGGGTCGTCCGGTCGCGCGAGGAACTACAAGCGGCCGTCGCCGCCCTCGGTTTGCCGGCCGTCCTCAAGACGGCGGCCTTCGGCTACGACGGAAAGGGGCAGCGGAAGATCGAAAGTGCCGCCGACATCGATGCCGCCTGGGAGTCGCTCGGCCCCGAAGCCTGCGTGCTCGAGGGCTGGATCGACTTCGACTGCGAGATCTCCGTCGTGGCGGCCCGCGGCCTCGACGGCGCGACGGCGGTCTACGAGCCCTCCCGCAACGCCCATCGCCATCACATCCTCGACGTCTCCTCCGCGCCGGCCGGATTGCCCGGCCCGGTGATCGCGTCGGCTCGCGACATCGCCTCACGGATCCTCGAGCGGCTCGGCGTCGTCGGCGTGGCCTGCGTCGAGTTCTTCGTCACTCGCGACGGCCGTGTGCTCGTCAACGAGATCGCCCCCCGCCCCCACAACTCCGGCCACCTCACGATCGAGGCCTGCGAGACCTCGCAGTTCGAGCAGCAGGTGCGGGCCATCTGCGGCCTGCCGCTCGGCTCGACCAGGCAGCACGCGCCGGCCGCGATGGCGAACCTGCTCGGCGATTGTTGGGCCAATGGCGAGCCCGATTGGCCGGCGGCGCTCGCGGTGCCCGGCGTGAGCCTCCTGCTCTACGGCAAGTCTGACCCGCGGCCCGGCCGCAAGATGGGCCACCTGACGGCGCTCGCCCCGACGGTGGAAGAGGCGATCGCCAACGTCACCCGCGCCCGCGACCTCGCCTGCCGACGGGCGTAGCCGCTACTGCGGCGCGAGTGATCTTCCGCGCCACGAGGTTTTCAGGCCGAGCAGCCGGCGGACCAGCGCGAACCACTGGATCGCGAGAAAGACCAGGACGCCGAGCGGGTGAAAGACCGCGCTTGAAAAACTCTGGCCGAAGCGTGCGGCGGCGAGCAATCGCGGCAGCCAGGCGAGCGCCGCGCCGAGGCATGCCGCGGCGATCGCCCATGTGGGCCAGCCCTGCCACCGCGTGGCGAGGCCGAGGCCGACGAGCACGAAGGGCAGGATCTGGCCGCCGGCGAGGAGCAGCGTGAACGGCACGATCGTGGCCGGCGCGCCGATCCCCTCGGTGGCGTTCTTCGCCAGCCCCTTCCAGACGTCGATGCTGCGGGAATACATCCGGCAGGTCGCGAGATCGGTGGCATCGAAGATGTCGGTGCGGAGCCCGGCCCGGCGGTAGGCCCGCGGCAGTTTGATCCCGTCGTGCAGCGAGCCGCGGATCGCGGCATGGCCGCCGGCACGGTCGTAGTCGGCCTTGCGCGTGATGAAGAGCTGGCCGCAGCCGGCGGCCATGCCCGGTGTGTTGTCGGTGCGACTGCGGGCCAGCGGCAGGAAGCCGAGCAGCACGAAATGGATGAGCGGCAGGAGCAGCCATTCGAGGAAGCTGCCGGTCTTCTGCAGCGGAAAGCCGCTCACGAGCGCCGCCCCCGATCGCTCCAGAAACGCCACGCTCCGCGCGATCGCATCGGCGGTCGGCGAGACGTCGGTGTCGAGGAAAACGAGGATGTCATGCCGCGCCGCGGCGGCGAGTTGCCAGCAGGCGTGCTGCTTGCCGCACCAGCCCTCGGGCAACGGCTTGCCGGCCACCAGCCGCACCCGCGAGTCCTCGCGGGCGAGCCGCTCGACGATTGCGCCGGTGCCGTCGGTCGAATCATCGTCGAGGATTACGAGCTCGAGATCGACGCCTTCGCTCGCGAGCACGTCGCCGACGAGCCGCTCGATCGCCGCCGCCTCGTTGCGGGCCGGCACGAGGACGGAAACCGGCCGCCGGTCCGCTCCGGCCGCCGGCACCCGATGAAACACCCGCAGGTTGGCGATCGTGAGCAGGGCAGGAAGTGCCGCGAGCACGAGTGCCGTCACCGCAAGGGTGGCGCACAGCGTGGGACTCATCGCGGAGCCTCGCTCTCGCGCCAGCCGGCGTGCGAGGGGTCGAAACGTTCGCCGCGGCGCCAGGCGCCGATCCGGCGGACGACGTCGTAGATGCCCCCCACCCCCGTCTTCCCCGCGGCCACCTGCGTGAAGGCTCGGGGATCCCTGGAGATCGCCGCTGCGGCGAGCCGATCCTGCGTGGCTTCGAGTGCGGATGTCAGCACGGCCGTCCACGCCTCGGCGTCGCGCGACGGTTGCTCGTCGATGCGGATCGCCGGGCCGAAAGCGACGAGCGCCTCCGGCAGCCGTTCGTTCCAAAACGGGTATTCGGCCGCCACGGGCACGACGAGCCCACGGCCCGCGGCTACGGCGTGGCCCACTCCGGGGCGGAGCGTCAGCGGCCGAACCCGCGGGTCGGTGAACTCCCCCTGCGACGTGATCCAGAAGATCACGTCGGTCCGCAGGCTCGCGGCCTTGGCGGCACGCAGGAACGTGGCCGATCCGCGCCACGTGCCCGGCTCGATGCCGATCAGGCCGATCGTCGAGAAGAACCGATACTTTCCCAGCGCCCGCGCGTCGATCGGCCCGTAGCCGAGGCGGTCGGGATAGAGCCGATGGGCGAGCCAGAGGAAGACGAGCGGATCCCACCAGCCGGGATGGTTCGTGTAGAAGATCACCGGTTCCCCGGCGATGTCTGGGTGGTCCGGCACGCCCGCCGGGCCCCGCAAGATCCGCACGGCATGAAAGTGCCGCCGTAGGTATCCGGTGACGTAGCGCATGAACCACGCGAACCGCTGGCGCGAGAACGGCGGCAGTTCGTGCTCGTGCGGTGTGTCCGGCATGGAGTGGTCACACGGCGCAGGCGGCCGGCCGGGCATCGCACGGCTCGACGAGTTTGTCCTGATCGACGCAGTCGGCTGCGATCCAGCCCGACATCAGCACCATCGGCATGCCTGGACCGGGATGCGCCGAGCCGCCGGCGAGGTAGAGGCCCTCGATGTCGGGCGAGCGGTTGGCCGGCTTGAAGGCGCCGAGGAAGCGGCCGTGGCTCGCCAGGCCGTAGATCGCCCCGTCGAGCACGTGGTAGCGGTCGTTGATGTCCTGCGGCGTGAGCGCCCGCTCGAAGACGATGTGCTTCTCGAGATCCTTCATGCCCGCCGTCCGCTCGAGCTTTTCGATGATCCGGCGTCGGTAGGGGGCGAACATCTTCGACCAGTCGTGGTGCGGCCGCAGATACGGAGTGTGAACCAAGACATAGAGCGCCTCGCCGCCGGGGGGCGCCACCTCCGGTTCCGTGACGGCCGGGGCGCAGACGTAGCACGTGGGGTCCGGCGCGGGCTCGCCGCGGCGGTAGATCGTCTCGAACTCCTCGTGCGGATCCTCCGAGAAGACGAAGTTGTGGTGGATGAGCTGCTCGTAGCGCTTGTCGAGGCCGAGGTAGAGCACGACGCCCGAGCAGGCGGGCTCGTACTTCCGCCGAGCCAGAAACCGCCCGCGCGGCGTGCCATCGACCAGCTCGCGGTGGGTGCGGACGCTGTCGGAGTTGCTCACCACCGCGGCGGCCGGAATGAAGGCCCCCTGCTCCGTCTCGACGCCCCGCACCCGTCCGCCCTCGACGACGATCCGCCGCACAGCCGTCCGCGTGCGGATGTCGACGCCGAGGTCGATCGCCAGGCTCGAGAGCGCCCGCGGCACCGCGCCGGTGCCGCCGCGTGGATACCAGACGCCGTCGTTCGACTGCATGTGGGCGATGCCGCAGAGCACGGCCGGCGAGGCGTCGGGGGCACTGCCGACATACTGCGTGAAGTGGTCGAGCATCTGGGCCGCCCGCTCGTCGGGCACGAAGGATCGGACGGTGCCTGCGACGGTATGGCCCGGCCGCATCCCCATCACTTCCTTGAAGACCGAGAGCGTCATGCTGCGGCGCGGGTCGAACATGTCTTTCATGCCCCCCACGCTCCGCCAGAAGAAAAACTCGTCGGAGAGCCGATGGAGCCGCTTGGCCAGCGACATGAATCGCGCGTAGCCCTCGCCGGAGCCGGTGCCGGGGGCGTAGGCGTCGAGCGTGGCCCGCATCTTGGCCACGTCGGCGACGAGATCGAGCGTCGTGCCGTCGGAGAAGAAGTTGCGCCACTGCGGATCGAGGGGCACGAGGTCGAGCGCGGTTTCGAGTTCGCGGCCGGCCTCGGCGTAGATCCGCTTGAGCACGCCGGGAATCGTGAGGATCGTCGGCCCCATGTCGAAACGGAAACCCTGCTCCGCGAGGACGGCCGCCTTGCCTCCCACCCATGCGTTCCGCTCGCAGAGCGTCACGGCATAGCCACGGGCCGCCAGCGTGCAGGCTGCGGCCAGGCCACCGAGCCCGCCGCCGATCACGACCACCCTGTTCTCTTCACGTGCCTTGATCATGATTGGCTTCCTGCAACGGTTCGTGCGGTTTCGGGCCGCTGATGGCGGGGGTTTTGACGGGAGCGATCGGTCGGCGGATCACGGCGGGGCGCGTCGCTCGGAGCGGCGATGCCGAGGTCCTCGAGCAGGAGGTCCGACGTAATCCGCGCCGACGAATAGATGACCGGCAGGCCGCTGCCGGGGTGCGTTCCACCGCCCACGAGGTAGACGCTGTCGAGATCCTCGAAGCGATTGTGCGGCCGCATGTGCAGCATCTGGCCGAGGTCGTGCGAGAGGTTGAACGTGGCGCCGCGGTAGATCTCGTAGTCATCCTGCCACTCGTCCGGCGTGATCATCTTTTCGTAGCGGATGCGGCCGCGGACGCCATGGATGCCGATCCGTTCGAGTTGGTCGAGCGCCACTTCGCGGTAGCGGGCCGCCTCGCGGCGCCAGTCGACGTTGGGATGGCGATGCGTGACCGGGATAAGCAGGTAGAGCGTGCTCATCCCGGGCGGCGCCAGCGTCGGGTCGGTCACGGAGGCATTTTGCACATACATCGACGGATCGCTGCCGAGCACGTGCCGCGTCTCGATGTCGGCCAGGTTTTCGCGGTAGTTTTCGGAGAGGTAGATGGTGTGGTGCGAGATGTCGTCATACCGCCCCTCGATGCCGAGGTAGAGCATGAACGTGGAGCAGGAGAATCGCTTCGAGGCGATCTTCCGGTCGCTCCACCGCCGCCGCAGGTGGTCCGGCACGAGCCTCGTCATGCTGCGGGCGAAGTCGGCGTTGAAGACGGTCGCGTCAGACTCGTATTCGCGGGCCGGGGTGCGAACCGCCGCCACCCGCCGCCCGTCGAACCGCAGCGATTCGACCGGCTCGCCGTAATGGATCTCGACTCCCATCTGCTCAGCGATCCTGGCCATCGCCGTCGAGACCGCGCCGCAGCCGCCGATCGGATGGTAGACGCCGTGTTCGTATTCGAGGAACGAGAGGATCGAAAACAGGCTCGGGCAGCGGAACGGCGACATGCCGAGATACTTCGACTGGAACGTGAATGCCAGCCGGATCCGCTCGTCGTGGAAGTAGCTACCCAGCTCCGCTCCCAGGCTCTTCCAGGGCTTGAGCAGCGGCAGCAATTTGAGCAGGTCGGGGTTGGCCAGGTCGCGCCAACTGTCGAAGGGCTGCTCAAGGAACGGCGCGAACCGGGCGAATTTCTCGCGGTTGTCGTGCATGAACCGCGTGAACGCGCCCCGGTCGGCCGGCGAAAGCTTCGAGACTTCCGCCTCCATCCGCTCGATGTCGGGCGTGGCGAGCAGTTCGCCGCCGGCACCGAAGACGAGCCGGTATTGCGGGTCAAGCCGCACCATCTCCACTTCCCGCCGCAGGTCGTAGCCGCAGGCTGAGAAGATGTCGTCGAGCACCCGCGGATAGAGAAAGAACGTCGGCCCGAGATCGAACCGAAATCCCTCCGGCGTCTCGATCGTGCTGGTGCGGCCGCCCGGCACGGTGAGCCGCTCGAGCACGCGGACTCTCAAGCCGGCCTTGGCGAGGAGCATCGCGGAGGCCAGTCCGCCAGGACCGGCGCCGATTATGTTGACCGTCCGCGTCATCCGCGCCCTTCTCTGGCCCGATCGCCGCCGGAATCACTTTGAATTCCGGTACTATAGGGGGTGGCGCGAGGGGGTCAAGAAATGACCGCCGACATCGGGCGCTGAGCAGAATCGCTCAGCGCGAGCGATCAATAGTAAGGGTAGTAGGCTGCCCGCACGGGCCGCAGGCCGCCGAAGAGCCCGCGGCGATAGAGCGGCACCGCGACGGCCGCGGGAGCGTAGTAGCTGGTCACCGGCGCCGCGACGACCGCGGGCTCGACGAAGGTCGTGCTGACGGGGGCGGGGGCATAGTAAGACGTCGTTGCGACCGCGGACGGCGCGTAGTAGGCGGTCGTCGCGGCGGGGGCCGCATAGGTCGGCTCGATGTAGGTGGGGGCGGCGACGGCCGGTGCGTAGTAACTCGTCACGGCGACCGAACTGGTCGGCATCGAGGCCACGACAGGCGCCGAGACCACGGGCATGGCCGCCGTCTGAATGACGGCGGGCGTGAAGGCCGTCACGGCGGCATAGTTGCCAGCGGGCGTGTAGTTGGCGACATAGGGGCCAGCGGCCGGCGCGAACATCGGCACCACCGGGCGGTAGACGACGACCTGCGCCTCGGCGACCTGGGCCGAGACAAAACAGAGGGCGGCGGCGGCGAAAACACGGCCCAACCGGCCGCGAAGACTGGGGAGGTGCATGGCTTCCATTCGCTTTAAAAGGAGGGGTGCCGAAACGGCCTTGTTCCCACGCGTGTGATCCATGGAGAATACGCTCGAAAAAATTGGCCTGCAAACGCGCGTCAAAGTCCACCGCGCTGCCCCGGAAACTGGGTGGGTCGCGTCGTCTTGGCAGGCGTTTGGAACGTCTTTTTGTGGTTTCCACGAAACTGGCTGACCGGGACACCGAGGCGACACTTTGGAACAGATCTCCCGTGGATTCCTGCCGCTCGTCGCGCTGCGCGTGCTGACGGTGGTCAATGACAATGTCCTGCGGTGGCTGGCGATCGGCCTCGGCAAGAAGGCGGTCGCCGAATCGCAGGTCTGGCTCGTGCTGACGATCGGCACGGCGGGGTTCGTGCTCCCCTTCGTGGCGCTGGCCTGGCTGGCGGGGTATTTGGCCGACCGCCATCCGAAGCGGTCGGTGATCGTCTGGTGCAAGTTTGCCGAGATCGTCATCGCGGCTGGGGCCGCGGCGGCGGTCGCGTGGGGCGTGCGGTCGGGGGGAACGTATCTCGGTCTGCCCGGCGGACTCTGGCTCTTGTTGGCGAGCGTGGTCGTGATCGGCTGCCAGGCAGCGCTCCTCGCGCCGAGCGTGATCGGCACGATCCCCGAGAGCGTGCCGACAAGCCGACTCTCGAATGCCAACGGGCTCTTTGCGATGGCCACGCTCGCCGCCACGCTCGTCGGCATGGCAGGGGGCAATTGGCTGGCCGACGGGACGCCCGTGCCGGGCCCGGGCGAACTCCATTCCGCGCCGCTCTGGGCCCACGCGGTGCCGGCGGCCGTCGTGCTCGTCGGTCTTGCGGCGGCCGGATGGCTGGCATCGCTCTGGCTCGTGCCGCGGCCCGCGGCCGACCCCGCGGCGCCCGCCCCGTGGAATGCGCTTGCCCGCACCAAGGACGATCTCGTCGAACTGTTTCGTGCACGCGAGCTCGCCGCGGCGGCCGCAGGCATCGTCTTCTTCTGGGCGCTCGGTGCCGTCGCCCAGCTCAACGTCGATCAGTTTGCGACGGAGGCCGGAGCCACGTCGCAAGGGCAGATCGTGCCGCTCTTGCTCGCGCTGGTGAGTGGCATCGGCCTGGGCAGCCTGCTCGCCGGCCGGCTCTCGGGCCACGGCGTGAATCTCGGGCTCGTGCCGGCCGGCGGGGCACTGATGGCGGCCGCCTCGTTCTTCCTGGCCCTCTCGCCGCCGACGATCTTCGGCGAGGGCGCCAGCTTCGCCTGGTGGTCGGCGGCGGCGGCGCTGCTCGTGCTCGGCATCGGCGCCGGGATGTTCGACGTGCCGCTCGAGGCCGCGTTTCAGGAACGCAGCCCGGCGGCCCGCCGCGGCGCCCTCCTGGCCGCGACGAACCTGCTCACGTTCGCCGGCATTTTTGCCGCCTCGACGCTCTACGGCGCGCTCCGCAGCCCCGTCGGTGAGGCGGCCAGCCCGCTCATCTCCGCGCGGGGCATCTTCGGCATCTTCGGCGTGGTCTCTCTCGGGGCGGCGGCCGTCGCGATCTATGCGGCGCCCAGGGCTTCGCTGCGGACGCTCGTCTCCGCCATCGTGCACGCGCTCTACCGCTTTCGAGTGCGCGGCGCGGAATGCCTTCCCGCCGCCGGGCCGGCCGTCATCGTGGCCAACCACCTCTCGTGGCTCGACGGATTCATCGTCGTGCTCGCCAGCCCGCGGCCGGTGCGGATGGTCGTCTACGGCCCCAACATCCGCGGCAAATTCCTGCGGATGCTCGCCGACCAGTGGCGATTCATCCTCTTCGATCCGCGGCCCAAGTCGATCGGCCAGGCGCTCAAGACGATCCAGTCGGGGCTCGCCGACGGCGACGTCATCGGCATCTTCTGCGAAGGCGGCATCTCGCGGACCGGCCAAATCCTCGGCTTCAAGCGCGGGCTCGAATGGCTGCTCGACCGGGTCGAGGCGCCGATCGTGCCGCTGCACATCGACGGCATGTGGGGCAGCCTGCTCTCCTTTTCCGAGGGCCGCTATTTCACCAAGCGGCCGCGGCTCTTCTTCGGCGGCGGCCTGGCCGGATTTCGTCGGCCGCTGACGCTCCGCTTCGGCCCCGCCCTGCCCGTCGGCACGCATCCGAATGATGCCCGCCTCGCGCTGCAGGAGCTGACGGCGACGAGCGTGCGCGACCGGATGCGGGCGGCATGGCGCGGCGGCCCGGCCGGCGCCGACTGGGCCGCATGTGCCGCGACGGCCGAGGCCTTCGACGGCGCCTGCCTCGTGCGGCGCGGCGATCGGATGCTCGCGTCGCTCGCGGTCGGCGACCCGCTCCACGATTCGCTCGGCACCCACGCGGGCCGATTGCTCGGGATCGAAACGCAGCTCGTCGATGGGCGGCACGTTTCCTCGCGCGAGCTCCGCGGCACGCTGTCGCGGGAGAAGATGTCGATCTGGCTCGCGCGGATCGATCAGGTCGCGGCGGTGGCGATGCTACCGGCGGACGACGATGCTCCCGTGCCCCCGCTGCGAGGGGCGCTCGAAGCGGTGGTCATGCCGATCGACGACCTGGCGGATCTGCCGCGGGCCACGCAGGCCGCGGCGGCCTTTCTCGAGCGGCATGGCGTGGAGCCGGTCGTCGCCTTCGCGCCGCGGGAGGCCCGCGGGCTCGTGGCGATGAACACGCCGCCGGCCCGGTCCGTCGATCACGAGGTCACGCTCAAACGCGACACGGTGGGCCGCGTGCTCAATGGAGTCGTCGTCTGGCCGCGGGCCAGCGACCGCGAGCGACTCGGGCGGGAGCCCCTTCCGGGCGGTGGCATCGCGACCGGCGAAGGCCGCACGCTCGTGATCGCCGCCACGCTGCCGCAGGCGGCCGATGGCGCCGCCCCGGCGGCGGTGCTGCTCGCCAACGCCTTCGACGTGGACGGCGACGGCTTCCTCGTGCCACGCGAGTCATAGCGTTTGCGGTGGAAACCCGGCCCCGGTTCGGGTATTCTTCCGACATCAGTTGCACCCCTAGCTCAATTGGATAGAGCATCGGTCTACGGAACCGAAGGTTGCTGGTTCGAGCCCAGCGGGGTGTATTGAAAAGCTTCACGGCAGGACGTCCGCAGCGAACGTCCGCCGAGAGGGTACAGGCAGCCCGTGCCGGGTTGGGCGAGTTGACGCTCCGGCCAGAGCGAACAGGCGGCGGGACTGGGCTTGGGGCATTTCCGGCGCGGCGGCTAGGCTTCCGGCATGGAAAGCCTGTCGGGCATGCAGCGCGTCGTCGGGTTCGATCCCGGCCTCAACGTCACCGGATACGGTGTCGTCGAATGCCATGGGGCGAGCGTGCGGCTCATCGAGGCGGGCACCGTGCGGTCGAAGGGGGAGACGCTCGAGGACCGGCTGCAAACGATTCATAACGGCGTGCGGGAGGTGATCGAGGCCTTCAAGCCCTCCGCGATGGCCATCGAGCAGGTTTTTGCCCATGCGCGGTTTCCCAAGGCGGCGATCCTCTTGGCGCATGCCCGCGGCGTGATCTGCCTGGCGGGCGCGCAGGCGGGCCTCGGCGTCCATCACTATCTTCCCAATCGCGTGAAGAGCACGCTTGCGGGCAGTGGCCATGCCGGCAAGGAACAGATTCAGGCGGCGGTGCAGCGGGAACTCGGCCTCGCGTCGAAGCCCGAGCCGGCCGACGCCGCCGACGCCCTTGCCGTGGCCCTGACCGATTACCACCTGCGGCTGCGTCCGCTGCTCTTCGGCACCTCCATCGTGAGGATCAGGAGTTCCCGCGCATGATCACGAAGATTTCCGGCACGCTCGAGCGGATCGACACCGGGGCCAACAGCGTCGAATTGGCGGTGGGACCGATCGTCCACGAGGTGCTCGTGCCGGAGCTCGTTCGCCGTGGCTTGCAGCCGAAGCTCGGCCAGCCGGTGACACTCCACACGCTCCAGTTCCTCGAAGGCACGCCCGGCCGCGGCAATCTCGTTCCCCGGATCGTCGGCTTTCTTTCCGAGGTCGAGCGGGAGTTTTTCGATCTCATCTGCGAGGTCGATGGCGTGGGGGTGCGGAAGGCGCTTCGCGCCATGGTGCGGCCCGTCGGCGAGATCGCCACGGCGATCGACGAACAAGACGCCAAGCTCCTCGCCACGCTTCCGGGCATCGGCGCCGCCACGGCGGAGCGGATGATCGCCAAGCTTCGCCGCCGGATGCCGAAATTCGCGCTCCTGGTGGCCCGCGAGGCGCCGGGGGAGTCTGGCGCCGGCGACGTGCTCTCCGAAACCTTCGAGGTGCTCCGGTCGCTTGGCCATTCCGACAGCGACGCCCGTCGCCTCGTCGACGCCCTCCGCGAGCAGAAAAAGAAGTTTAAGGACGTGCAGGAGGCGCTCGAGGCCATCTACCGGCAGATGCACAAGCCGCGGTGAGCCGCAAATCGTTTAGGCTGTGCGTCAGGTGAAGCCCATGGAATCATTCCGCGAACCGAGCATCCAAGCCGCCGAGGAGCAGCCGCCCGAGGACCGCGCGCTGAGGCCGCAGCGCATGGCGGAGATGGTCGGCCAGCGGGCCGTCTACGAGCGGCTCGAGATCGCGATCGACGCGTCGCGAAAGCGCGGCGAGACGCTCGGCCACATCCTGCTCGACGGTCCGCCCGGCCTCGGCAAGACGACGTTCGCCACCTGCATCCCGCGGGAGCTCGGCACCACGCTCCAGATCGCCAGCGGCGCGGCCTTGGCGGCGCCCAAGGATCTGCTGCCGTATCTCACGAATGCGTCGGAGGGGTCGGTCCTTTTCATCGACGAGATCCACCGGCTGCCGATCGCGGTCGAGGAGTTTCTCTATCCCGCGATGGAGGATTTCCGGATCGACATCACGCTCGGCGACGGCGTGGCCGCCCGCACGATCAACATGCCGCTGCGTCCGTTCACGCTCGTCGGGGCCACGACGCGGGCCGGGCTGATCTCGGCGCCGCTCCGCGACAGGTTCGTGATTCGCGAGCATCTCGACTACTACACCCCCGAAGAGCTGGCGGAGATCGTGCGGCGGTCGGCGGTGAAGCTGCAGATGCCGATGGACGACGCGTCGGCCGACGAGATCGCCCGCCGCAGCCGCGGCACGCCCCGGCTGGCCAACAATCGGCTGCGGTGGATTCGCGACTATTCCACGAGCCGCGCCGACGGTCGCATCGACATCGAGGTCGCCCGCTCGGCCCTCGAGATGCAGGGGATCGACGAGCTCGGTCTCGACGGCTTCGACCGCAAATATCTCGACACGATCCAGCGGGTCTTCGGCGGCGGTCCGGTGGGCATCGAGGCGATCGCCCACACGATGAGCTCGGCCGCCGACACGATCGAAGACGACGTCGAGCCCTTCCTGCTGCGGTGCGAATTGGTGGTCCGCACGCCCCGCGGCCGCCGGATCACGCCCCGCGGCGAGGAGCACCTCGGCACGCCGCCGCAGGCCGGCGGACAGGCAAGGCTCTTCTGAAGCCCCTCGTTTTTCAGGCCCGATTGACCTCTCGGTGTGTCGGCGGCTAGATTCTCGGGCTTGAAACACAGTATTTCCAGGTGACCCCATGGCAGTTCCCAAGCGACGTCAATCGAATCAAAAGACCCGTTCCCGCCGCGCCCATGATTTCCTCACCCCGCGGCAGCTGACGTTCTGCTCCAACTGCGGCAAGGCGGTCCCCACGCATCGCATCTGCGGCAGCTGCGGCCACTACATGGGCCGCGCAGTCATCAAGACCGGGGAATAAGCCTTGGCAGCTGACGGGCAGGCCGGTGACGGCAAGACGGCGCTCGTGTTTCCCGGTCAGGGCGCCCAGTCGGTCGGCATGGTGGGCGACTGGTGCGAGAGCCTCCCTGCGGCCCGCGATCTCTTCCGCCGGGCATCCGATATCCTCGGCTACGACCTCGCGGCGATCTGCGCGTCGGGGCCGGCGGAAAAGCTCAACACCACGGCCGTGAGCCAGCCGGCGATTCTCGTCACGAGCCTGGCCGCCCTCGAGGTCTTGAAGAGCCGCGACCCGGCTCCGCTCGAACAGGCCGCCCTGACGGCCGGGCTTTCGCTCGGCGAATACACGGCGCTCGTGTTTGCTGGCGCGCTTGATTTCGACGATGCCGTGCGGCTGGTCGATGTCCGCGGCCGGGCGATGCAGGAATGCGCCGAACTGCGGCCGGGCGCGATGGTGGCCGTGCTCGGCCTCGATCGGGCTGCGGTGGCCAAGCTCTGCGACGAATGCCGCGGCGCCGACGTGCTCGAGGTGGCCAACGTCCTCTGCCCCGGCAACGTGGTGGCCTCCGGCTCGGCTGAGGCATGCCGCCGGCTCGAGGTCGCCGCGACGGCCGCCGGCGCGATGAAGTGCGTCGCGCTCGACGTCGCCGGCGCCTTCCATACCGTACTCATGCAGCCGGCCGTCGAGCGGCTGACCGAGGCGCTCGCGAAGGCGAATGTCCGGTCGCCGCGGATTCCGGTCGTCAGCAACGTCGATGCCCGCCCGCACCACGATCCAAGCGAGATTCGCAGCCTCCTCGCCCGGCAGGTGGTCGGCGTGGTCGAGTGGCATTCCTCGATGGAATACCTGCTCGGCCAGGGCGTGCGGACGTTCTGGGAGGTCGGTCCCGGCCGCGTGTTGCGCGGGCTCATGAAACGGATCGACCGGACCGCCGCCTGCCATGGCGTGCTCGACTGACCATCACCACCAATTTCCACGATTTCATCCCCGCGAGACAAGGAGCCCATCATGGCTGACGACGGCAAGCAGGTGACGGAGCCGAAGCGGCTCCAGGTGGATCTCTCGGGGCAGGTTGCGATCGTGACCGGCGCCTCCCAGGGCATCGGCCGGGCGATCGCCGAGGCCCTCGCGGCCAGCGGCGCGACGGTGGCGCTCGTCGCCCGCAGTGCCGCGAAGCTCGACGAGGTGGCCGCCGGCATCCGCGCGGCGGGCGGCAAGGCCGAGTCTTTTCCCTGCGACGTCTCGAAGCCGGAAAACGTCACCGCGGTCGTGGACGCGATCCATGCGAAACTCGGCCGGATCGACGTGCTCGTCAACAACGCGGGCGTCACCCGCGACACGCTCCTGCCGCGGATGAGCGACGAGGAGTGGGACGAGGTGCTCACGACGAATCTCCGCGGCCCCTTCCTCTTCATGCGGGCGGCCAGCCGGCCGATGATGCAGCAGCGTTACGGCCGGATCATCAATGTGGCCAGCGTTTCGGGGCTCATCGGCAATCCCGGCCAGGCCAACTATTCGGCTTCGAAGGCGGGGCTCGTGGGTCTCACGCGGACCGTCGCCAAGGAGCTCGCGGGCCGCAAGATCACGGTCAACGCCGTCGCTCCCGGCTTCATCGCCAGCGACATGACCGCCGCGCTCGGCCCGGCGCTGCTCGACGAGGTGAAGAAGCGGGTGCCGGCGAAGCGACTCGGCGAGGCCTGGGAGATCGCCGACGCGGTCCTCTTCCTCGCGGCGCCCTCCTCGGCCTACATCACCGCCCAGGTGCTCACGATCGACGGCGGCCTGATCGGGTAAACCTGGGCCACGCGCCCAACCCGGCTTCGGGTGACCCGTACCCCGTCGCCGGACGCTCGCTGCGGGCATCCATGCCCTCCGCTCGCTCGGTGCTGACTGCGCTCCGGCATCCTGCCTGCGCTAGTCAGCAACGCCGGCGAGCGGGGTACGGGTCACCCGAAGCCTCCCGCAGCGGGTAAATCACCGAAAGCGGGAAGGCACGGGGCTGCCTGTGCCCTCTCGCGGGCTATGGGAGCGAGCGCAGGCAGGATGCCGAAGCGAGCGGACATGCAGTGAGCGAAGGACAGGATGTCCGCAGCGAACGTCCGCCGAGAGGGGACAGGTAGCCGCGTGCCGGGTTGGGCGAGCCGGCCCAGCAACACCGAGACAGGCCCTGGATTCGCAGTTTTGCCCGGTCTGGACAGTCCGGACGGCAAGCGGGTATATCTTGGCACGGCGGTCAGGCATCGCAGAGAGCGGCCGGCTGACGAGACGATATTCGCAGGAGGATTCAAAAGGTGGCTTCAGTCCAAGATCGAGTGATTGACATCGTCGCTTCCCAGTTGGGGGTGAGCAAGGAGCAGATCACCCCGGAAACGTCGTTCATCAACGACCTGGGAGCGGATTCGCTCGATACGGTTGAGTTGGTCATGGAGCTCGAAGAAGAGTTCGAGATCAACATTCCCGATGATGCGGCCGAGAAGATTCAGACCGTCGGTCAGGCGGTTGAATTCATCGAAAAGCACCAGGGCTGACGGTGCGTTGAATGAAACGACGTGCTGTTGTGACCGGTGTGGGGGTCGTGACCTCCCTCGGCCGGGCGGTCGAAGTGTTTTGGGATCGGATCGTGCGCGGCGATAGCGGCGTCGGTCCGATCACGCTCTTCGACGTCGCCGGGTATCGGGTTCAGTTCGGCGGCCAGGTGCCGTGGGAGCCCGAGAAGGAGGACATCGCCAACCCCAAGGAGCTCAAGCGGCTCGACCGGTTCACGCAGTTCGCCCTCGCCGCCGCGAAAGACGCGGTCACCGACTCCGGCATCGACTTCGCCAAGGAAGATCCGTTTCGCTGCGGCGTGGTGATCGGCTCCGGCATCGGCGGGCTTTGGGAGTTCGAGGTGCAGGAGGAACGGCTGCTCCACAAGGGCATCGACAAGGTCTCCCCGTTCACGATCCCGAAGCTGATGGTCAACTCGGCCAGCGGCCACGTGTCGAGCCTCTATGGCATCAAGGGGCCCAACTTCGCGGTCGCCACGGCCTGCGCCAGCGCCGCCAATTCGATCGGCAGCGCCCTGCGGGCGATCCAATATGGCGACGCCGACGTGATGGTGACGGGGGCCAGCGAGGCCGCCCTCACGCCGATCGGTCTGGCCGGATTTCAAAACATGCGGGCCCTGTCGTTTCGCACCGACGCGCCGCAGCAGGCGAGCCGGCCATTCGACGTCGATCGCGACGGCTTCGTGCTCGCCGAGGGCGCGGGTGTCGTGGTGGTCGAGGAGCTCGAGCACGCCCGGAAGCGCGGCGCCAGGATCTACGCCGAGCTCAAGGGCTATGGCGCCAGCGGTGACGCCGGCCACATCACGCAGCCTGACGACGAGGGGCGTGGCGCGGCGCAGGCCATGGCGATGGCCCTCCACGACGCGGGGCTTTCCCCCGACGCCGTGCACTACATCAACGCGCACGGCACCAGCACGCCGCTCGGCGACAAGGCCGAGACGAAGGCCGTGAAGCGGGTCTTTGGCGACCATGCCCGGCGGGTCGCGATCTCGAGCACGAAGAGCCAGCTCGGCCACACGCTCGGCGCCAGCGGCGGCATCGAGCTGGTCGTCTGCTCCCTCACGATGAGCCGCGGCGTGATCGCGCCGACGATCAACCTCGACAACCCCGATCCGGAGTGCGACCTCGACTACACGCCGAAGGTCGCCCGCGACGCGAAGGTGGACGTGGCCATGAGCAACAGCTTCGGCTTCGGCGGCCACAACGCGTCGCTCATCCTCGCCCGCGTGTAAACCGCCGGTGAGCGCGCGGCTGCGGATTGGCCTACCGGCCGTAGCGGCGCAGGGCTTAGACTTCCGGGCTCCGGGAGGTCGCCGATGTCTCGCGCCAGACCCGCTCTCGCCCTGCTCTTCGCGGTCCTGATCGAGCCCTGCGCGGCCGCCGTTGCGCAG